>JBDSHC010000143.1:0-12283 GCA_039918675.1 Devosia sp.
AGAACACGCCGATGCAGAGCGTCTCGAGGATCAGGAAGATGATCATGTATTCGCGGACGCGCGTGGTGATCGAGTTCCAGCTCGAGAGCAGGCAGGCCGGGATCAGCAGTGCCGTCAGCACCACAAACAGAATCGAGACGCCATCGACACCCATGCGGTAGCCGATGGAGGCGCCGATCCATTCGTAGTTCTCGACGAACTGGAAGCCCGGATTGGAAGCATCGTAGCGCGACCACATCCACAGGCTGAGCGCGAAAGTGACGAGCGAGGTCAGCAGTGCGACCCAGCGCGCGAGGTTCTTGCCCGCCTCATCATTGCCCGGAACGAACAGCAGCAAGAAGGCGCCGATAGCCGGCAGGAAGGTGATGAGCGTCAGGAGGTGATCGGCAATATTCATCCGAGCAGCCCTCCCGTCGCGATGACCCAGGTGAGTATGGCGGCGATCCCGATAAGCATGACGAAGGCGTAGTGGTAGAGGTAGCCGGACTGGAGCTTCACCACGCGTGCGGTGACGTCCTTCACCCGGTTACCTAGGCCTTCGACGACGGTCTTGTCGATCAGCCAGTCGTCAAAGCCCTTCCACAGCGCGCGGCCGACATAGAGCGCCGGGCGGACGAACAGGAAGTCGTAGAGCTCGTCGAAATACCATTTATTGACCAGGAATTTGTAGAGGCCCGGATTGGTCCCGGCGAGGCGCGCCGGCATGGCCTTGTCGACCATGTACATGTACCAGGCGGCGGCAAAGCCGAGCAGCATGGCAATGGTCGACGACCATTTGACCCAGAGCGGAACCGAGTGGACGGCTTCGACCACTTGCTCGCTGACGACGACCGAGCCGGCGAAGAAATGCGCGATGTGCTCGGCATGGCCGACGAAGTCCTCATGCCAGATGAAACCGGCAAGCACGGCGCCGGCGGCGAGGATGTAGAGCGGCACCATCATGACATTGGGGCTCTCATGCGCAGTGTCGTAGGCGGAGCCGTGATGGTCGTCATGGCCGTGCGCGTGATCGTCCGGCTCGGCATGCGAATTGTGGTCATGCGCAGCGGCGGCGGCGGGCGCGTCGTGGCGCGGCTGGCCGTGGAACGTCAGATGGATCAGGCGCCAGGAATAGAAGCTCGTGAACATCGCGGCGATGACCAGCGACCAGAAGCCGAAGGTGCCGAGATTGCCCCCGACCGAATAGGCCGTCTCGATGATGGCGTCCTTGGAGAAGAAGCCGGCAAAGCCGATCGGCAGGCCCGGAATACCGACGCCGGTGAGCGCCAGCGTGCCGATGAGCATCATCCAATAGGTGCGCGGGATCTTCTTTGCGAGCCCGCCCATGTTCCGCATGTCCTGCTCATGGTGCATCGCGTGGATGACCGAGCCGGCGCCAAGGAACAGCAGCGCCTTGAAGAAGGCATGGGTGAAGAGGTGGAAAATACCGGCCGAGAACATGCCGGCGCCGAGCGCTACGAACATGTAGCCGAGCTGCGAACAGGTCGAATAGGCGATGACGCGCTTGATGTCGTTCTGGACGAGCCCGACCGTCGCCGCGAAGAACGCGGTGATGGCACCAACGACGAAGACGACATTCATCGCGATCGGCGCGGCCTCGAACATCGGCGACAAGCGGGCGACCATGAAGACGCCGGCGGTGACCATGGTTGCAGCGTGGATGAGCGCCGAGACCGGTGTCGGGCCTTCCATCGCGTCCGGCAGCCAGGTGTGAAGCAGGAACTGCGCCGACTTGCCCATCGCGCCCATGAACAGCAGCAGGCAGGCGACGGTCATCGCGTCGAGATCCCAGCTGAGGAAGCGGATGGTCTGTCCCACATGCTCGGGCACTGCATGGAACGCGCCATCGAAATCGAGATGGCCGAGGATCATCAGCGAGGCAAAGATACCGAGCGCGAAGCCGAAATCGCCGACGCGGTTTACGACGAAGGCTTTGATCGCCGCGGCGCTGGCCGAGGGGCGCGTGTACCAGAATCCGATCAGCAGGTACGAGGCGAGGCCGACGCCCTCCCAGCCGAAGAACATCTGGAGGAAATTGTCGGCGGTCACCAGCATCAGCATGGCGAAGGTGAAGAGCGACAAGTAGGCGAAGAAGCGCGAGCGGTGCGGATCGTCGGCCATGTAGCCGATGGAATAGACGTGGACGAGGCTCGAGACGGTCGTGACGACGACGAGCATCACCGCGGTCAGCGTATCGACGCGCAGCACCCAGTCGAGCGCCAGCGGGCCCGAGTGGATCCATTCGAGCACGACGACCTTGGTGGCCTCGGCATGCCCTGCCCCTTCGGCAGCTTCAGGCGCGAACCAATAGCCGGCGAACACCACCCAGCTCAGGGCAGCCGCAATGATCAGAAGGCCCGTCGTCACATATTCGGCGGTGCGGTGGCCGATGATGCGGCCGAGCAGCCCCGCGATAAGCGCGCCGATCAGCGGAAAGAATACGATCGCCTGGATCAATTGGTCAGCCCTTCAGCGAGTTGACGTCTTCGACCGCGATGGTGCCGCGGTTGCGATAGAAGATGACGAGGATGGCAAGGCCGATGGCGGCCTCGGCGGCGGCGACGGTGAGGATCAGCAGCGCAAAAACCTGCCCGGCGAGATCGTTGAGCTCGGCCGAGAACGCGACGAAGTTGATATTGACCGCGAGCAGGATCAGCTCGACCGACATCAGGATGATGATGATGTTCTTGCGGTTCAAAAAGATGCCGAACACGCCCAGCGTGAACAGGATCGCCCCGACGGTGAGATAGTGGCCAAGGCCAATTCCGGCTGCTGCAAGCATGTTAGAGCCCCTGCCCCGATTTGACTTTGACGAGCTCGGTGCCTTCGCTGCGCTTGCGCCGCGTCTGGTGGTCGACGTCCTGCCGTTTGACGTTCGGCTTGTGCTGGAGCGTCAGAACGATAGCGCCGATCATGGCGACCAACAGCACGGCGGCGGCGCCCTGGAACAGGAAGACGTAGCGCGTGTAGAGCACCTGGCCGAGCGCGCGGGTGTTGTCGATGGTGTGGTCGATCGGAACGACCGACGTACCCGTGACGGTCGGCGCCATCATGTAGCTGCCGCCGACGAGCAGCAGTTCGAGCAGGAGGATGCCGCCGATCACGACGCCGATCGGCGCGTATTGCAGCATGCCGGTGCGCAGCGACGCAAAGTCCACGTCGAGCATCATGGTGACGAAGAGGAACAGCACCGCGACGGCGCCGACATAAACGACGATGAGGATCAGCGCGAGAAACTCCGCGCCGGCCAGCATGAAGAGGCCCGCCGCGTTGACGAAGGTGAGGATCAGGAACAGCACCGAGTGGACTGGATTGCGCGAGGCAATCACCATGAAGGCCGAGGCCACCGCGATAATCGAGAACAGGTAGAAGAAGAGCAGCGCGAGGGTCATGTCATCTCACCTGTACGGCGCGTCTTGGGCGATAGAGCGCGCGAGCTCGCGCTCCCAGCGGTCGCCATTGGCAAGGAGCTTTTCCTTGCTGAAATAGAGCTCTTCGCGGGTTTCGGTCGCGAATTCGAAGTTCGGCCCTTCGACGATCGCATCGACCGGGCAGGCTTCCTGGCACATGCCGCAATAGATGCACTTGACCATATCGATGTCGTAGCGAAGCGTGCGGCGCGTGCCATCGTTCTGGCGCGGACCGGCTTCGATGGTGATGGCCTGCGCCGGGCAGATCGCTTCGCAGAGCTTGCAGGCGATGCAGCGCTCTTCGCCATTGGGATAGCGGCGCAGCGCGTGTTCACCGCGGAAGCGCGGCGAGTACGGCATCTTCTCGAAGGGGTAGTTGACGGTCTTCTTCGGCGCGAAGAAGTAGCGCATCGACATGAAGAAGGCGGCGACGAATTCGCGGAGCAAGAGGCCGTTGAGAGCGCGGAGAAAACCCATCACATCGCTCCCCCGTGCCAACCCCAGCCGGTGTATTGCAGCACCCCGGCGACGATAACGACCATGATCAGCGAGATCGGCAGGAAGGTCTTCCAGCCGATACGCATCAACTGGTCGTAGCGGTAGCGAGGGACGAACGCCTTCACCATGGCAAACATGAAGAAGACGAGGCAGAGCTTGAGGATGAACCAGATCGCCCCGGGCACCCAGGTGAAGATCGGCAGATCGATGGGCGAGGCCCAGCCGCCCATGAAGAAGATGACGGTCATGGCGCACATCAGCTGGATGGCGATGTATTCGCCGAGCATGAACAGCAGATAGGGCGTCGACGAATATTCGACCATGAAGCCGGCGACGAGTTCGGATTCAGCTTCCGGCAGATCGAAGGGCGGACGGTTGGTCTCGGCCAGCGACGAAATGAAGAAGATGATGAACATCGGGAACAGCGGCAGCCAGAACCAGTTGAGGAAGCTGAGCCATGGCACGCCGAGCCAGTAGGCCAGTCCCATCTGCGACTGCGCGATGACGATGTCACTGAGGTTCAGGGAGCCGACGCAGAGCAGCACGGTGATGATGACGAAGCCGATCGAGACCTCGTAGCTCACCATCTGCGCAGCGGAGCGGAGCGCGCCGAGGAACGCGTATTTCGAGTTGGACGCCCAGCCGGCCATGATGATGCCGTAGACGCCCAGCGACGAGATCGCGAAGATGTAGAGGACGCCGACATTGATGTTGGCGAGAGCCCAGCCGGCATCGAGCGGGATCACCACCCACGCCGAGAGCGCCAGCACTGACGTCACCAGCGGCGCGATGAAGAACACAACCTTGTCGGAGCTGGCGGGGATCACCGGCTCCTTGAACACGAACTTCAGGAGGTCGGCGAAGGACTGCAGCAGGCCGAACGGGCCGACGACGTTGGGACCGCGGCGCACCTGAACGGCAGCCCATATCTTGCGGTCGGCAAGCAGGATGTAAGCGGTGAAGATCAGCAGCGCGACAAGGAACAGCAGGCCCTTATAGACGAAGCCCACATCGGTACCCCAGCCTAGGAATGGGATGCCGAGCAGGTAGTTCAGCGCTGCGACGACGAATTCCATGTCTTACTCCGCCGCCTGCTTGAGACCGGCCTGCATCTGCGAGCATTCGGCCATGATCGCCGACGAGCGCGCGATGGGGTTGGTCAGATAGAAGTCGCCGATCGGCGAAGTGAGCTTGGCGCCCTCAGTCTTGATGGCGCGACCGGCGAGTTCCTTGATGCCGTCGATACCGGCTGGAACGATCTGATCGATCTGCGCCAGATGCGGGAATTCCGCATAGATCGCAGCGCGCAGGGCCCGCAGCGAGTTGAACGGCAGCGGCATGCCGAGCACGGCGCTGAGGGCGCGGAAAATCGCCCAGTCTTCCTTGGCGTCGCCGGGCGGGAATACGGCGCGCTCGGCGATCTGCACCCTGCCCTCGGTGCTGACGTAAGTGCCAGATTTCTCAGTGTAGGCCGCCGCGGGCAGGATCACATCGGCGCGGTTTGCGCCGGCATCCCCATGCGTGCCGACATAGACGACGAACGCCTTGCCCATCGCTGTCGTGTCGTACTCATCGGCGCCAAGCAGGAACAGCACGGACAATTCGTCCTTGCCGGCGAGTTTGACCTGATCGGCCGAGCAGACGCCGCCATTATGCGGCACGAAGCCGATGTCGATGCCACCGACGCGGGATGCTGCGTTGTGAAGCAGCGCAAAGCCGTTCCAGCCTTCGGCAATGTTGCCCATGGTGGCGCATTTCGACGCCAGCGCGATGACGTCGCGGCCGATCTGTTTGTTCCAGGCGGCACCATGCGAAACAGCACCCTCACCCACGATGATCAGCGGCTTCAGAGCACCCTTGAGCTTCTCGCCAAAGCCTTCGCCATTGGCGACCTTGGCGAGCACCGACAGATCGTCGCCGAGATAGTCGTAACCATAGGTCAAATCAGCATGATCGCCGATGACGGCGATCGGCATGCCCTTGGCGCGCCACGCCTTGCGGATACGGGCGTTGAGAACCGGCGCTTCTTTACGCGGGTTCGAGCCGATGATGAGGATCGCGTCGGCCTCTTCGATGCCGGCAATCGTCGGGTTGAACAGATAGGCCGAGCGCGGCATCGAGGGATCGATCCCCGACATGGGCGGGCGCACATCGGTCATGCCCGAGCCGAGTGCCGTCATCAGCGCCTTCAGCGCGTACATATCCTCAACCGAGGCGAGATCACCTGCGATAGCGCCGACCTTATTGCCCATGCCCGAAGCCTTGATGGCGTTCGACACGGCAGTGAAGGCTTCATCCCAGCTTGCGGGCAGCAGCTTGCCATTCTTGCGCACGTAGGGGCGATCGAGGCGCTGCGACTTGAGACCATCCCAGACGTGGCGGGTCTTGTCGGAGATCCATTCCTCGTTCACCGCGTCATTGACGCGCGGCAGAATGCGCATCACTTCGCGGCCGCGGCTGTCGACGCGGATGTTGGAGCCGACGGCATCCATGACGTCGATGGATTCGGTTTTGACCAGCTCCCACGGGCGGGCCTGGAACGCATAGGGCTTCGACGTCAGCGCACCGACCGGGCAGAGGTCGACGACATTGCCAGACAGCTCGCTAGACAGCGCCTGCTCGAGATAGGTGGTGATCTCGGCATCTTCGCCGCGGCCGATGAGGCCCATCTGCGCCACGCCCGCGACTTCGGTCGTGAAGCGGACGCAGCGCGTGCAATGGATGCAGCGGTTCATCGAGGTCTTGACGATCGGGCCGAGATATTTGTCTTCGACGGCGCGTTTGTTCTCGGCATAGCGGGAGGTGTCCACGCCATAGGCCATCGCCTGGTCCTGCAGATCGCACTCGCCGCCCTGATCGCAGATCGGGCAATCGAGCGGATGGTTGATGAGCAGGAACTCCATCACGCCTTCGCGGGCCTTCTTGACCATTGGCGTGTTGGTGAACATTTCGGGCGCTTCGCCATTGGGGCCGGGCCGCAAATCCTTGACCGACATGGCGCACGACGCCTGCGGCTTCGGCGGCCCGCCTTTGACCTCGACGAGGCACATGCGGCAATTGCCGGCGACCGACAAGCGCTCATGATAGCAGAATCGCGGAATTTCGGCGCCCGCCGCTTCCGCTGCCTGCATCAGCGTGAAGTAATCGGGGACCTCGACCAGCTTGCCGTCGACTTTGATATTGGCCATTCCGCTATGCCTTGTTCCGGCGAACGAGATAAAGCCCGAGCAGCGTCACCACCGTACCGGCCCACAGCAACATGGGCGAGTAGGCGGGGATGACTGAAGGGCTGATGAAACGCTGCAGCGTGGTGCACTCTTCCGAGTCACCCGAGAAGCAGGCGAGCTTGACGTCGAGCAGCTCGAACATGCCGCGATACTGGCCGTAATAGATCAGCCACCAGACCGCGGCCGTTAGCATCACGGCGATGCCGAACAGCAGCAGCGCCTGCGCGGCTTTGGCCGGCGATTTGTTCGGGATGTCGGTCATGCCGAGCACCGCTGCGACATCCAGAGCTTGATCTGCTCGAGATGCGCCCAGTCATAGGCGAAATCGGAATTGCCATTGGCTTCGAGATGCTCGAGACGGGCTTTCGCCTCTTCGACGGTGGGGGTGTGCCCCTCTTCGATCGGCCACATCACGAAGTGATGCGACTTCATGTGCTCGAACCATTCGGGCTTACGATTGTAGAAGCGCTTGTGAACGGTGTTCCAGACGAACTGCTCGAGGTGTTCGACCGTCTCCCACACGCTCATATTCACGGCCATCATCGGGTCGCTCGCATAGGGGCGCAGATCGAGCGCGCCATCATTGCTGCCATCGCCCACCAGCCGCCAGACGAACCCCGGCATCCGCTCGGCCATTGCGTTGACGCGAGCGAGATTGTTCACGAAATCCGCCATCCGCGGATCGTGGATCGGGTGGTTCAGCCGGCCGATGTTGAGCTCAGCAACGTGCATTCTTACTCCGCGGCAATCGACGGCACGGCGCCGTCATTGTCGGAACGGTAGGTGTAGCTGTCGATCCGCGCTTCCATGACGGGGCGGAAATTCTTGATGAGGCCCTGGATCGGCCACGCCGCGGCGTCGCCTAGGGCGCAGATGGTGTGGCCTTCGATCTGCTTGGTGACTTCGAACAGCATATCGATCTCGCGCTTCTGCGCGCGCCCCTCGACCATGCGTTCCATCACGCGCATCATCCAGCCCGTGCCTTCGCGGCAGGGCGTACACTGGCCGCAGCTCTCATGCTTGTAGAAGGCCGAGAGGCGCCAGATGGCGCGGATGATGTCGGTGGACTTATCCATCACGATGACCGCGGCGGTGCCGAGCGAGGAGCCCGCTTCCTTGAGGCCGTCGAAATCCATCAGCGCCGGGCGGATCTTTTCGCCGGTGACGCAGGGAACAGAGGCGCCGCCCGGAATGACCGCGAGCAGATTGTCCCAGCCGCCGCGAATGCCGCCGCAGTGCTTTTCGATCATCTCCTCGAAGGGGATGCCCATGGCTTCTTCGAAGGTCGCGGGCTTGTTCACGTGGCCCGACACGCACATCAGCTTGGTGCCGGTGTTGTTGGCGCGGCCGATGCCGGCAAACCAGGCGCCGCCGCGGCGCAGGATTTCCGGGACGACGGCGATGGATTCGACGTTGTTGACGGTGGTCGGGTTGCCGTAGACACCCATGGCCGCGGGGAACGGCGGCTTGAGGCGCGGCTGGCCCTTCTTGCCCTCAAGGCTCTCCATCAGCGCGGTTTCTTCGCCGCAGATGTAAGCGCCAGCCCCGTGATGGACGACGATGTCGAAGTCCCAGCCATGAACGTTGTTCTTGCCGATGAGATTGGCGTCATAGGCCTGCTGGACGGCCGCCTCGAAATGGTGGCGCTCGCGGATGAATTCGCCGCGGATGTAGACATAGGCGATGTGGGCACCCATGGCGCGGCCGGCGAGCAGGCAGCCCTCGACCAGATGATGCGGATCGTGGCGCAGAATCTCGCGATCCTTGCAGGTGCCGGGCTCGGATTCGTCGGCATTGACGAGAAGCTGGCTGGGGCGGCCGTCACCCGCGCCCTCCTTGGGCATGAAGGTCCATTTGAGCGCTGTCGGGAAGCCGGCGCCGCCGCGGCCGCGCAGGCCGGAGCCCTTGACCTCGTTGACGATCCAGTCCCGACCGCGGTCGATGAACGTTTTGGTATCCGACCAGCCGCCACGCGCACGCGCGCCCTCGAGGCCCCAGTCGCCCTGGCCATAGAGATTGGTGAAGATGCGGTCTTTGTCGGCGAGCATAACTACCTCTTGAGTCGCGGCGTGATGAAGAGCCAAGCAATGATGCCCAGCAGCCCCGCCAGCGCGGTGTAGATGAAGCCCGGAAGCCCACCGAGGCCGATCAAGGGGAGCAGCCAGCCGACGAGCAAGCCAGCGATGACGATACAAACGACGCCTACAAGAATGTTGATCCAGTCAAAGCGCATTTAGACCTCCCCTGCCCCGATCATTTCGGGTCCTTCCCAAAAACCTTGCGGTAGTCCTCGACGCCGCCGCGGCCGAGAACATCCGCCTGCTGCAGCCAATTGTTGCGGCCGATGCGGCCCTTGAAGCCGGCTTCGGCCTCGACCGCGTCGATCTGCTCGGGCGTGAGCGCGGCGACCTGCTTGTAGGTCGTGATGCCGATGGCGTTCAGCGTCTGCTCAAGCACTGGGCCGACGCCCATGATGAGCTTCAGATCGTCGGCAGGACCGGCGGGCGCTTCGAAAAGCTTCTTGGGCGCCTTCTTGGTCGACTTGCCGCCATCGATCTTGCCGGCGTGCGATTCAGCGCCTGTCGCGTCCGGCCGCATCGCCTTATTGGGCTCGCCATCGGCCTTGGCCTCGGCATTCGCCTGCAGGCGCTCACCTTCGGCCTTGGCTTCGGACACCTTGGGTGAATTCGGCGGGCCCTTCAGCGCCGGCGCACTCTCTACGGCCGTCTCGCTGCCCTTGGTGTTGGTCGGCGGCGGTGACGCGGGTGCGGCAGCAGGTGCCGCAGCAGCAGGTGCCGCAGCAGCCGGTGCGGCAGCAGGAGCCGCCGGCGGCGGGGGCGGTGGTGGCGGGAACGGCTTGTAGGTGCGCTCGGCGGTCGGGGCTTCCAGCAGCGTGGTCGCGCCACCCTCGGCGGCAGCGTTCTTGCGCGCGATCTGGGTGCCGACCGGGATCGACTTGCCGTTACCGGAACGGAACGCCTCAATGATTTCCTCGAAGCGCTCGACGGTCAGATCTTCATAAGTGTCGTCGCGGATGCCGATCATCGGAGCGTTGACGCAGGCGCCCATGCATTCGGCTTCTTCCCAGCTGAGCTTGCCGTCGGCTGAAATCTCGAGCGGGTCATGCGCGATCTTGTGCTGGCAGATTTCCAGCAGCTTGTCGGCGCCGCGCAGCATGCAGGGCGTGGTGCCGCAAACGATGATGTGCGCCTCGGAGCCTACGGGCTTTAGCAGGAACTGCGTGTAGAACGTCGCGACTTCGAGGACGCGGATGTAGGCCATGCCCAACAGCTGGGCGATGGCCTCGATGGCGGGACGAGTGACCCAGCCCTCCTGCTCCTGCGCGCGCCACAGGATCGGGATCACCGCCGATTGCTGGCGGCCAGCGGGGTAGCGAGCGATGACTTTGTCGGCCCAGACCTGGTTCTCGGACGAGAACACGAAGGCGGCGGGCTGCACATTGTCTGCGGCGAGGCGACGGACGGACATTAGCGATCGACCTCACCGAAGACGATATCGAGCGAGCCGAGGATGGCGGACACGTCGGCCAGCATGTGGCCGCGAGTCATGAAATCCATGGCGCTGAGATGGGCGAAACCCGGCGCGCGGATCTTGCAGCGATAGGGTTTGTTGGTGCCGTCGGAGACGAGATAGACGCCGAACTCGCCCTTGGGCGCCTCGACGGCGGCGTAGACCTCGCCGGCCGGGACCTTGAAGCCTTCGGTGTAGAGCTTGAAGTGATGGATCAGCGCTTCCATCGACTGCTTCATCTCGCCCCGCTTGGGCGGCACGACCTTGCCGTCGGTGGACGAAACCGGCCCCTGCCCTTCGGCGGAATTCAACAGGTCGAGAACCTGTTTCATGATGCGGATCGACTGGCGCATCTCATCCATGCGGACGAGGTAGCGGTCGTAGCAATCGCCGTTCTTGCCGATCGGAATGTCGAAATCGAGCCGGTCGTAGCATTCATAGGGCTGCGACTTGCGCAAATCCCAGGCGGCGCCGGAGCCGCGGATCATCACGCCCGAAAAGCCCCACTTCCACGCGTCTTCGAGCGACACCACACCGATATCGGCGTTGCGCTGCATATAGATGCGGTTGCCCGTCATCAGGCCTTCGAGGTCGTCGAGAACCTTGAGGAACGGGTCGCAGAAGGTGCCGATATCGTCGATCAGCGCCTGCGGCAGATCCTGATGCACGCCGCCGGGCCTAAAGAACGCCGCATGCATGCGGCTGCCGGAGGCGCGCTCATAAAAGATCATCAGCTTTTCGCGCTCGTCGAAGCCCCAGAGCGGCGGCGTCAGCGCGCCAACATCGAGCGCCTGCGTCGTGCAGTTGAGAATATGGCTGAGCAGCCGGCCGATCTCGGCGTAGAGCACGCGGATCAGCTGACCGCGTAGCGGCACTTCGAGCCCAAGCAGTTTTTCGACCGCGAGGCAGAAGGCATGCTCCTGGTTCATCGGCGCGACATAGTCGAGCCGGTCGAAATAGGGCACAGCCTGCAGATAGGTCTTGGTCTCGATCAGCTTCTCGGTGCCGCGATGCAGCAGCCCAATATGCGGATCGACACGTTCGACGACTTCGCCGTCGAGCTCGAGCACGAGGCGCAACACACCATGCGCAGCCGGATGCTGCGGCCCGAAATTGATGGTGAAGTTTCTGACGTCGGCTTCAGCCATTGGGGCGCTCCGCGCCACAGTGAATGGCCAATGGTGAATGGTGAATGGAAGAGGAAATGCTCATCGCTGATCCTCCTTGGCTTCAAGCTTTCGTATCAGCCCAACCAGCATCTTCCCGATACGCTGACACCGGACCAGTATCGGGTCCGCGATCATGCTGGTCATAAGCCCCACCCTTTGTGACAAGAGCGCCAGCGCCTCTACCTCTTTCAGCGACCCCTGTGAGATTCGCAGAAATTGAATGAACGGTTTGGTCTGCTGGCGTCCATAGCCCTCCGCAATGTTGGCGGAGACCGAGGCGCAGCGCAGTTGCGAGGTCATGCCAAATTGCTCTTCCCGCGGAAAGCCCTTCGTCACCTCGTAAACGTCTGCCGCTAGGCTCATAGACTCATTCCAAACATCAAGATCGCGATAGTCAGTGATCGGCTTCGACTGCTCGCCATTCACAATTCACCACTCACAATTCACG
>JBDSHC010000144.1:0-12589 GCA_039918675.1 Devosia sp.
GCTGATGCAGACTGCCAAGCGCCGCGCCATCGACCAGTTCCGCCGCAACAAGGTGATGGCACCAAAGGCGATGCCCGCGCTGACTTACGAAGCAGAACTGCGGGAGCAGGAAGCCCCGGACCACACCGAGCGTCTAGACGATGATGTGAAGGACAATTTGCTCAGCCTCATCTTCACCGCCTGCCATCCCGTTCTCAGTGCCGAAGCCCGCGCGGCTTTGACGCTGCGGCTGGTTGGCGGACTGACGACGGCGGAGATCGCGCGTGCCTATCTCGTTCCCGAACCGACGATCCAGCAGCGGATTGTGCGGGCGAAGAAGACGCTGGCCGACGCCAAAATCCCCTTCGAGGTGCCGCGTGGCGAGGAGAGGGCAGAGCGTGTCGGCTCGGTGCTTGAGGTCCTCTATCTGATGTTCAACGAAGGCTACTCTGCGACCGCGGGGTCGGACTGGATGCGCACCGAACTCTGCGACGAGGCGCTGCGCGTCGGTCGCATTCTCGCCCGCCTCACCCCAGAGGAATCTGAAGTGCACGGCCTCGTAGCGTTGATGGAAATTCAGGCGTCGCGCTCCGCTGCTCGCGTCACGAAGGACGGCACCCCGATCTTACTGCTCGAGCAGGACAGGTCTAAATGGAACCAGATTCTGATCCGTCGCGGTCTTGCCGCACTGGAGGCGGCGACAGCCCTGGGTGGTGCCGAAGGCCCCTACGCCATGCAGGCCGCCATTGCCGCATGCCACGCGCGGGCTAGGAAGGCTGGCGAGACCGATTGGCCCGCAATTGCAGATCTCTACGACGAACTCGCAGAACTGACCCCGTCGCCGATCGTCGAGCTCAACCGCGCCGTCGCCCACGCCATGGCGCATGGACCGGCGGCAGGCCTCGCCATCGTCGAACCCCTGATGCAGATCCCCCAGCTGCGCAGCTATCATCTTCTGCCCAGCGTCCGCGGCGATTTCCTGAACAAGCTCGGGCGCTTCGATGAAGCTCGGGCCGAGTTCGCCCGTGCAGCCGGGATGACGCAGAACGAACGCGAGCGCGACCTCCTGTTAAAGCGGGCGACCGGGCAGGGCTGATCAGGCGGCGTATTCGATCGACGCGCGAACCATGTGACAGGCCGGTTCGGGTTTGGCGAGACGGACGAGGAGGCGTGCCGTCTCGTCGCCCAAATTGCGATAGGCATAGGGCACACCGGGAGCGACGCGCACGATCGCCGAAGCGGTGACGAACGCCGAGGCTCCACCCACCATAAATTCGAGGGTGCCGTCCTCGATCAGGAACTGCGTTTCATATTCACCATTGCTGCGCACGGGCACCTGAACGCCGACAGGGAGATAGTGCACCGCGGCACGATAGCGGCAATCGTCGAGATCGTTGGCAATCAACGCGGCGCGATCGCCCGCAATGACAAAGGCCCGATGCTTCACGACCATCCTCCTATGCCCAAGTCGACATCTAGGAGACACCATATGAACCCGGCTTGAACGGGAAAGCTAGGTGATGAACTGGACGCCCAGCTCCTTGAGCGCCCGCCATGCCACTCTGCACTGATGCGGACGATGACCCGGCACCAGCAGGTCAAAACTCTGGGGAATGCCGCGGACGGTTGCGAATTCGAGCTTCGCACCCCCATCGCTGAGATTGCGGATGATGCAATCCACGCGCGTCCGGCCGCTCTCGAAAATGGCCGTCGCGACGATCATGGTGTTGCGTCGCGGCTGAAGCCGGTTTTCAAGTCGGTGAAGCAAGGGAAGACCCCGATGGATGACGTTACCATCCTCGCTGAGCAGCTTTGAGAACTCTGCAACACAAACGGTCGCATTCGACCGGCTCCGGCAGCTACGGGTTAACCCTCAGGCCAGCCCCGCTTGTTGCAGTCCGCCGACATAGCGGTCGAGCAGCACCGGCTCCATGAAGCGTAGCCCATCGCGGATGGATTCCAGCGACATCGCAGGGCGCAAATAGACGAACTTGGCCAGCGCGTCCTTCGCCTGCTCGATTTTGCCGGAGTGGGCATAATAGGTCGCCAGATCGCGATAGGGCCAGGTCAACCCCGGACGCTCCGCCAGCGCCTGACGAGCGAACTCAATGCCCTTTTCCGGCCGACCGGCCGCAAAATGGGCGAGCCCCATGCCCAGATGCACATTGAAGGCAAACGGGTCGAGCGGCGACAGCCTCAGCGATTGCTCGAATGCTTTGAGGCCCTCTTCGGCCTGCCCCAGGTAGACCAGTCCGAAGCCACGTCGCATCCATGCCCAGGAATGGTTGGGGTCGAGCTTCAAGGCGCGCTCGGCGAAATTGGCGGCCTGCTGCACATCGCCGCCAAGCTGCATCATCGCCGAAGCGAGGGCGGTCAATGCGGTCGGATCGTCGCCGACCGTCTGCGTTGCGATCTCGACGAGCCGCTCACCCTCGGCGCGCTCCGCTGCGACATCAGTCGCCCAATTGTATGCGACCTGCTGGCCGCGCGCCCAAGCAGCAAGGCCGGCAGCGAGCCCGTAGTTCGGCTCGAGCACCAGCGCCTTGCCCAGATACTCTATGGCCTGCGGGTTCTCGGACATGCGGTGGGCCCATAGATGGGGCAGGGCCCGCATCACAAGATCGTACGCTGCAAGCGTTTCGGGCCGCTTCGAGCGGGCACGTTCGACTTCGACGCGGCGGATCGATGGCTGGATGGCGCTGGCGACCTCAGCGGCTACCTTGTCCTGCAGGTCGAACAGATCCGACACTGCGCCGTCCACCTTGGTCGACCAGATGTGGTTGCCGCTGTCGGTCTCGACCAGCTGCGTGGTAATGCGCACGCGTTCGCCGACGCGGCGGACACTGCCCTCGACCACGTATCGAACCCCCAGTTCCTTGCCCACTTGCCGCACATCAATGGAGCGGCCCTTGTAGGAAAACGCAGAATTTCGGGCGATGACGAAGAAGTCCTTGATCCGCGACAGCGTCGCCGTGATCTCTTCGACGACGGCATCCGCGAAGTAGTTCTGGTCGGCTTCGCCCGACAGATTATCGAAGGGCAGCACCACCACCGACGGTCGGCTCGACTGCGGGATCGCAACGATCTCCTGCGGCACCGGCGCCACCTTCGGCGCTACGCCTTCGGGGTGCCAGGCGTAGAGCCGGACCGTGCGCGAGACGTTCTTGAGTTCGGTTGGCCCGAGGTCGGTGAATTGCAGCTCCGACCGGCCGTCTAGATATTGGAACATCCATTTGGTGATCGTCATGCCGCCCGGCGGCGAGAATGCCTGGACGCGCACCGACAGATTGACCCCCGACCCGTAAAGGTCGTCACCGGCCACCAGCACGTCGGCGAGTACGATTCCGGCCCGGATCTGGAAGAAGCCGCCACCCGGGACCTTGAGCTTGCGTTCGTTGAGCTCGCGCTGAAGCTCGCCAACCCACTCGACCGCCGCCACAACGCTCTGAAACTCGGCCAGCAGACCGTCGCCCATGGTCTTGAAGACTTTGCCGCCCTGGCGGCCGATCGAGCGCGCAACCATGCGATCGTAGACCCGCTGCACAAGGCGCAGCGTCTGACGTTCATTGAGCTCGGTGAGCCGGGAATAACCGACCACGTCGAGCGAGACGATAGGGACCAGCTTGCGGTCCGCCTGTGCCATCGATGTCCGCCCCCCGGCGGTTAATGGGCCGCTTATAGCACCGCGGGCGGCGCCAGCAATAAAATCGACAATGAGCGCAGCTAGTAAACCGCCGTCAGGACTTCGATTTCTTTGGGTTGCCCCGGTTGAACTTCGAAGGCGCGGTTGAAAACCTGGTCGCCGCGTTTGGCGAACACCAGATAGTCGCCTTCCTGCAGAACCGTAGAGGGAAAGGCGCCGGTGTTCGAAAAGAGCGTTGCGCCGCCTTCGCCCGCCGGTTTCACGGTCCAGTCGACGTCGGCAATGGCTTCGCCGCCCGCTTCGCTGACCAGCTTGAATGAGATCTGTGCTGCCCGGTGATAGAGTGTTGCGTCTGTCAGTTGGCCCGGCTCGACGCGCAGATCGGCGCGGACCACCGCGTTCACGTCGCCAAAATACGAGATGATGTGGTACGTGCCGGCGTTCACCGTCAAAATGTCATTTGCGCCAATCCCCTGCGCCACAAGCGCCCGGTCGGAATCGGTCGCTCCGGCGGTGAATACGTCGAAGCGCAGTAGATTGATCGGGATCGCCACATCGCCGGTGACTGCCGCGTTGAGCCGGAGGCCACCCGCCTCGAGCACCACATTCTTGCTGTTGGCGCCTTCGGCCACGGTGATCGTTTCGCTCGCCTGCGCCCGTCCATAAGCCGCGTGGACCACATAGTTTCCGGGCGCCAGCGCGAGCTGTGCGACTGCTTTGTCGGATTTCGCGGCGAGTTCCAACTGACCGGCGGTGTCGGTGCTAGTGTTGAATACGCGCCAGACGACGCCTTCGCCGATGGGCTGTCCACCGTCGGAGATGATTGCCGTGAGCGTTACGGGTTGCGGTTCTGCCGTTACCGTGGCGATCGCCTCAGCGGCGGTGTCGGGTTTGATCGGAATGGTTTCGACGACCCGCTCGGTCGGCGCGGTAGGAGCGGTCTCGCCGTTCGCGGTGGGCATGTGGAATGTCGGCAGCGGCGCGGGGGTCGGCGGCGCGTCCTGGGCGACCACGGGCGCTGCTGCGAGCAGCACCAATACCGTCAGCCATCGCCAGAGTTTCAAATCGAACAATTGAATCCGCCCCGCATGCGGATCACCGCTACCCTTGGATTGGGGAAAAGCTGTGTCATAAGGGCAGGGTACTCGCAAGGACCCGAACATGCCTGCCAACGCCGCGCTGCGTGACTATCTGAAGACCCGCCGTTCCGTCGGAATCGGCTTTCTTCGCGATCCCGGACCGACCCCAACTGAGCTGGATGAAATCCTCACCATCGGGACGCGCGTCCCCGATCATGGCAAATTCACGCCTTGGCGGCTGGTCGTCATCGAGGGTGATGCCCGCGCGCAGGCTGGCCAGAAGCTGGCTGATATCCAGAGGACCCGTAACCCGGGCCTCGACGGCGCGTCGCTGGACATCGAGCGCAACCAGTTCCTGCCGGCGCCGGTCACCATCGGCGTGCTGCTGTCGCCCAGGCCGAACAACAAGGCGCCGGAGATCGAGCAATTGCTCTCAGCTGGCAATGTCTGCTTCAACCTCAGCCACGCGGCGTTCGCGCTGGGTTTCGCTGCGACGTGGCATAGCCGCTGGTACAGTTTCGATCCCGAGGCGCAGCAGATGCTGGGGGCGAAGGGTGGTGAGCGCTTCGTCGGCTTCGTCCATATCGGCACCGCCACGATCGTGCCCGAGGACCGTCCTCGCCCCGAACTCTCGACCGTGGTCAGCCGCTGGCAGGGTTAACCGCGCGTTAACGACTATTAGCGCTTTGTTAACCTGACTTTTCAGCCGGGATTCGCCATGGGCGTATCACCCATCGCCGTGCCGCAGGGCCTTGCTCAGGTGCTCAACAGCGCCGGGGACAAGTCGAATGTAGATTTCGACTATCTACTGCAGACGGCCATCCGCGAATCAAGTCTGAAGCCCGATGCCAAGGCACCCAGCTCATCGGCGGTCGGGCTGTTCCAGTTCCTCGAATCTACTTGGATGCAGGTGATGAAGGAGCAGGGGCCTCGCCTCGGCTATCAGAAATACGCGGATGCGATCACCACGGATTCCGACGGTGATTACATTATCAAGAACAAGGCAATGCGGACGGAAATTCTTGCTCTACGTGAGGATCCGCAGGTGGCAGCTGATATGGCTGCGGCCTTCACGCAGTCCAATGGCGACTATCTCCAGGCCAAGTTTGGCCGCATGCCGAGCCCCGGCGAACTCTACATCGCCCACTTCCTCGGGCCGCAGGGCGCCGAGAAGTTGTTCTCGGCAGGGCTCAGCAATCCCGACCAGATCGCCGCTAAAATCTTCCCCAAGCAGGCAAAAGCCAATCCGCAGATTTTCTACGCGAATGGCGAGGCGAGGACGATCAAGGAGCTCTACCGGTCCTTGGTGGCCAAGCACCTTGGCACTCCTGCGACGGTTACTGTGGACGATCCGAAGTTTGCAGCACAGCAAATGGCGGCAACGCCTGATGCACGCTGGGCAACCGAGGCGGTGCCGTCGCGATTCAGCAAAGACGATATGTCGTTCACGTCGTTCTTTGCGACAGAGCCGCCGCGTGCGGTACCGCAGCCGCTGATCGCCACTGACGCGCTGCAATCCTTGATCGGCGAACAGCCAACCGACCCGCTCGTTTCCGCTTATGCCTCGGTACCGGCGGGAAGCGAGCCGCAGCCGCTCGATCTAGAACTGGGTTTCGTACCCCTGCCTGCACCGGCGCCGCTTATCCCGACTGAAGCGCCGATCATGTTGCTCGCCGGCGGTGTCGTGCCGATCGCAGCGCCTGCCGTCGACGAGCCGCCCAAGGCCCGCGTGCTGATGAGCCGCGAGCCTGGAAACAGCGCCTTCCTGACGCAACTCTACGTCCAGGAATAGGCGGTTAACGGCGTCCGAACAAACAGGGTGAACCGTTCCTTAAGCCTTGCGCTCTATGGTCATTTCACGACTGCCGGAGAGCGTAATGGTTGCGTATCAGGACTTCGTCGCCCTTAGTCAGTCGGGCGACAGTGAGGAGCGTGGGCAGGCCGCGCACCTCGCCGCGCAAGCCTACCTCATGCACACCGGACCTGCCGATGAACACGCTGCGCTCTATGCCGCGCTGATCGGTTTCCTCGACGATCCCTCGGTCCGTGTTCGCGCGGCTTTGGCCTATGGCCTGCTGCATGCCATCGAGGCCCCGCGCCCGATCATTCTCGCATTGCTGCAGGACAGCGAGATCATCTCCCGCGCCGTGGCCCAATACTCACCCGCATTGATCGACGCCGACATTGTCGGTCTCGTCCGCAAGGCCGGCCTGGTGATGCTCACTGCCGTGGCCCTGCGCGAACGGATCAGCGCCCGTGTCGCCGACGCTTTGATTGCCCGCAATGAGCCGACCGTAACGCTACGCATCCTGCCGCGCGACGACATTCCGGTGCCGGGCGCTCTAATGACCAAACTAGCGACAGAGCAGGGGGTCGGTGATGCCGAAATCCGCGGTGCGTTGCTTGGCCGTTCTGACCTTCCCGCCGGTGCCCGTCTGGTTCTAGTAGAGGCTGCGGTCGCGGCGCTACGCGAGGCCCGTATCGTCAAGGGCGCCATCGCTGCTCCGCGGCTTGAACGGCTGCTCCGCGACGGCATGGACACCGCGCTCACGGCGATCGGCGAGGGCGAGGCCGTGGTCGGCGAAAGCCCTTTTGCCGCCGAACTCATTGCGACCGACAAGGTCTCCGCCCGCGTCATGCTGCACGCCGTCGTCAACGGTCATGTGCTGTTCTTTGCGGACTGTCTTTCTGCTCTTGCCGCGACGCCGCGGGAGAAAGTCTTCACGCTGCTCGAGACCGGCAGCCGCCCGGCGCTAAACGCCCTCTTGGCGCGCTGCGGGCTCGGCGAGGCGGTGCGCAATCTCATCGCGCGCCTGATTTTCCACGCCCGCGCGGCCGATCTTGCCGACGACGTCACCGCTCGCCATTTCGTCGTGACCGCGCTCACTGAGGAACTGATCGTCGAGCACGAGGGCGTCATTCCGCCCGACCTCGAAGATGCTTTCGCTTATCTCAGCGAGCAGAACGTTGCTCTAGCCCGTAAGGCCGCACGTGGCGTGATGTCGTCCTTTGCCGGCGACGTATCGGGCGACAAATCGTTGCCGCTGTTGCCCATGGACGAACTGCTGGCTTTGCCGGCCGCCTAATAGCGGAACTGTTCCGACAGCACGCGCTCTTCGAGGCCGGTACCCGGATCGAACATCAGGGTCACCTGATGCTGCCTGTCTTCCTCGACGATCACCTCGGCGACATTCTTGAACTCGATATTGTCTGCGACGGCGCTGACGGGGCGCTTTTCGATCTCGCGCGTCCGGAACGTCACCACCGCATCATTGCCGACGATGGCCCCGCGCCAGCGCCGGGGCCGGAATGGTGAGATCGGCGTCAGCGCCAGGAGGGGGGCATCGATCGGAAGGATCGGGCCGTGCGCCGAGAGATTGTAGGCCGTCGATCCGGCCGGTGTCGAAAGCAGCACACCATCGCAGATGAGTTCGTCCATCTGCGTCTTGCCGTCGACGATGATCTCGACCTTGACCGCCTGATAGCTGGTCCGGAACAGCGACACTTCGTTCAGCGCCAATGCTTCATGCTTCCGTCCGTCCGCATCGGTCACATGCATCTTGAGCGGGGTGATGCGCGTCGGCTTCGCCGCGGCCAGACGCTCCAACAGGGCATCGTCGGAATAGTCGTTCATGAGGAAGCCGACCGAGCCGCAATTCATGCCGAATACCGGGGTCTGCCGGTCCATTACGGTGTGTAGCGTCTGCAGCATGAGCCCGTCGCCCCCGAGCGCCACGATCATGTCTGCCTCGGCGATCACGCAATTGCCGTAACGGGCCGCAAGCCGCTGAAGAGCCGCGTCCGCCTCGGGCGTCCCACTCGACACAAAACTCACGCGCTGGGGCGAAAACTCCGGCAATCTCTGTACCTTGGCTGTGGGCCGCGCCTGCCTAGCATGCGTCCAGTGATGGGGCCAGCGGACCTTGGGTTAAGCCACGGTTTCACCATCGCGGCAAATGCGAGCCAAACTCATCGTCTTCCCATAACAAAGCTCCGGCATCATCAGCAGCCAAATCGGCAGCGTCTGGTGCGTCAATGCAGGACAATAAGCTTACCGACGAAGAAGGGCGCCTCGCCGCACTTCATCGCTATGAATCGCGCGGCACGGCAGAAAACCAGCCGTTCCAGCGCATTGTCGATCTCGTCCAGCAGGTCATCGGGGTACCGATGGCAGCAGTCTCGTTGATCGACGCCGACACGCAGTGGCTGCGGGCGTCGCGCGGCCTCGGCGTCGACAGCACGCCGCGCGCCACGGCGTTTTGCGACTACACCATCCGCCATGACGGCCCCTTCGCCGTTAACGACGCGCGGCAGGACCCGCGCTTTGCGGAAAACCCGATGGTCACTGGCAGCCCGCATATCCGCAGCTATCTGGGCGTGCCGCTGACGACGCCTGACGGCTACAATGTCGGCTCGCTCTGCGCCATCGACGACGAGCCGCGCCTCTTCGACAAGACGCAGGGCGAGATCATGCGAAAGCTCGCCGAAATCGTTGTCGAACAGTTCGAGCTGCAGCAGATCGCCAAGCAGGACGCGATGACCGGCGCTCTGACCCGCCGGGGCTTTTTTGCCGAGGTCGAGAAGGAATTCCTCCGCGGCAGCCGCTATGACCGCCCCTCCGCACTCGTCGTCATCGACGTTGATCACTTCAAATCCATCAACGACCGCTATGGCCATCCGGCTGGCGACGCCCTGCTCGTTTCAATCGCCAACGCCTGTATGGCGACGATGCGCCGATCCGATGTGTTTGGCCGCATCGGCGGAGAGGAGTTCGGCCTCCTGCTGCCCGAGACGGAGGCTCGGGAGGCCTACGAGGCCGCTGAGCGTATCCGCCGGTCGGTGGAATCGACCATCGTGCAAGTCGGCGGGGCCGAGGTAAGGGCGACCGTCAGTCTCGGCATCGCACCTCTTCCGGCCGCCAGCGAGACGGTGTCGACCTGGTTCAACGAGGCGGACATCGCGCTCTATGAGTCCAAGCAGTTTGGCCGCAATCGCACCTCGGTCGCCAAACGGCGGGACCCAGCGGCGGCACGCGCCGAAGCGTTTGAGCGAGACCCTCAGCACCTGCATTGAACCCGTGCGCGCCCGGTGCTAGCAGAGCCCGGACGCCGGTATAGCTCAGTTGGTAGAGCACCTGATTTGTAATCAGGGGGTCGCGGGTTCAATTCCTGCTGCCGGCACCAGCCCCTGCGTCGACCAATAAATCCGCAGCTTTTGCATCGAATGCACGCAGTGATCTCAGCATGCATTAATCGGATGTGAGCTAAGTCTCGTGGTGCGTAGAAACGCCTGGGGAGTTGTTATGAATAGCGTCATGAATACTTTTTCCCGATTCGTAGCTGACGAAGAGGGGGCGACTGCCATCGAGTATGGCCTTATCGCGGCGTTGATCGCCGTCGGCATTATCGCCGCAGCTACGACGCTCGGCGGAAGCCTTGCCGACTTATTCGGCCGCGTCAGCAGCAAGTTGAATACCGCAACGATGTAGCCGGCCTTCGGCTCAACCGACCATTGCGCTTCGTCTGCTTCCGGCCGGGGGGCGTAAGCGGCTGCCTTCAAGGCCGCGGACAGAATCGACGGCGTGCCGGCCGGTCGGACCCTAGCGGCTCCAGCCGGCCGGCGGTCCCTCGACCGACAAGAACGCCGTGCGCCCGTCGGGCGTGACGCGCACGGCCGATAGCCGCCCGGTGTGGAAGCAATGGGTGTCGATGCCAATCCGGTGCGGGGTGGTGACGATGTCCCTCGCCGGCGTATGCCCGTGGACGACGCGCAGGCCGCCCGTCAGCTGCGAGGTCAGGAAGGGCGCGCGGATCCACATTAGGTCCTCGTCGACCTGGCTGCTGAGCGGCAGCCCGGGCCGGATGCCGGCGTGAACGAACAGCCAGCCCGGCACTGAAAGATAGACCGGCAATTCCTCAATGAACCGCCGATGTGCCTCGGGGATGGCGGCGTTGACGAGCTGGCGGACGGGCTCGTGCGAGCGTAGCGGGGGATAGTCCAGCTCGACGCCATAGGACGCGAGCGTTTCCTTGCCGCCTTCGTCGAGCCACCACGCGGTCGCGGCGGGATTGTCGAGGAAGTCGAGCATCACCTGCTCGTGGTTGCCGGCGAGCGCGAAGCGGCGGAAGCCGCGCGGGGCAGCCCCCATGACATGGTCGATCACCGCGCGCGACGAAGGTCCGCGATCGACATAATCACCAACCGTCACCAGCCATTTTTCACCGTCAAAATTCAGGCCGTCGTCGGCGATCTTGGCTTCGAGCGCCACCAGTTGGTCGATACACCCGTGCACGTCGCCGATCGCATAGATTGCTGATGGCCAGTTGTGAAAAGCGAGGCGTGGGCGGGGCATGGCTCTTCCTTAGCCGAACGTGAGGCGTCCGCAACAGCCGTTTGCGCTGGCGGAACAAGCGGCTAAGTTCGCGCCGCAGGAGGGCGCTTTGGCCAAGACTCGCAATGCCCGTCATCTGGGCTTTTATGTATCGGCCATCGCCAGCGTGGCGGCGGGGCTGCTGACCGTGCTGGTCGATTCGTCGATCAGCATTCTCGTCGGGGTGAATGTGTTCTTCCTCGCCTACCTCGGCTTTACCGGTTTCGCCGTCCGGAAGCTCTCGCCGGAGTTCCTACGTAAGCACGCCGATGAGGAGGACGCGCCAGCGCCCCTTATCCTCTTGGTGATGGTGGCTGCCGTTGTCGTCTCGGCCGTGTCGCTGTTTCTCGTTATCGCCGACGCGCCCAGGGCGCCCGGTTCGTTGACGCTGGGAATCGCCTCGGTGGTTCTGGGCTGGTTTGCCATCCACACGATGTGGGCGATGCACTACGCCTACGAATATTACGGCGTGGCGCAGGCCTCGAAGGGCGATGCCGATGCGCCGCTCGAAGGCGGACTCGACTTCCCCGGCGATGACGAGCCGGATGGGACGGCGTTCCTCTACTTCGCCTACGTCATCGGCATGACTGCACAGACGTCCGACACCGCGGTCACGTCGAACCATATGCGCCGGCTGGTCACCATCCAGGGCGCTTTCGCGTTCTTCTTCAATACCGTGCTGGTTGCGGCGGCCGTAAACATCGTCGTTTCGCTGGCCAACTAAAGCCGTCCAAAAAATCGTGACTTGCCATGAAGGAGTCACGGCAAAAACGCAGTTCTTGGTGTATCAATGCGCCTAAGGGCCCGCTGAAGGCCCTACGAAACAAAGTTGCGATCGAAGAGGGACCTCTCATCATGAAGCTGAAACTTATAGCCGGCTTGCCGGTGGTATTGACTGCTGCCCTGATGCTTAGCGCCTGCGGCAACAATCCGCCGCCGCCGAACCAAGCCTCGAGCAGCGCCTCGTCGAGCGCAGCATCGGACCAGGCCGCCGCCGACCAGGCAGCTGCGGACAAAGCCGCGGCTGACAAGGCCGCCGCCGAGAAGGCCGCGGCTGACAAAGCGGCCGCCGACAAGGCCGCGGCTGACAAGGCCGCCGCCGATAAGGCCGCTGCGGACAAAGCGGCTGCTGACAAGGCCGCTGATGCTAAGGCTGCCGCAGACAAAGCGGCTGCAGACAAAGCCGCCGCTGATGCTAAGGCTGCCGCTGATAAGGCCGCTGCGGACAAAGCTGCCGCGGACAAAGCCGCCGCTGATGCGAAGGCTGCTGCTGATAAGGCTGCTGCTGACAAGGCCGCCGCTGACAAAGCTGCCGCTGAAAAGGCTGCTGCAGCCAAAGCCGCTGCGGACAAAGCTGCCGCAGAGAAAGCCGCTGCCGACAAGGCCGCCGCCGACAAAGCTGCTGCTGACAAGGTCGCTGCTGACAAAGCTGCCGCTGAAAAGGCTGCTGCAGCCAAAGCCGCTGCGGACAAAGCTGCCGCAGAGAAAGCCGCTGCCGACAAGGCCGCCGCCGACAAA
>JBDSHC010000145.1:0-63745 GCA_039918675.1 Devosia sp.
TGCATCTACCGCTCGCCCGACGACGAGTTCTTCGCGACTGACGGCATCTGCACGCATGAGCATACCTGCCTCGCAGATGGTCTCGTGATGGGCGATGTCATCGAATGCCCCAAGCACAATGGCCGGTTCAACTACAAGACCGGCAAAGGCATGGGCGCCCCGATCACCGAGGACATCCGGACCTATCGGGTCAAGGTCGAAGGCGGCACCGTCTTCATCGACACATGAGCGCCGGCATGGTCGTTATCGGCGCGGGCGAATGTGGCGTTCGCGCCGCCCTCGCATTGCGCGAGCACGGTTTTGATGGCCCGGTGACTTTGCTGGGCGCGGAGCGTCACGCACCCTATGAGCGGCCACCCATGAGCAAGCATCTGATGCTTGCGGAGGCGCCCCTTCCTCCGAAAACCATCGCATCGGTCGACCAACTCGCGGCGTTGGACATCGCCTTTCTGCCCGACACTTCCGTGTCGTCGATCGAGATCGACCGGCAGGAGATCGTAACGGACAATTCGACGATCCTTTACGACCGCCTGCTGCTCGCAACGGGTGCCCGACCGCGGCGGATCGACGGTGCCACCGGGCCGCACATGGTCGTTCTGCGCACCTATGACGACGCATTGCGCATCCGCAACAGTCTCCATCGCCGCGAGCGCATGGTGATCGTCGGCGGCGGGTTCATCGGGCTTGAGCTGGCGGCAGCGGGGCGCTGCGTCGGCGCGGATATCACGGTCGTCGAAGCCCTGCCGCGCCTGCTGGCCCGCGGCGTACCGGAGGCACTGGCGGCGACCCTCGAGGCGCGCCACCGTGCCGAAGGTGTAAAATTCCACCTTGGCGCGAGCGTCGCCGGCTTTGGCGAGGACCGGGTGGCGTTGAGCGACGGAACGGCCCTACCAGCCGATCTCATCGTGATCGGCATCGGCTCCCTGCCGGCAACGGAACTGGCAATGGTCGCGGGGCTAGTGATCGACAACGGCATCGCCGTAGATAACCGGCTCCGCACGTCGCACCCAAACATCTTCGCGGCCGGCGACTGCTGTTCATTCCCGCTCGATCTCTATCGCGGCCGCCGTGTCCGGCTTGAAAGCTGGCGCAACGCGCAGGAGCAGGGCAAGCTTGCGGCCCGCAACATGCTTGGCGCGGATGAGGTCGTCTCGTCCGTCCCCTGGTTTTGGTCGGATCAGTACGACCTCGTCCTCCAGATTGCAGGCCTGCAGGACGAAGGGCGCAGCATCGTCACCCGCGATATCGAGGCTGGTAGAATCCTGTTTCATCTGGCCGATGACGGACGTCTGGTCGCCGCATCCGGGCTCGGCACGGGCAACGCCGTTGCGCGTGACATCCGCCTCGCCGAAATGCTGATCGCGCGACGGGCGAGGCCCAAGCCGCAGGATCTCGCCAGCCCGCGGATAAGTCTCAAAGCTCTGTTGAGGGAGGACGCTTGATGGAACACACCGCTTTCGGCCAGAGCGGCCCGTCGGTCAGCCGCCTCGGCTTCGGGGCAATGGGCTTTGCCGGCTGGTTCGGCCAGCAGGACATCGCGGCCAATATCCGCTCCGTACATTATGCCCTCGACCATGGTGTCAATTTCTTCGATACCGCACGGGCCTATGGCGAGTCCGAAACGATCCTCGGCGAGGCACTAAGTTCGTGGGCTGGCGCCGAACCGTTCGTCGCGACGAAAGCGCAGGGGCTCGCGGGCGAGCCGCAATGGGGCCGCCCGGTGCTGCTCGAGGATTCCTATCCTCGCGGCCATATCACCGCCGATTGCGACCGTAGCCTCCGAGCGCTGAAGCGCGAGACCATCGATCTCTATCAACTCCATACCTGGTGGCCGAGCTGGGGCGTCGATGGCTATTGGCGCGAGGAACTCGATGCGTTGCGCCGTTCCGGAAAGATCCGCGCCATCGGCGTTTCGATCCCCGATCACCGGTCCGACATTGCCATAGAGCTTGCGCGCAACAGGGCGGTCGACTCGATCCAGACGATTATCAACATCTTCGACCCGCTCGCCCTCGACTCGCTGGTACCGATCTGCGAGGCCAATGGGGTCGCGGTCATAGCACGGTGCATTCTCGATGAGGGCGGCCTGTCGGGCTTCCTCAAGCCCGACACGCAGTTCGGGCCCGGCGACTTCCGCGACGGCTATTTCGACACGGTCATTCCCCGCGCGGTCTACATCGACAAGGTCGATCGCCTGCGCCGCTACATCCCCCAATTTGCAAGCTCGCTCGCGGCGCTGGCGATCCGCTATGTGCTGCAGAACAAGGGGGTCACCGCCGCAATCACCTCGATGCATGTCGAGCAATATGCGCGGATGAACATCGCCGCCGCCGAAGAAGGACCGCTGCCGGACTGGCTTTTCGAAGAGCTGTTCACGATGCACCGGTTCGCTCTGCATCTGTCCTATTTCAAAAACTTCGGCAGGTTGTCCGATTAGCTCTGGAGCAGCCACTCATGCTCGGCCGCGTTGTGGAACTTCCACGTGCGGCGCGGGCCGGCCATCGTGTTGAGATAATAGAGATCGTAACCGTGCACGGCTGACACCGGGTGGTAGCCGCGCGGCACCAGCGTCACGTCGCCGTCCTCGATCACCAGCGCTTCGTCGAGGCTGCGGTCGTCGGTGTAGACGCGCTGCAGCGCAAAGCCCTGTGGCGGATTGAGGCGATGGTAGTATGTCTCCTCGAGCAGCGACTCGTTGGGCAGATCGTCCGTATCGTGCTTGTGCGGCGGATAGGACGACGTATTGCCGCCCGGCGTGATCACCTCGACCACCAGCAGCGAATGCGCGGGCGCCGTCTCGGGCAGGATGTTGGTGACGTGCCGGGTGTTGCTGCCCTTGCCGCGGATGATCTGTGGCGGCACGTCGATCACGCGCGCCGGATAGTCGCCGCCGCCCGGAGCCGAACAGCCGCCGAGTTCGAGCCGCGTCGTCGCGGTCACGCGCCAATCGGTGTGCGCCGGAACATAGACAGCGGCCGGCGGACCGTCGAACGGGCTCATGCGCCCACCGAGTTCGCCGAAATCCTTGCCGCCAACACTGACGTCGCCCTTGCCGGTGACGAACACGATGCAGAGTTCACGATCACCGGTGTTGCCATGCGCCGATTGTCCCGCATCGAGGGTATCGATCTCGAACCCCACATAGCTCCACCCGGCGCTCTTGGGCGTCACTGTGATGTGGCCATCGTCCGGCCGTTTGAGCCGGAGCCCGCTCACGACGGGAACCCTTGCGTCTCGACCGTGTAGCCCGCCGCGCTCATCACCCGCATCAGCTCTTTATAGCCGACTTGCGCCATCCGGAGTGGCGAGTTCGCCTTGGGGTCCTGCTCGGCCTCGACAACGAACCAACCTTCATAGCCGTAATCGGCGAAACGCTGGACGATCGCGCCAAAATCGAGCGAGCCATCGCCGGGCACGGTGAAGGCGCCGAGCGCGACAGCATCGAGGAATGACTGCCGGCTGCGGTCGAGCGCATCGACCACCGGCCGCCTTACGTCCTTCACATGCACATGGGTGATCCGCGAATGGTGGTTGTCGATGGCCCTCAGCACGTCGCCACCGGCAAATGCCAAATGTCCGGCATCGAGCAGTAGCGGAATGCCGGGCCCCGAGGCACGCATGAAGGCATCGAGCTCCGGCTCGGTCTCGACCACCGCCGCCATATGATGGTGGTAGCTCAGCGGCATGCCCTGTTCGGCACACCATTCGCCGAACTGCGTCACCTTGCGCGCGTAGGCCTTCATTTCGTCGTCGCTCAGCTTCGGCTTCGTCGCGAGTGGCTTCGAGCGGTCGCCCTGGATCGAACGCCCCACCTCGCCATAGACGATGCAGGGCGCGTTCACCGCCTTGAACAGCTCGATCATGGGCGCGATGCGGTCCTTATTAGCCGCGATCTCTTCATTGACCAGCGTCCCCGAGAACCAGCCGCCGCAGAGCGTCACATCTGCCGCACGAAGGATCGGCAGCATCACTTCCGGATCGTCGGGGAACCGCCGACCCTTCTCCATCCCGGTGAACCCCGCCGACCGTGATTGCCTGAGGCATTCTTCGAGCGACACGTCGTCGCTCAGTTCCTTCAGATCGTCGTTCCACCAGGCGATGGGCGACATGCCGAGTTTGGCCCTCATGCTCACAGTTTCCGTCCCTTAAGGGCCGCTTCATACTCCCGGCGGGCGGCGTTGACCTGCGGCCGCGCACTGACTTCTGGCACCGCGACATCCCACCAATGGCCACCGGCATCAGTGGCGATCAGCGGGTCGGTGTCGATGACCAGCACCGTTGTGCGTTCGATCGCTGCCGCGTCCTTGAGGCCCGTTTCGAGTTCGGCAATCGAGGCGACTTTGCGAGACCATGCGCCCATGGAAGCGGCGTGCGCCGCGAAGTCGATCTCGGGCATGGCCTCGTGATAGGCGTCCTTGAGGAGATTGTTGAAGTTCGCCCCGCCGGTCGCCATCTGCAGCCGGTTGATGCAGCCAAAACCGCGATTGTCCAAAACGACGATCGTCAGCTTCTTGCCCAGCATCACGGAACTCGCAATCTCGGAGTTCATCATCATGTAGCTGCCATCGCCCAGCATCACGATCACGTCGTCATCGGGCTTGGCGAGTTTGACACCGAGCCCGCCCGCGATCTCGTAGCCCATGGTCGAGTAGCCATACTCCATGTGGTACGATCCGGGGGCGCCCGCAGGCCAGAGCTTATGCAGCTCGCCGGGCAGTCCACCCGACGCACACACCAGCGTTGCGTTCGATCCGCGAGCCCGGTGCACGGCGCCGATCACCTGAGCATCGGAGGGCAGGGCATTGGTCGGATCGGTCACCGCCTTGGCCTGGCCCCGCCAAGTGGCCTTCGCGTCCTTCGCAAGTGCCTGCCAAGCGTCGCTTGCGTGCCACGGCCCGAGTTTCCCGTCGAGCAGATCGAGCCCGACTTTTGCATCGGCGACCAGCGGCATTGCACGATGCTTGTAGGCATCGAAAGTCTGCGTGTTGAGCCCGACGATCGTCACGCCCTCCGCCTTGAACAGCGCCCAGGATCCTGTGGTGAAGTCCTGCATTCGAGAGCCCACGGCGAGCACGAGGTCGGCCTGTTCGGCGAGCAAATTCGACGCCGACGATCCCGTCACGCCGACCGACCCCATGTTGAGCGGATGGTCGTGCGGCAGCGACGATTTTCCGGCATTGGTTTCCATCACCGGCACGCCATGGCGCTCGGCAAACGCGCGCAGCCCTTCGGCCGCCTCGGCGTACAACACGCCGCCGCCCGCGATGATCACCGGCTTCTGCGCAGCGCGTATCGCGGCGACCGCGGCCTCGAGTTCACGTGCATCCGGTTGCGGCCGCCGGGGATGCCAGATGCGCTCCTCGAACATCGCAGCCGGATAGTCGTAGGCCTCGGCCTGCACGTCCTGGCAGAGCGACAATGTCACCGGTCCGCACTCGGCGGGATCGGTCAACACCTGCATCGCCCGGCTGAGCGCGTTGATGATCTGTTCGGGCCTCGTGATGCGGTCGAAATAGCGCGACACCGGCCGGAACACATCGTTGGCGCTGACGGTGCCGTCGACGAAACTCTCGACCTGCTGCAGCACCGGATCGGGCGCCCGGTTCGCGAACACATCGCCCGGCAACAGCGGCACTGGTAGCCGGTTCACATGCGCCAACGCCGCAGCGGTGACCATGTTGGTGGCCCCCGGCCCGATCGAGGAGGTCACTGCCATCATCCGGCGGCGGAAGCTCGCCTTGGCGAAGGCAATGGCGGCATGCGCCATGCCCTGTTCGTTGTGCGCCCGATAGGTCGGCAGCGTGTCGCGCACCTGGTACAGCGCTTCCCCGAGCCCGGCGACGTTGCCGTGTCCGAAGATCGCGAACACCCCGCCGAACAACGGCACGGTTTCGCCATCGATCACCGTCTTCTGCCGCGTCAGAAACGTCGCGAGTGCCTGCGCCATCGTCAGGCGGATGACATCATGGCTCATTGCTGTTCTCCAAAATCGCAGCTGTCTCGTGTCGTTTTCATCTCGAGTCCTGCCAGATTGCGGTCAGTGCCTCGAGGCGCTGCGCCATCTGATCGACGGCACCGTCATCGTCCATGGTGCCTGCGAGCCACTCCCGCGCCGCTTCGGCGAAGATGGTGCGGCCAACGGCAAAACCCTTGACGCTGCGCGCCGTTCGCGCCGCCCTGAAACCTTGCTCCAATTGCTCCTGCGGTGCCTCGAGACCGAGCAGCAGTACACCCCGGCAAAGCGGATCGCGCGCCGCGATCACCTGGTCGATCGCTGCCCATGCCGAAGCGTTCGCCTGCGGCTCGAGTTTCCACCAATCCGGCTTCAACCCGGCATCATAGAGTTCGGTGAGCGCCGTCGCGACCGTCGCATCGCCGAGGGCGTCGTGCTTGCCGGCGATGATCTCGATCAGCACCTCGCGCCCGACCTTGCGTCCGGCCTCATAGGCCTGACGCAGATGCTCGATCTGGTCGGCTTTCAGCTCTGTCGGATCGTTCGGGTGATAGAAGCACAACACCTTGATGACGTGGTCCACCGGCCAGTCGATCAGCCGGCTGCCGATATCGGGTGAGAATTCGAAGCGAAGCGGCCGCGAGCCCGGAAGCTCCAGGGGCCGCCCGATCCATAGTCCCGCCATCTCGGCGTCGAACAGCGCCCGCCGGCCATATTTGTCGTCGAGGAGCATGCCGAAACCTGGACGCCCGCCTGCAACCCTGGCCGCCGCGCGCACCGCGAGCCGTTTGAAGTCACTAAGCTTTTCCGCCGTGGCTCCAGGTAGCGTCTCGAGCTGGGAGCGATGATCGATCGCTAGCGCCATCAACGTCGGCAGTTCTTTCCGCCGGGTCGTCGCGTGATGGAGATGATTGAGTGTCTCGTCCTTGCGCAGCGCGCGTTCGGCGCTGCCATGCTCGAGGAAATGGGTCAGCTCGGGCCATGTCGGATATTCCGGCGCGCAGAGCAGCCGCGACACGGCGAAGGCGCCGCAGGCATTGGCCCACGTCGCCGAGGTCGCGTGCGACTCGCCGCGCAGCCAGCCGCGAAGGAAGCCCGACATGAAGGCGTCGCCCGCGCCCAGCACATTATAGACCTCGATCGGAAAGCCCTGGCCGACGATGCCGTCTTCGAGGTCGTCGGGGATAGCGCCGTCATAAACGATGCAGCCCATCGCACCGCGCTTCAGCACGATCGTCGCGTCGGTCAGCCCGCGGATAATCCTGAGCGCGCTGGGCACGTCCGACGTGCCCGCCGCAATGGCGATTTCTTCCTCGGTGCCGACGACGAGATCGGCATCCGGAAGCACCGACTGGTATTCCTTCGTTACCCGGTCCGACGCGACGTAGCGCTCGAACCCGGCCGCGTGACCGGCGAGGCCCCAGAGGTTGGGGCGATAGTCGATGTCGAAGACGATTTTCTTGCCGAGGGCCTTGGCGAGGCGGATGGCCTTGTGCTGCGCGCCCGCCGGTCCGGCGGCAGAGAAGTGCGTTCCGGTCACGCAGATCGCGCCGGCCCGGGCGATGAACGCCTCATCGATGTCGGCTTCGTTCAGCCCCATATCGGCGCAATCGGTCCGATAGAAGATCATTGGCGAAACGCCTTCCGCCTGGACGGAGAGCAGCACGAGCGCGGTCAGCCGATCCGGGTCGGTGACGATGCCGGCGGTCTCGATCCCCTCGCGCGCCAACGCTTCCTTGATGAAGCTGCCCATCTGTTCAGCGCCGACGCGAGTGATCAGCGCCGATTTCAGCCCCAGCCGCGCCGTACCCACCGAAATGTTGGTCGGGCAGCCACCTACCGATTTGGCGAAGCTGCCGATATCCTCAAGCCGCGTGCCGATCTGCTGGCCGTAGAGGTCGACCGAGGAACGGCCGATCGCGATCATGTCGATGGGTCCCCCCACGTCCTCCGCTTTGGCCATAATTGTGCTCCCGCCCGGTCGCCATTCGAAACACTGGTTCCACAGTCTAGTCAATATGGAATTGTCATTCCATCATGATTGAGATTGCGATGACCCTTGGAGGCGGCGTTTTTCTGCGATGCCAACCGTCAGGGCCATCGTGAAGGCCATGCTCGCCGACAATGAGCGGAAACCAGCGTGATCGGATTCGGCGACTTCGAACAAGACCGCAGAAAGCCCGGCAAGCGGCGAGAAAGCCGAATCGGTGAGCGAGATAACGGGCGCCCCACGCTCCGCCACGGCCCGCGCCTGGTTTACGGTCTCGCTAGCATAGGGGGAAAACGAGATGGCGAAGGCGGCGTCCCGCGGTCCGGCCAGGGCCAGAAGATCGTCGTCGATACCCGACGCCGTGCCCACCGCGATGCAAGGCACGCGGAGCTTGCCGAAGGCATAGGCCATGTAGGCGCTGATCGGGTAGGAGCGGCGCTTTGCGATGAGGTAGATGGTCCGTGCACCTGCGAGGATTTCGGTCGCCTTCTCAAGGGCTTCCGGCTCGACCGCCTTGGCCAGCGCATCCAGCGACCGGTGGCCGGCGGTAATGAAGCCGCTAAGTATGCCCATGCTTTCGGGCATGGCGCCGCTGTCCTGTTCGAGCAGCCGCAGCCGTTCCTCGTAGGACGAGGTCTTCTCTCGCAGCCGGCTGCGAAACACTCGCTGGAGGCTCGAAAAGCCGTCGAAGCCGAAATGCTGGGCGAACCGGACGAGGGTCGAGGCCTGCACCCTTGCGGCTTCGGCAATGCTGGCCGCTGTGCCGAAGGCGATCTCGTCGGGATTGTCGAGAGCATAGGCAGCGACCTGCGTCAGTCGCTTTGGCAGGTCTGACCGGCGCTCTAGGATGGCGGCGCGCAATGCGTCGAAGCTGACGGGCGGCGAAGGTTTGGTTGCTTTGTCGTCCACGATCTGGAAGAAGCCCTCGAATTGTGCGGAAGATTTATTCTACACTAGAATGCACCTTCCAGGAGGCTTCAATGGAAAAGTTGGGCATCGGGCTGATTGGCACCGGATATATGGGCAAATGCCATGCGCTTGCCTGGACCAGCGTTCATGCGGTGTTCGACAACGTCCCAGTCGTGCAGCTCGCCCATTTGACCGAGGTCACGGTGGATCTGGCTGCGGCGCGGGCCGCGCAGTTCGGATTTGCGCGGTCGGGGTCCGATTGGCGGGCGCTCGTCGCGGACCCGGAGGTCGATGTCGTCTCGATCACGACGCCAAACCAGTTTCACGCGGAAATGGCAATTGCCGCGCTCGAGGCAGGCAAGCATGTCTGGTGTGAAAAGCCGATGGCGACCCGTCTCGAGGATGCCGAGCGCATGCGCGATGCGGCGCGGAGCAGCGGCGGGGTGGCCGTGCTGGGCTACAACTACATCCAGAACCCGATGGTCCGGCAGATCGGCGATCTTCTCGCGGCAGGCACGATCGGGGTGGTCCACCATTTCCGTGTCGAGATGGACGAGGATTTCATGGCCGACCCGGCGGCCCCCTTCGGCTGGAAGAGCGACGCGAAATCCGGCTATGGGGCACTCGACGATTTCGGCGTCCATCCCATTTCGCTGATCCACAATCTGCTTGGCCGCGTCGCGCGCGTCATGGGTCAGCAAACCAAGCCTTACGCGACGCGTCCGCTGGCCGGTGGTGGCAGCCGCGCAGTCGAGACACACGATATTGCCGCCGTGCTCTGCGAACTCGAGACGGGCGCTTCGGGCGTCATCGCGCTCAGCCGCACCGCGTGGGGTCGCAAGGGACGCATCGCCATCCAGATCTTCGGGGATAAGGGCTCGATCGTTTTCGACCAGGAACGCTTCAACGAATTGCAGCTCTATACCGCCGACGGCGATCCGGCGACGCGCGGCTTCCGCACCATCCTCGCAGCGCCAGTGCATGCCCCCTATGACCGCTTCATCCCGGCGCCCGGCCACAACCTTGGCTTCAACGATCTCAAAGTCATCGAATGTTACGAGCTGCTTCAACGCGTCAGCGGGAAGCCGGCGCGGGTCGTCGACTTCGAGCTCGGACTTGGCATCGAGCGCACCATCTGGGCGATGAACGAAGCGTCGCTCACCGGCAATTGGACCGCAGTGCCGCAATGATGCGCAGGCAGCCGGCTCGCGAAGCCACTGTCGACTAGACCCTTGCGGGTACACTCCTCGAGCCGCAACCGTTCTGAGACCGCTATTGAAAGATCGGGCGTTCGCGCGCGACGATTTCGGCCAGGAAGTCGGAGACGAGCACCACACGTCTGATCGCCCGCAGATCCTCATGCACGACGGTCCAATAGCTGCGCGTCAGGCTGCGCTCAGGCAGAACTGGGACCAGCTTCTTGTCGAGCCGGGCCATGAAGCCGTGCAGGATGCCGATCCCGGCGCCGGCGCGCACCGCCTCGGTCTGTCCCATCGCCGAAGAAACCGCGACGGCCGATTGCCAGCCTTTGAGATATTCGGCCGTGTAGTTGAGTGAGGCGGCGAACAGGAGGTCGCCCACATAGCCGACGAGCCGGTGGTTCGCGAGGTCCGCTAGTCCCGCCGGTGTGCCGTGCTTAGAGAGATAGGAACGCGACGCGTAGAGACCCAGCCGATAGTCCGTCAGCTTGCGGGCAACCAACCGGCCCTCCCGCGGGCGTTCCAGAGTGACGGCGATATCGGCTTCACGCCGCGACAGCGAGAATGTCCGCGGCACCGGCACGAGCTCTACGCGGAGCCCAGGGTGACGCTCGACGAGCGCGCCGATGCGCGATGCGAGAAAGGCGACGCCGAAGCCATCGGGGGCACCGATGCGAACCGTACCCTCGACGACACTGTCCGCGCCGGTCGCTCCAGCCGCGGCCAACGATACACTTTCCATCATTTCGGCATGATGGAAAAAGCGCTCGCCTTCAGTCGTCAGCGTCGTCCCAACCGGGCGCCGCTGAAACAGTCGCGACCCAAGGCTCTGTTCCAACGCGGTCAATCGCCTCGCGACCGTCGCATGGTTCAAGCCCAGGCTGCGCGCGGCGCCCAGTATCTGCCCGTGCCGGGCAATCGCGAGAAAAACGCGCACGTCGTCCCAATTCATGGGCTACACTTTCCGCACAACCAATCCGAGAATTATCGTGTTTATGAGCGGGATCTGTAGCCTCAAAATGTCCCCCATCCAAGGGAGGACTGCAAATGCGCACGATCGGGCACTTCATCGACGGCAGCGAAACCACCGGCTCGAGCCAGAGCTTCCAGGAGGTGTTCAACCCCGCAACCGGAGAAGCCCAGGCGCAGGTGGTGCTCGGATCGAGCCTCGACCTTGAGGCCGCTGTCGCGTCGGCGGCCGCGGCGCAGCCCCGATGGGCGGCGACCAATCCGCAACGCCGGGCGCGCGTCTTTTTCAACTTCGTCGCGCTGATCAACACGCATCTGGACGAGCTGGCGCTCATGCTCAGCAGCGAGCATGGCAAGACGGTCGAGGATTCAAAGGGCGACATTGTGCGCGGACTCGAAGTGGCCGAGTTCGCCGCTGGCGCCCCTCATCTGCTAAAGGGCGAGTTCACCGACGGTGCCGGGCCGGGCATCGACATGTATTCCATGCGACAGCCGGTGGGGATCGGGGCGGGGATCACCCCATTCAACTTTCCGGCCATGATCCCGCTTTGGATGCTGTCGCCCGCGATCGCGGCGGGCAATGCCTTCATCCTGAAGCCCTCGGAGCGCTGCCCGTCCGTCCCCGTGCGGCTGGCTCAGCTCGCCATCGAAGCGGGGTTGCCCAAGGGCGTGCTCAATGTGTTGCAGGGCGGCAAGGAAGTAGTCGATGGCCTGTTGCACGATGACCGTGTTGGGGCGATCAGCTTCGTGGGGTCGACCCCCATCGCCCGCCACGTCTATGCGACCGCCGCGGCCAACGGCAAGCGCGTCCAGGCCTTTGGTGGCGCCAAGAACCACATGATCATCATGCCCGACGCGGATCTGGAAAAGGCCGCCGACGCCTTGATGGGCGCCGGATATGGCTCGGCCGGGGAACGCTGCATGGCGATCTCGGTCGCCGTTCCCGTGGGCGCTGCCACCGCCGCGCGGATGATCGACATCCTCAGGCCGCGGATCGAGAAACTGCGCGTCGGGCCTGCCACGGACAGTGCGAGCCAGATGGGGCCGGTCATCACCAGGGCGGCGCAGGCGCGCATCAAGCAGTTGATCGGCACGGGCGTCGAGCAGGGTGCCGACCTTGTGGTCGACGGTCGCGACTTCTCGCTGCAGGGCTATGAGAACGGCTATTTCGTCGGCCCGACGCTCTTCGATCGCGTGACGCCAGAGATGGACATCTACAGGCAAGAAATCTTCGGGCCGGTGCTCAGCGTCGTGCGCTCCGAGACCTACGAACAGGCCCTCAAGCTCACCATGGACAATCCCTATGGCAATGGCACGGCGATCTTCACCCGCGACGGCGACACGGCCCGCGACTTCGCGGCCCGGGTCAATGTCGGGATGGTCGGCGTCAATGTGCCGGTGCCGGTTCCTCTCGCCTACCACAGCTTCGGCGGCTGGAAGGCGTCAGCCTTCGGTGACCTCAACCAGCACGGCACGGACGCGATGCGCTTCTGGACCCGCACCAAGACGGTCACGGCGCGCTGGCCCTCGGGCATCAAGGAAGGCGCCGTTTTCCAGATGCCTACCTATGGCGCGGAATAGCCCCGCAGGGGTGCGGTGCGTTCGGACCCGCGCTCGTGGGGGCAGCGCGAAAATCCACTCGATTGACGGGCGAAGTGGATTTGCTTAAGTCCGCTGACCCCGGTCCGCCCCGGTGGTGGAATTGGTAGACGCAGCGGACTCAAAATCCGCCGCCGAAAGGCTTGTCGGTTCGAGTCCGACCCGGGGCACCAGTCACTTCGCCATTTCGACGTGCGACTTGATCTCGTTGTTCGATTGGGCGCGCTTGATCGCAACGTCGATGACGACGCGGCTCGCCGAAAGCTTCATGACCGAGGTGCCCGCACCGGCGATGCTTTTGAGCTTGCTGGTGAAGACGACGGACTTGCCGCTTTTGACGCCGATGGTGGTTTCACCCTTCGAGGTCGCCTCATACTGCTTGGCGGATTCGTTGTATGCGAGGGTGCCGGAGAAGCTTTGCGGGCCGAAACTGTCGGTGTCGCATTTGCCCTTGAAGCTGACGCCCTTGGCCGTGGCGGTGAAGCTCATCTTGCAGGTGAGCTTGCCGGATTCGCTGCCGCTGAGTGTGCCGGCGCCGGACCAGCTCCCCGCGAGCTTGGTGAGGAAGGCGGTTTCGGCGGTTCCGGCGAAGGCAGGGGTTGCGCCCAGCGCGAGGATCGTGGCGAGGGCGGCGAGGCGGCGGGCGAAATGGTGCATATCAACCTTCTGGTCGGAACGGGAGCGGGACGATGGCACGCGCGCGCCGCGAGGAGGAGCGTCCATCGGCCACACATCCACACAAAAGGTGCCGCTAGAGGCCGAGAAACCGGCGCGCGAGGAAGATCGCCAGCACGCCAACGACGATCGTCGCAAAAACATTGCGGCCGATAAGGTAGGCGAGAGTTGCAGCGCCGCCCGCGATCCAGGCGGCCGGGCCGCCTTTGATCAGTTCGGGGGCGATCAGCGAGGCCAGTACCGCGCCCGGAATGTTCCGCAGCCAGAGCGCGATGAAGCCAGTGGTTGGCAGCCGGTCGGCGAGCAGCAGACCACCGGCGCGGATCGCGAAGGTGACCGCGGCCATGCCGAGGATGGTGAGGAGCGCCTCAAGCGACATGGCGCAGCCTCCAATCCTCGACGAGGGCGCCGATAAGGCTTCCGCCGATACCACCGGCGATGATGTACCAGGTGCCGGGCAGCAGTTGGGCAACGAGGATGGCGATCAGCGCGCCAGCGAGCCACGGCACGAGATCGGATTTGCCCTTCCACATGCCGAATAGCAGCGCGAGGAAGGTCGCGGTGAAGGCGAAATCGAGCCCGTAGGTCCTCGGGTCGCTGATGACGGCGCCAAGCAGGCGGCCGCCGAGCGTGGAGCCAAGCCAGGCGCACCACGCCAAAGTCCCGGCACCGAGGAAGAAGCCGACCGAGCCCCGGCCCTTGGCATTCTCCGCAATGGTGATTGCCCAGACCTCGTCGCTGACGAGGAACATTGCGGGCAGGGCTTGCCAGCGTGGCAAATCCTGCATCAGGGGACGCAGCGTGGCGCTCATCAGCATCATGCGCAGATTGACGATGGCCACGGCAAAGACGATGGCGCCGATGGGCAGGGCGCCCGGCGACCACAAGGTCAGCGCTACGAACTGGCTCGAGCCGGCATAGACGAGACCGCTCATCAGGGCGACTTCGAGAGGCGTCAGGCCGGCCTGCCCGGCGAGTACGCCCCAGACCACGCCGTAAGAGGCGATCGAAATCGCGATGGGGATGAAGGAGCGAGCGCCGAGGAAAAATTGCGAGCGGGCGCTGGAGGGCGGTGGAGTCATCGCCGCCAATCTATCCGAAGGCGCTGGCGGCGGCGATGACAAGCTGTCATCGGCGGGATCGCTTCTTGTGATCGGCGAAAGGCCGTTGGCGGTCCTGCGTATGTTGACCTGCTCCCGGATGCCGCGATAGAGAGTCGCTCGTGCGTTCCAAATTTCTGAGCTCTGACCCGCCTGCGTTCCCTCGAGGAGCGTGAAGTGGCCTTCTTCGCCCGAGCATTTCCCGGGCATTTGCCTTTCGGACCGCGCGTTTCGTAACCGGGTCTTCGGAGTTCATCTATGACGCAAGTTCAAAAGCCGCTCTGGCGGCGGTTTCTCGTTTTTCTCATTCCCCTGATGCTGAGCAACATCCTGCAATCGCTCTCGGGAACCATCAACTCGATCTATATCGGCCAGCTGCTCGGCGTCGAAGCGCTCGCGGCGGTTTCGACTTTCTTCCCGATCATGATCCTCCTGATCTCGTTCATCGTCGGCCTCGCTTCGGGCTCTACGGTGCTGATCGGGCAGGCCTGGGGCGCGAAGAATCTCGCCAAGGTCAAGCAGGTCGCTGGGACGACCTTCACGGCATCATTCATCCTCGGCCTCGTCATCGCGGCGATCGGCGTGTTCTTCACCGAGCCGCTGATGCGGCTCCTCGGTGCGCCCGAGAACGTGCTGCAGCAATCGGTCAGCTATGGCCGGATCGTACTTATCGGCATGCCCGGCTTCTTCATCTTCCTGATCGTGACGTCGGTGCTGCGCGGCGTCGGCGATACGATCACGCCGCTGATCTCGCTGGTCCTGTCGCTACTCGTCGGTCTCGTCGTCACGCCCGCTTTGATCCTCGGCTGGGGCGGGCTGCCGAAGATCGGCGTCGATGCGGCGGCCGTCGCGTTCATCGCCGGCTTCCTCGTGGTGCTGGTGTTCCTGTTCTTCTTCCTCCGGGCGCGCAAAAGCCCGTTGGCACCGGATAGAGAATTGCTGCGCGACCTCAAGATCAATCTGCCGCTGCTTGGGTTGATCCTGAAGCTCGGTATTCCGGCGGGTGTGCAGATGATAGTGTCGTCGCTGGCGGCGATCGTCGTCGTCGGCATCGTCAACCGCTTCGGCTCCAACGCCACCGCGGCCTATGGCGCGGTCAACCAGGTGCTGAGCTATATCCAGTTCCCGGCCATGTCGATCATGATCGCAACCTCGATCTTCGGGTCGCAGGCGATCGGTGCCGGACAGACCGACCAGTTGCGCCGTATCGTGCGCACGGCGCTGGCGATGAACTTCGTCATCACCGGCGGGTTGATCATCATTGCCTATGTGTTCTCGCAATATCTCGTGGCGCTGTTCATCACCTCGCCGGAAGTCATGGCGATCACTGAAACGCTGCTCCACATCGTCTTGTGGAGCGTGCTGCTGTTCAGCATGGGCGGCGTGTTTTCGGGCATGATGCGTGCGTCGGGCGATGTGCTGGTGCCGATGCTGCTGAGCCTTGGCACCATCCTCATCGTCGAGACGCCGCTGGCGCTTTACCTGTCGACCACGTCCCTGGGTCTCAATGGTATCTGGTGGGCCTATGCCGCGAGCTTCAGCACCATTCTCGTGCTGCAGGCGAGCTATTACTGGTTCTTCTGGAAGAACAAGCCGATCAAGAAGCTGATCTAATTGGCAAATCCAGCGGACATGGCCGGATGCCATGTCCGCTGGAAGTGGTTCGGAAAAGCTTTTCCGACTTGAGTTGATTTGGCTTCCGATCTAGCTGCGGTGCGGTTGGAGGAAACATCTATGAAGCGTCGTATGATCTGTCTGGGCCTCGCCATGCTGGCTGGCCCGGCACTGGCCGGCAACGTGACCACTACGGCGGTGGAAAGCGCCGCTCTCGGGCGCGCCTTGCCCTATTCGATCTATGTGCCCGATGGCGCGCCGCGGGCGGGTGAAGCCTGGCCGGTACTCTATTTGCTGCACACCTATGGCGGCAATGAGAGGGAATGGTTTGGACTGGGCGGAATCGACAAGGTGCTCGACAAGGCGATTGCCGCCGGCACCATTGCACCGATGGTGGTCGTCACGCCCGGCGCAGGCGCCAATTGGTTCGTCGACAATCCGGACCCGGGCGGGGCCGGTGCGCTGTCGACGGCCATCGCCACCGATCTCGTGGCGGCGGTCGAGGCGGCCTATCCAGTGGCGGCTTGCCGGGCAGGTCGTGCCGTTGGCGGCGCGTCGATGGGTGGCAATGGCGCCCTGCAGATCGGGCTTGGTCACCCTGAGACTTATGCGGCGATCGCCGGCTTTTCGGCCGCCATCGGCCTGCCGCTTACGGGGCCGGACCTGCCGCGCGACAATCCCAACAATTATAGCATTGTCTTCGGTTCGCCCTTCGATGCCGGACGCTACAACAAGTGGAATCCTTTCACGCTTGCCCTCCAAGCCGCAAAGGCCAAGCCGAACGAACGGCCGGCGGTGTGGCTCACCATCGGCAGCGAGGACAAGCTCCCCTGGGTCAGCGCGAATTTCGAGCTCTACAGGCAGCTCAGGACGTCGCATATCCCCGTCAGCCTCAGGATCAGCGCGGGGCGGCACGACTGGTCGTTCTGGGAAAGCGAAATACCGCTGGCGCTGCAGTTCGTGAGCACGAATTTGAAGTCGCATTGCACATGATGGGGTCAGGACACGGCGCGCGATGGGCGGGTGTGGCGGTCGCGACGATCAGGACGCCGATCTGAACCAGGTCTCGATCCAGTCGATGGCGAAGGGGACGATCTCCCTCGCCTCGACCAGAACCGAAGACGCGGCGCCCACGGTGCCGCGTTTGCCTTTTCCGGTGGCGAGGAAGTCCTCGACGATGGTCGCGAAATAATCTTCGGCGAGGCCGTCGGGTGCGTTCGAGGTGTCGAATTCTTCGAACTGGCGCCACACTGTCTTGCCGTCGACCAGCATCGGGGCCTCGTAGCGGCGGATGCGCTTGGGCATGAAATCGGCAAGGTGCTCGGCGTGATGCAGCAGCGTCATGTGATCGAGTGTGCAACCGATGAGCAGGGTCTTGCCATTGTCGGCGACGAGCTTGCCGAGCGGCGATTGCGGGCCATAGCCATAGTCGAGCGCGTGGTCGGCAATGAACCATTCCGCTTTGCCACCGATGGCTGCCATCGAGGCGCCGGGATTGCCGCCACGCAGAGCGCCCGGTGTGGTGCGCAGCATTTCGGGGAAGAACCCATTGTCGCGGGTCGATCGCGAGGTCCGCGGGTCAAAGGGGCGAATCTCATCGCGCAGTTCGGGGTGCTCGAGGATCTCATCCTCACTCTCCCAGTCGGCATAGCCGAGGATCGTGCCCGATTGGCCGACCGCATCGGCGAGCGCATCGAGCAGAGTTTGGGCGCCACCGAGGGTCTTGCCGACGCTGCGCAGGCCGGCATGGACAAGCACGCTGTCGCCCGCATTGAGCCCCAGCGCCGTTAGATCGGAACCGAGACTGCTGCGGGTGGCAAGGCTGGTCAGTTGGCCGCCCCGGCGTAGCGCCGCTCGGGCTTGGGTTCGGTCGTCGCCTCATGCACGCGGTCGTAATTGCCACGGGCCTCGTTCACCGAATGCATGTGCTGCGCCGCCCAGTTCCACAGCGTATCGAGCGGCTCGGTCAGGGTGCGGCCCAGATTGGTCAACTGGTACTCAACGCGGGGCGGGATCTCGGGATAGACCGTGCGGGTCACGAGGCCGTCGCGCTCGAGATTGCGCAGCGTCAGGGTCAGCATGCGCTGGCTGATGCCGCCGATGGAGTGGCGCAATTCGTTGAAACGCATGGTCTTTTTGGTCAAATGGCCGACGACCATGACGCTCCATTTGTCGCCGATGCGATTGAGAATGTCGCCCATCGCTCCGCAGACCCCGACAGCGCCCTCACCGTGTTTCATCATTGTGACGTACCTCAGCGTTTTGTTCCTTAGGCCCAACATAGGGTGAGTTACTGATTGTTCCTAGGGCTAAATCGAGTAGTCGGCTTACATTTGTTCCCTCGACGAATCACGCGTCCTTAAGGCTGAAGGCCCGTCGCGTTGACAGTGCCCACCCGGAATGGCTGTTGTGATGACAAAAAGGATGCCGCCAATGAGCGAAGACAGAATCCGCGAACTCGTCGAGCAGATGACCCTTGAGGAGCAGGTCAGCCTGCTGTCCGGCGGAGACATCTGGTCGCTGCCTGCTATCCCGCGGCTCGGCATTCATCCGCTGCGCGTCACCGATGGTCCGAACGGCGCGCGGGGCGGCGGCAGTCTGATCGGCGGCGTCAAATCCGCGGCATTCCCGGTCGGCATCGCGCTGGGTGCCAGCTGGAACGTCGATCTGGTGCGCGAGATCGGTGCGGCGCTGGCCGATGAGGTCAAGAGCAAGGGCGCGCATGTGTCGCTCGCGCCGACGGTCAACATCCATCGCTCGGTCACCAATGGCCGCAATTTCGAGTGCTACTCGGAGGACCCGGTGCTGACGGCGCATCTTGCGGGCGCTTACATCACGGGTCTGCAGGAGCAGGGCATCTCGGCGACGATCAAGCATTTCGTCGGCAACGAGTCCGAGATCGAGCGCACCACGGTCGATTCGATGGTCGATGAGCGCACGCTGCGCGAGGTCTATCTCGTGCCGTTCGAACATGCCGTGAAGGTCGCGGGAACGTGGGGCATCATGAGCTCCTACAACCAGCTCAACGGTACGTTCACTTCCGAGAACCATTGGCTGCTGACGCAGGTGCTGCGCCGCGAATGGCACTATTCGGGCATCGTGATGTCCGACTGGTTCGGTTCGCATTCCACCGCGCCAACCATCACTGCTGGGCTCGATCTCGAAATGCCCGGCCCGCCGCGCGACCGGGGCCAGAAGCTGGTCGATGCCGTGAAGGCGGGCGAAGTGACCGCGGATGCGATCCGCGAACGCGTCACCAACATTGTGCGCCTCATGGTCCGCACCGGCGCGATCGATGATGACCGTGCATATGAGGAGATCGCCGACGACCGGCCGGCGCATCGCGCGCTGATCCGCCGGGCCGGCGCCGAGGGCACGGTGCTGCTGCGCAATCAAGGCAATGTGCTGCCGCTCGATCCGGGCAGCCTCAAGAAGATTGCGGTGATCGGGCCCAATGCCAAGGTCGTGCAGATCATGGGCGGCGGCAGCGCGCAGCTCAATCCGCACTATGCCATCTCGCCGTGGCAGGGCCTTGCCGCGGTGTTTGGCGAAAGCCGGATGGTGCATGCAGTGGGCGCCTCGAACAATCGGTTCGAGCCGATGCTCAATGCGCGGTTCGATGTCGAATGGTTCGACAGTCTGGATCTGTCGGGTGAAATTATCGACCGCACCACGCATCAGGGCGGCGAGGTCTTCCTGTTCGAGTTGCCGACGGGCAAGTTCACCCGACCGGACGTCTGGTCGGCGCGCTACTCGACCCTCTACACGCCGAACGAAACCGGTGAGTATCGCATCGGCATCGCCTCCGCTGGCTATTCGCGCATCAAGGTCGATGGAAAGCTGGTGGTCGACAATTGGTCGAAATGGAAAGCCGGCCGGACCTATTTCGAGGAAGGCTCCGACGAGGCGGTGGGCACAATTCTGCTCGAGCAGGGTCGCGCCTGTCGCATCGAGATCGAGTTCGCGCGCAAGGCGCCCAAGATCTTCGCGCTCTCGGCGTTCCGCGTCGGCATCGGCATGCCGCTTGGCGATGAGGCGATCGACGATGCCGTGGCTGCTGCCGATCTGGCCGATGTCGCCATCGTCTGTATCGGCCGCAATGGCGAATGGGATACCGAGGGCAGCGATCTGCTCGATATCGAACTGCCCGGGCGGCAGAACGAACTGGTCGGCGCCGTCGCGGCCGCCAATCCCAACACCATCGTCGTGCTGCAGACCGGTGGGCCGGTCGAGATGCCATGGATCGACGAGGTCGCCGCGGTGATCCAAGCCTGGTATCCGGGACAGGAGGCGGGCAATGCCATCGCCGATGTTCTGGTCGGTGCTGCCGAGCCGGGCGGGCGTCTGCCGCAGAGCTTTCCGATCCGCTGGAACGACAATCCAACCCACTCGCAGGACCGCGAGATTTATCCGGGCCTCAATGGCAAGGTGCGCTACGAGGAAGGCGTGTTCATCGGCTACCGGCACTATGACCGGCAGGGCATTGCGCCGCTGTTCCCCTTCGGCTTCGGCCTCAGCTATTCGAGCTTCGAGCTCAGCGATCTTGCAGTGGATGACAGCCGGTTCGAGTCCGATGGCACTGTGTCGGTGTGGGTCAGCGTCACCAATATCGGCAACCGGCCCGGCAGCGAGGTCGTACAGCTCTATGTCGGCGACGATGCCTCATCGGTGCCGCGTCCCGTCAAGGAACTCAAGGCCTTCGCCAAGGTGGCGCTGGCGCCCGGTGAAATCCGTCGGCTGAAGCTCGACCTCACCGATCGCGACTTTGCGTTCTACAGCGTTGCCGCGCGCCACTGGGTGGTCGAGCCCGGCGGCTTCACGCTCATGGTGGGGGTTTCGGCCACCGATATCCGGCTCACAGCCCAGCTCGAGCGGTCCAATCGGCTGATGCTGCCGGTCTAGGTGAATGTGGCGGCAGAGAGCGGTTCAAAATCCCGTCAGTGCCGCCGCCTTTCCTTGAGGCGGTCACAGTATGAGGATAGAAGCGGCGCATCATTTTGCCCGAGACTTTGATTTTGATGCTGATCGCCCGACTAGCCCGAAGACTGGCCCTTGGCCTTGCCCTTCTCGCGTCGTCCATCGGTCAGGCCTCGGCCATTCCGCTGCTCCTGATCGATGCGCAGAGCCTTCAGGTACTTTACGCAGAAGATGCCGGCCAGCCCTGGCATCCAGCGTCGCTGACCAAGATGATGACGGCCTATGTGGCGTTCGCCGCGATCAAGGATGGCCGCATCGGGCTCGATACACCGGTCAAGATTTCCCAGCATGCCTGGAACCAGGCGCCGGCCAAATCCGGCCTCGACAAAGGCGCCGCCGTCACCATGCAGGACGCGCTCTACATCATGCTGGTGAAGTCGGCCAACGACATGGCCGTGGCGGTTGCGGAGACCGTCGGCGGCGACGAGAAAACCTTCGTCAAGCAGATGAATCTGATGGCCAAGGACATGGGCCTCAGCGCGACGCATTTCGAGAACGCCAACGGGCTCAACAACGACAAGCAGGTGAGCTCGGCGCGCGACCTCGCCATGCTGGCGCTCTACATCCAGCGCGACTATCCGCAATATCAGCAGATGTTCGAGACGCAGGCGGTCAAGATCGGCAAGGCCACGCTGAAGACCTCGAACGAACTGATGGAACAGTTCGCCGGCGTTACCGGCATGAAGACCGGCTACATCTGTTCGTCGGGCCTAAACATCGTTGCCTCGGTCAATCGCGAAGGGCGGCAGCTGATCGCGGTGGTGCTGGGCGGCTCGTCTGCGCGCGAGCGTAACGAGCTGGCGGCGCAGCTCTTCCTCCGTGGGCTCTCGGGCGCGCTGGCGCCCACGGGTAAGACCGTGGTCGACGTCGCCAATCTCGACGTCGCCCCGACCGACATGAAGCAGCTGATCTGCGGCAAGAAGGCCAAGGAATACATCAAGCAGCGCGAAGCCGAATTCCCGATGGGGCTCAAGGGGCAGCCGAGCTACCTCAATGACAAGATCGATGGCCCGGTCTATGTCGCGACGGATCTGGGCAAGATCGTCACCGGTGTCCCGCTGCCGCGCCGGCGGCCCGATGTGCCGCAGCAATTGGCGCTGAACTAGAGCGCCTTTGCTCGCTCTGTCCGAACGATCCCAGCGGATCGTTCGTCCAACCGCCTAGCCCTTCGTAATCCGGAAGCGCATCCCGCCTTCATCCGTCGACGCCTCACAGGCGTGGCCGTTCTGCGTGCAAAACAGCGGGATGTCGATCTTGGCGATAGGGTCGGTGGCGAGCATGACGATGGTCGCGCCGGCCGGCAGTTGCGCAAGACGCTTTTCCATTTTCAGAACCGGCAGCGGGCATTTGAGCCCGCGTGCGTCCACTATGTCGTTATCGGGCATGGCCTAACCCAAAAACCGGCGACCACTTTTTGGGGCCATGCCGCTTAGGCAACGATGACGACCCAATAGACGCCGTAAGGCGAGGTGGGTTCGTAGACCACGGCGAGGCCGGCGCGCGTCGCGGTCTTGCCGTGCATCACCTGCGACTCCTGGCTGGAATTGCGCCAGCCCGAGAAGGTCTCGGCGAAGGTCGCATAGCCGGCGGAGTAACGCACTTCGAGCGTGCCATCCGGGCGCGAGCCCTGCCGGCCGGTCTTGGCGTAGGTCGAAGCGAGGGTGGTCGCGGTGATATCGAGCGCCGGATCGTCGACAAGTGCAGGGGCACCCACTGTGGCGCGGTAGGCATTGATGATGCCAAGGGCCTCGGCGCGATTAAGCTGCACATTGCCTTGGTCCATGCGCTGCGTCAGCCCGTCCGACAGGCCGCCGCCCGAGCAGCCGGCCAGTGCCGTCATTGCGGCGATCACGGCGATACGGGCGAGGGTGGTGAGGGACATCATCCGGGGCGGGGTACTTTCAATGGTTCGGGCGGCGTAACTGGCCGTGCCTCAATGGCATGGCATTTATGTGGTGGCCCCGATGAGATTCGAACTCATGGCCTCAGGATTAGGAATCCTGCGCTCTATCCTGCTGAGCTACGGGACCGGCTCGCGGTGGATAGCAAAATCGCACGATTTCGCAAACGGACAGTTGCGATCCTCGGCGATCGGGCGGAATCGAACAGGCGTCGCCGCTGTTCCCGTGGCGCGGAAAATACGGAAAAAACCGATCGCAGAAACGTTTTGGGTGATCGCCCCAGGCCGTCCCAAAACGACGCCCGGTGGCAGATTTTGGCCTGCGGGACCCCGCGGCACCGGGCTTTGGGCGCTTTGTGATTTACCCTTTGCGGGTCCCCGTACAGATCGGTCTTGACAGGATCGAGTGAAGTGTCTGACACTTATGCAATCGATTTCAGAGCCGCATATCGCTCTCCTGCAATCGATTACATCAGTCGGCACGATGCGTCCCGAAAGAGGATGGCGTGCTGGGTGACCGGGCACTTTTAGGGGCGTACCGCCCCGTGATGGGAGGATATCTATGAAGAAGTTTGCAGTGGCCGCCAGCATGGCGGCCGCGCTGTTGTCGAGCACGTCGGCTTTCGCGGTCGATCTCGAAGTCACGCATTGGTGGACGTCGGGTGGCGAAGCCGCCGCCGTTGCCGAAATTGCCAAGGCGTTCGACGCCACGGGCAACAAGTGGATCGACGGCGCCATCGCCGGTTCGTCGGGCGTTGCCCGTCCGATCATCGTCAGCCGTATCCAGGGTGGTAACCCGATGGGTGCCACTCAGATCAACCCGGGCAATGACGTCACGGAATTCGCCACGAGCGGCAAGCTGCTCGACCTGACCGCGCTCGCCGAAAAAGAAGGCTGGGCCGAGCACATGCTGCCGCAGGCCTATAAGGCGTGCGTGTTCGACGGCAAGGTGTTCTGCGTTCCGACCGGCCTCCATTCGGCCCAGTGGATGTGGACCAGCCGCAAGGTGTTCGAGACCGCCGGTCTTGCGCAGCCCAAGGATTGGTTCGAGTTCCTGGCCGATGCGCCGAAGCTTGAAGCCGCTGGCTTCATCCCGCTGTCGGTCACCGAAGGCTGGGGCGTCAGCCTCCTCCTCGGCGATATCGCCATCGGTGTTGGCGGCGTGCCGCTCTACCTGAGCATCTACAAGGATCGCGACGTCGCTGCTGCCAGCGGCCCGGCGATGGCGAAGGTCTTCGAGGCCATGGATGGCGCCCGCAAGATCACTAAGCCCGAGGCTGTGTTCCCGCAGTGGAACGACGCCGTTGGCATGGTGACGAGCGGCAAGGCTGCCGTGACCGTGATGGGCGACTGGGCGCAGGGCGAATTCGCCGTTGCGAACCAGAAGGCCGGCGTCGACTACGACTGCTTGCCGGGTCTCGGCATTGACGGCGTGCTCGATACGGGCGGCGACGTGTTCCTGTTCCCCGTCCAGGGCGATCCGGAAGTTGAGAAGGCCCAGCTGACGCTGGCGTCGACGATTGCTTCCAAGGAAGTCCAGCTAGCGTTCAATCTGAAGAAGGGCTCGCTGCCGATCCGTGGCGATCTCGACATGTCTGCTGCCAATGACTGCATGAAGAAGGGTCTCGCGATCCTTGCCGACAGCAGCAAGGTGTTCCCGGCCGGTATCCAGTTCATGGACCGCGACACCATTCAGCAGATCGAAGACAACTACAAAGAGTTCTTCGCCAATCCGGATATCACTCCGGCCGAAGCTCAGGCCAAGTTCGCAGATATCGTCGCGAACGCTCCCAAGATGTAAGGTGATTGCGGTCGGCTCTATCGGCCGCAATTCATTTCTGACATCGTGAAAAAGTCCGGCGTGGAGGCATCTTCGCGCCGGACCCAAAGAATGCCTAGGGGGGCAGGCGCTTGGCGAAATCCAAACCGGTGTTGCGGAACGTCACCGCAAAATTCGCGACATTGCCATTGATCTTCACGGCCGTGGTGGTGTTCATCGGCGGCCCACTGTGGACGGGCTTCTATTCCTTCACCAACGCCAAGACATTTCCGCAGGGCGATTTCGTCGGCTGGGCGCAGTATGCGCGCCTGTTCAAGACGAGCCGCTGGCTGGTCTCGGTCAACAACATCATTCTCTACGGCTCGCTGTCGCTGGTCTTTACCTTCGTGATCGGCTTCCTGCTGGCCGTGTTGATGGACCAGAAGATCCGACTCGAGGGCGCCTTCAGAACGATATTCCTCTATCCGTTCGCGCTCTCCTTCATCGTGACCGGGCACGTCTGGGCCTGGATCATGAACCCAATTCTGGGTCTCCAGCATGCCGTCCGGCAACTGGGCTTCACCGATTTCACCTTCGACTGGTTGGCCGACCGCCACATGGTCATGTACGGCATCCTGATTGCCGGGCTGTGGCAGGGTACGGGCCTCGTCATGGCGCTGCTGCTCGCCGGGCTTCGCGGTATCGACGAAGAGATCTGGAAAGCGGCACGCGTCGACGGCATTCCGGCCTGGCGCACCTACATCTCGATCGTCATTCCGATGATGCGGCCGATGCTGATCACCACGCTGGTGCTGGTCGCCTCGGGCATCGTGCGTCTTTACGATCTGGTGGTGGCGACGACCGCGGGCGGTCCAGGCATCGCGTCTGAAGTGCCTGCCAAATACGTTTACGATTACCTCTTTGGCGCCGCCAATATCGGCCAGGGGACTGCGGCATCGACGGTGATGCTGGTCACCGTCGGCATCGTGCTGATCCCATGGGCCTTCCTCGAATTCGGCCAGAGAAGGGGCACGCGATGACCGACATGGCGATCACCGGCCCCGCCGGCCGCAAGCCGAAGCCCTGGTTCAGGTGGCAGAACTTCGTCGTCTACGGCGTCCTTACCCTGTTTGCGCTCTACTTCCTCACGCCGCTCTTCGTGATGATCATCACGTCGATCAAGGATCTGGATACGATCCGGACGGGCAATATCTTCGTGCCACCGGCGAACCCCACCTTCGAACCCTGGGTGAAGGCGTGGGATTACGCCTGCACGGGTCTTTATTGCGAAGGCATCAAGGTCGGCTTCTGGAACTCGGTGAAGATCACCATTCCAAGCGTCATCGTGTCGATCGCAGTTGCGTCGGTGTCGGGCTACGCGCTCGCCATGTGGCCCTATCGCGGCGCGAACTTCTTTTTCACGGTGCTCATCATCGGCTCGTTCATCCCCTATCAGGTGATGCTCTATCCGCTGGTGATGCTCACCGCATCGCTCAAGATCTTCGGCACGCTGTGGGCCGTGATCCTGATCCACACCATTTTTGGCATGCCCATCCTGACGCTGCTGTTCCGAAATTACTTCGTGTCGGTGCCGCAGGAATTGTTCAAAGCCGCGCGCGTCGATGGGGCAGGGTTCTGGCGTATCTATGCGCAGGTGCTGATGCCGATCTCGCTGCCGATCTTTGTGGTGGCGCTGATCCTTCAGATCACCGGCATCTGGAACGACTTCCTGTTCGGCGTGATCTTCGCCGGCACCAAGAACTTCCCCATCACGGTGCAGCTCAACAATATCGTCAATTCGCTGCAGGGAACCAAAGAATACAATGTCGATATGGCCGCCACGATCCTTACGGGTGCGGTGCCGCTGATCGTCTATTTCGTTTCGGGCAAGCTGTTCGTCCGCGGCATCGCCGCCGGCGCAGTGAAGGGTTAAGTCAGTATGGAACACAGCGTTTCAATTCGCAGCCTCTCGGTTGGCTATGGCATGGTCAAGGTGCTCGAAGAGATGGACCTCGACATCTCGAAGGGTGAGTTCATCGTGCTGCTCGGGCCCTCGGGCTGTGGCAAGTCGACCCTCCTGAACTGCATTGCGGGCCTACTCGATGCAACCAGTGGCCAGGTCTTTATCGGCGGCCGCAACGTCACCTGGGAAGAGCCCAAGGACCGCGGCATCGGAATGGTGTTCCAGTCTTACGCGCTCTACCCGCAGATGTCGGTTGAAAAGAATCTGTCGTTCGGCCTGCGCGTGGCGGGCATGAAGCGCGACGAGATCGCTGCGCGTGTAAAGCGTGCCTCCGAGATCCTGCAGATCGAACCCCTGCTCAACCGCAAGCCAGCGCAATTGTCGGGTGGCCAGCGCCAGCGCGTCGCCATCGGCCGCGCACTGGTGCGCGACGTCGATGTGTTCCTGTTCGACGTGCCGCTGTCGAACCTCGATGCTAAGCTCCGCTCCGATCTCCGGGTCGAGATCAAGCGCCTGCATCAGCGGCTCAAGAACACCATGATCTACGTGACGCACGACCAGATCGAGGCGATGACGCTTGCAGACCGGATCGCGGTCATGAAGGGCGGCATCATCCAGCAGCTCGACACGCCGCACACCATCTACAACAAGCCGGTCAATCTGTTCGTCGCCGGCTTCATCGGTTCGCCCTCGATGAACTTCCTGAATGGCGATCTGACGACGGGCGACAGCACGATGTTCACGACGGATGGCGCGAAGATCGCCATCGCCGGCTACGACTATGTCGGCACGGCGCCGGCCGGTACGACCAAGGCCGTGCTCGGCATTCGGCCCGAGCATATTTTCCTTGGCGATGCCGCCAAGGACAAGCCGGTACAGATCGACGCCGAGATCGAGATCGTCGAGCCGATGGGTTCGGATACGCTGGCCTGGACCCGCATCGGCACGACGCCGATCACCTTCCGCTGCGAATCCGAAGTTGATCTCGCGCCCGGCATGAAGGTGCGACTGGGCTTTGATCCGGCGCGTGGCTCGATCTTCGACGCCGCGAGCGGACGCCGCATCTGACGTGGCGCCGCCCGGCGTATTTCGCGCCGGTTGAAACCCGCCAGCGATGGCACTAGACGAGGGCCGCCGCGATTGAAGTCGCGACGGCAATCGGGTGCATGAATGGCGAAGGTGAGCGTATCGAAGGCGAAGCGGGCGATCCTCGCGCCCCGGCCGCCGATGGGCTGGAACAGCTGGAACAGCTTTGCCACCACGATCACCGAAGCGCAGGCGCTCGAAAACGCCGCCATCATGGCAAAGACGCTGCTGCCTTCGGGCTATGACATCTTCACCATCGATATCCAATGGTACGAGCCCGGCGCGTCGAGCTACCAATATTCGAAGCTCCCTCAGACCACGATGGATGAGTATGGGCGCGTGATCCCCGCGCTCAACCGCTTCCCCTCCGCGGCCAAGGGCAAGGGGTTCACCGCGATCGCGAGGCAGGTCCACAAGCTCGGGCTCAAATTCGGCATCCACATCATGCGCGGCATTCCGCGTCTCGCCGTCGAGCGCGATCTGCCGGTGCTCGGCACTAAGGTCACCGCGCGCGACATCGCGGACACTAACAGCATCTGCTCGTGGAACCCCGACATGTATGGCGTCGACATGCGGAGGCCCGGCGCGCAGGCCTATTACAACTCCATCTTTGCGCTCTACGCCTCCTGGGGCGTCGATTTCCCCAAGATGGATGATATGAGCCGTCCCTATGATGCGCATGCGAGAGAGATCGAGGCGGTTCACAAGTCGATCGTCGAGTCGGGCCGGCCGATGATCCTGTCGCTGTCGCCGGGTGAAACGCCGGTTGTCCGCGGCAAGCATGTTCAGAAGTACGCGCAGATGTGGCGCATCAGCGACGATTTCTGGGACGAGTGGGCGATGCTCGATGCGCAGTTCGTGCGGCTCGAAAACTGGAACCCTTACATGCGGCCGGGAGCCTGGCCCGATGCCGACATGCTGCCGCTTGGGCGGCTGGCACTCGGGGCGCGCGACACGCGCTTCACTGCTGACGAGCAGCAGACGCTGATGACGCTATGGGCCATTACGCGCTCGCCGCTGATCATGGGTGGCGATCTGCGCCATCTCGACACGGCGACGCTGGCGCTCCTCACCAACAAGGCGGTCATTGCCGTCAATCAGGCGAGCCGCGACAATCGTCCGCATTTCGAGCTCGATGGCACCCGCATCTGGACCGCCCGGCCGGAAGGCAGTGACGATGTCTACCTCGCGCTGTTCAACACCGGGAACGAAGCCAAAGATTTGCCGTTCGCGCTCGATCGGGTCGGCCTCGCCAAAACGCCGGGCATCAAGGATTTGTGGACCGGTAAGAGCCTGGGCAAGGCCAGCGGCACATTCAGCACCACCCTGCCGCCGCACGGCTCCGGCCTCTACCGCCTCAAGGCCTGATCGCTTGGTGTGACTCAATCGCAACAATCGCTGCGAAGCGCCCAGCCTATCGGGATTTTTGCCGCAATTTGCTGCACTCTCACGTCTCAGTTTGGTGGGGCCGAATTTGCTCGCGAGAGATGCGGTTTTGGGTGCTGTCGCGGCATCGCTGATCCTGGTCGGGGCGGCAAACGCCTGTGACGGGCTCCGCGACGGCCCCAAGGGCACCGTCACCGAGATCGTCGATGGCGACACGCTGCTGCTCGATACGGGCCTCGTTATCCGCCTTATCGGCATTCAGGCGCCCAAACTCTCCCTCGGACGGGCCGACCAGCCCGATTGGCCCAAGGGCGATGAGTCAAAGGCCGCGTTGACCGCCCTGACGCTCAACAAGCCAGTGCTGCTCCGCTATGGCGGCGCCCAGATCGACCGTCATGGCCGTGCCTTGGCGCAGCTCTATGTGATGGGTGAAACTCCCGTCTGGGTGCAGCAGAAGATGCTCGAGCAGGGTCAGGCCCGCGTCTATTCCTTCGCCGACAACCGCGCCTGCCTGCCGGAGCTTTTTGCTGCGGAGACCCGCGCGCGGGCGGCCGGCCTTGGCATCTGGACCGATTCTTACTACAGGGTGCGGCGTGCCGATCGGCCTGCCGATCTGGCAAAGCTCTCCGGGCATTATGAACTGGTCGAAGGCCGTGTGCTCAAGGCCGAACGCATTGGGCAGCAAGTGTTCCTGAATTTCGGCCGCTACTTCAAAGAGGATTTCACCGCCGTGATCGATGCCAAGGCGCTGCGCCTGTTCGCCGATCTTGGCGCCGATCCGCTGAAGCTTGGCGCGGCGCTGGTGCGCGTGCGCGGCTGGATCGACGATCGCGACGGACCGCGCGTCGCGGTGACCCATCCCGAGCAGATCGAGATCCTGGCCACGCCATGATGCAGCGCCTCGCCAAACACGCGCTGCTGATCGCACTGCTGGCCGTGCTTGGCGGCTGCTCGAGCGTGCTCGGACCGGGCGTCCAGGTGACGACCACTGGCGACAATATGGCGCCGCTCGTGTCGGAAACCGGCGACCCCGAAGACGACATCATCGGCGCCCGTGAGAATCCACGCATCATCGCGCAATATGGCGGTATCTTCTCCGACCGCCCGGCCGAGATCATGCTGGCGCAGATCGTCGGCAAGCTGCTCGCCGCCGCCGACCAGCCCAACACCCGCTTCACCGTAACCATCCTTGATAGCGCCGAAGTCAACGCCTTCGCGCTCCCGGGCGGCTACATCTATGTGACGCGCGGCATCCTCGCGCTCGCCAACGACCAGAGCGAGCTGGCGGCAGTGCTTGCCCATGAGATCGCCCACGTCGTCCTGAAGCACGCCCGGGCCCGGACCAACCGCATCAAGACCACCGAAATCGTCGATAAGGTGGTGACCGGCGTGTTCGGCGCCGATCCGTCGACCGATCAATCCTCCAACAAAGCGAAGCTGTCGCTTGCCGCGTTCAGCCAGGCGCAGGAACTCGCGGCCGACAAGGAGGGCATCCTGATCTCCGGCAAGGCGGGGTTTGATCCGCATGCGGCGGCACGCTTCCTCGGTGCCATGGGTCGCTTTGCGAGCTACGCGTCGGGCGACAATACGCAGGGCGACGATTTCCTCTCCTCGCACCCCTCGACGCCCGACCGCATCCAGAAGGCCACCGAGAACGCCCGCTCGTTCTTCGGCGCGCCAGGCATCGGCACGCAGGCGCGGGCCGAGTACATGGCAGCGATCGCCGGCATCACCTATGGCAACAGCCCGGCCAATGGCGCGATCATCGGGCAGAAATTCGTTCATCCGGGCCTGAAGTTCACCTTCACCGTGCCCTCGACCTACACGCTCCAGATCTCGAAGGGGGCCGTCGTCGGTGTTGCCGGCGATGGCGAGGCCGTGCGCTTCGACAGCGCGGAAGTGCCGACGACGATGGCGCTCAGCGACTATCTCAAATCGGGCTGGATCGCAGGGCTCAAGCCAGACACCGTCAAGGCGTTCACCCAGAACGGCTTCGACACTGCCTCCGGTCTCGCCGCCACGCCACAGTGGAACTTCCGCGTGCAGGTGGTCCGCTTCGGCAGCCAGGTCTACCGCTTCATCTTCGCCGCCCGCATCGACAGCGAACTGTTCGCCCGCGCCGCCGACGACACCCTACGCAGCTTCCGCGCCGCCTCATCGCAGGATCTGCGACAGGTGCGCAAACTCACCATCAAGACAGTGGTCGCAGGCGCAGTCGACAGCGCGGATTCGCTGGCGCGCAAGATGACCGGCGTCAACGACGCGGCCAATCTGTTCTACATCCTCAATAATTTGTACCCGGGCGACCCGGTGACCCCGGGCGCCAGCTACAAGGTCGTCGCCGCCAACTGAGCGCGCAGTCGGCGTCCTTCTCCCGCGTGCGGGGGAAGGTGTCAGCGAAGCTGACGGAAGGGGGCGGCCACGAGCGCCGGTGGTTGGGCCGCCCCCTCCACCACGCTACGCGTGGTTCCCCTCCCCCGTAAACGGGAGAGGAATCCCGACTGCGAAACCTTACGCCCAAACAAAAAGGCCGGCATCGCTGCCGGCCTTCGCATTTCTGGCTCGAAGCCCGCTGCTTACGCGGCGGCTTCCTCGGCGTCTGGCTCGGTCTTGGGGCCGCGACGCGGGCTCTTGGCGAGCTGCTTTTCGATCGCCTGGATGGCTTCGGTGATCGTCAGCTTGTTGACGGCACCGATCTCGCGGCTCATTCGGTCCATGGCCTGCTCGAAGAGCTGGCGCTCGGAATAGGACTGCTCCGGCTGATCGTCCGAGCGGTAGAGGTCGCGCACGACTTCAGAGATCGCAATCAGATCGCCCGAATTGATCTTGGCTTCGTATTCCTGGGCGCGGCGCGACCACATGGTGCGCTTGACGCGGGCGCGGCCGGTGACGGTCTCGAGCGCCTTCTTGACCAGATCTTCTTCGGCGAGGTGGCGCATACCGACGGATTTGATCTTGGCGGTAGGAACGCGCAGCGTCAGCTTGTCCTGTTCGAACGAGATGACGAACAGCTCGAGTTTCAGCCCGGCAACTTCCTGCTCATCGATAGACGTAATCATGCCCACGCCATGGGCGGGGTAGACGATGAACTCGCCGGTCTTGAATCCGAGGCGCTGCACTGACTTCTTGATTACCATTATATACTCCTTTGACGCCGCCGCCGGACTGGTTCTTTGCGGAAGACCGTCCTGTTACTTTTCGCAGTAAAGCCCTGCCGGCGTCCGGTCCCGCTCGACCGCGCGCTGGTTCAGTTCGTAGATATCGTCAAAAAAAGAGTGCCTGTCGGCACCGGGCTCGGTTCTGCATCGATTTTTGGACCATAGCACAATTTTCCAGCAAAATCAAAGTTGCCGAATCAATCGGGTTAACGTGTCCGCAGGCTGCGGCGTTCGCTGTGTTGGGCATGCCTGATAAATGGGCATGGGGGAGAGCGTGCGCAATCCCTGGGACGTTTAGTCGCCCTCGCCCGGCGCTTCCGAGAAGTATTTCTCGAACTTGCCCTCGACGCCGTCGAATTCCTTGGCGTCGGCCGGCGCTTCGCGCTTCTCGGTGATGTTGGGCCAGGCGGAAGCGTATTTGCTGTTGATTTCCAGCCATTTATCGAGCCCCGGCTCGGTGTCCGGCTTGATCGCCTCGGCCGGGCATTCGGGCTCGCACACGCCGCAGTCGATGCATTCGTCGGGATGGATGACGAGCATGTTCTCGCCCTCATAGAAGCAGTCGACGGGGCAAACCTCGACGCAGTCCATGTATTTGCACTTAACGCAATTGTCCGTGACGATGTAGGTCATTGAGGCAGGGCGGGTCCCGAAAACGAGGGGATTGGGCCAGGCAAAGCGTGCCCGGGAGATCGGCTGGTTGCTAGCCCTTTTTAGAATGGCTCGCAAGCTTTAGGCAGGGCAGGGATTTCCGCAACAGGCCTGGGCGGCGGAAGCGCATTCCCATCGACCTCAATCTGAGTTGAGGTTCCGGCGCTAGTCCTCGGTCAGCCGGTCCGTGTCGCGGCGGTCCTTCTTGGTCGGACGACCCGATCCCAAATCGCGCGCGACGAAGGGCAGGGGCTTCTCCTCCCGCGGCAAGGGTGGCGGCGACAGGTCCTCATAGAGACTTGCGGCTTCGGGCGCCGGGCCACGGCGTGTCCCCGGATCGAGGATTTTCCACACCAGCAGGCGGGTGTGGATCGTCATGGTCAGCACGTCACCAGCGCCGACCTGATGGTCAGTGCGAATGGTGCGCTCGGAATTGACGCGTACCGCTCCGCTCTCGATCAGCTTTTGTGCCAGCGTGCGCGACTTCACGCCGCGCGAAAAGAACAGCCATTTGTCGAGGCGCTGTTTCGCCAACTATTCCGGCTTGGTGTTCCTGAGCGCGGCGAGCGCCGCCCAGGGCGAATCCGGATCGATCGCGACATTGCGCTTCTCGCGCGGCTGGTGCTCTTTCCAGTCTTCGCGCGGCTTGTCGTTGCGTTTGCCGCCGAACTTCGGCTTGGCGCCGTCGAACGGCTTCTTGTCGTCGCTGTTGAAGCTACGGCGCGGCTTGTTGTTGTCAAAGCGTGGCGGACGGGCGCCTTGCGGCTTGTCGCCTTCAGGCGCTGCACCATCGGCGCGAGGCGCAGCGTTGTCGCGAGGCGCGGCATTCTCACGGTTGAAGCGGCGCGGCGGTCGTGCACCTTCTGCCGGCGCTTCGCCATTGGCCGCATCGGCCTGATTTGGACGGCGGTTGCCGTGGCGCGGATTGTCGGGACGGCGGCCACCGGGCGACCAGATCGCGTCATATTCGGGCTCGGCGGTTTTCTCCGCCTCCGGCGGTGGCGCGCCGAGATCGGCGGTCGCGGTTTCGACCTCCGCGGCTTCCATCTTCGGTGGCTCGACTACTGGCGCGCCCTCGACGGCATCCATCGCCGCTTCGGTCGTCACCGCGTCCTGCTTGTCGTCGATCTGCGCTTCGGTCTCGACCGGCGCCGTCATTTCAACCGGAGCAGGGGTGGCGACCTTGGGCGTGCGCTTAACGCGGTAGCCGAGCGAGGTGAGGATCGAAGCAAAATCTTCGCCGGCTGTGCCAAGCAGCGAGGTCATCTCCACGGTGACGCGGAATCCATTGCCTTCAGCGGCGCCGACCGGCAGTTCGCCCTGATGGTTCTTGGCATCGAGCGCAATCAGCGGGCGGATGATGTCGGCGAGGCGCTCGAGAATATCGACACGCACGGCGCGGCGGCCCGCGACCTTGAAGCCGGCAATCTCATAAAGCTTGACCGAAATCTCGGGGTCCATCTGGAACGATGTTCTTCCCGACAGAACGGTGTGCGGCAGCTCCGACACGCCGGGCTGGCGCACGCCGCCATTCTTCAGCGCATACAGCACCAGCGCCAGTTCGCGCGGCGCCGGCTTCAGCGCCAGCGGCACATAGATATGGTAGGCGCCGAATTTGATGCCGAGCTTGCGCATCTTGGCGCGCACGTCCTGATCGAGACCTTTGACGTCTTCGCTCACCGCATTGCGCGGCATCAGGCCAAGGTTCTCATATAGCCGGTAGGCGAGGCCGCGGGCAGTGCCTTCGAGATCGGTCGGCGCTTCGAGCGCCAGCACCGGCTCGAGCACGGTGTTGATGTGGTGGCCGAGCCAGAGCTTCAGCCGGTCCTGCACGCGATCGAGATCGGCGCCAGTCAGTGCCTCATCGGCCAGCATGATGACGCGCGGCGCAAACAGCGTGTCGCCCTCGGCCAGCGTCGCGACGACTTCGCCACGCCAGCGCAATTGTCCGTCGGTCGACAGCACGATCTCTTCGTTGGGCGCACCGGCCAGCCGGTCGGCGCGCTTGGCAATCTCCGGCGCGATGATCTGCGCGGCGGCGCTCGCCAGCGCCTTGGCGTCGGTCTCGCCATCGGAGCGCGCCAGCGTGAAGCGGAAGCCCTGGATGGAACCGATGAGATGACCTTCGAGGCTGATCTCGCCGCGGTCGTTGATTTCGGGAGTCGCCATAGATCTGTCTCTCAAGTGACGCATCAGCACGCTGGTGCGCCGGTCTACGAAACGCTGGGTCAGCCGCTCATGGAGAGCGTCGCTCAGCCGGTCTTCGATGTCACGGGTCTTTTCGCGCCAATGCGCCGGGTCTTCAAGCCAGTTTTTCCGGTTGGCGACAAAAGTCCAGGTGCGGATCTGGCGGATCCGGTTGCTGAGCGTGTCAATATCGCCGTCGATATTGTCGCAGAAACGCACCTGCTCGGCAATCCAATCGGTCGCAATCGCCCCGTGGCGGCGGAGGTCGGTATAAATGCGGGTAATGATTTCGCCATGCTGGGCGGGCGAGATGCCGCGATAGTCCGGCAAGGCACAGCACTGCCACATCAGCTCCACCGCCGCGCGGCCGATGGCGAGGTCGCCGGCCTCGTTACGCGACAGGAATTCGAGCGCCTGCTGGTCCGTCGCGATGGGCACGCGGGCAAGGGTGCGGATCGGCGGCGAGACATCGAGACTGGCGCGCAGCGCATCGAGTGAAGCGAAATCGAGCTCTGAATTGCGCCACTGAATCTGCCGCACCGGCTCGAAATCATGGCTCTCCAGCGCCACCACGAGGTCTTCCTCGAACGGCGCCGCGTTGCCGGTGACCCCGAAGGTGCCATTGTGCATGTGCCGGCCGGCACGTCCTGCGATCTGGCCAAACTCGGCGGGCGTCAGCGGGCGCGTCTGGTGGCCATCGAATTTGCGATCGTCGGCAAACGCCACATGATGCACATCGAGATTGAGGCCCATGCCGATGGCGTCGGTGGCGACGAGGAAGTCGACGTCGCCATTCTGGTAAAGGTCGACCTGGGCATTTCTTGTACGCGGCGACAGCGCCCCCATCACCACCGCCGCGCCACCGCGTTCGCGGCGGATCAGCTCGGCGATGGCGTAAACCTCGCGGGCCGAGAAGGCGACGATGGCCGAGCGCTGCGGTTGGCGCGAGATTTTCTTCGAGCCCGCATAGTTCAGCGACGAAAAGCGCGGCCGGTGAATGATCTCGGCATTGGGCAACAGGCTGCGGATCAGCGGCGCCATCGTCGCGGCGCCAAGCAGCAGCGTTTCGGAGATACCGCGCGCCTTGAGGATGCGTTCGGTGAAGACATGGCCGCGGTCGAAATCGGTCGCGACCTGGATTTCATCGACCGCCACGCATTCGACCGGCACATCGAGCGGCATCGCTTCGACGGTGCAGACCCAATAGCGCGCCTTGGGCGGCACGATCCGCTCCTCGCCGGTGACCAGCGCGACGCCGTCCTTGCCGATACGGTCGGCGACACGGTTGTAAACCTCGCGCGCCAGGAGCCGCAGGGGCAAGCCGATCATCCCCGAACGATGCGCAAGCATCCGCTCGATGGCGAAGTAGGTCTTGCCGGTGTTGGTGGGCCCGAGGATGGCCTTGAGAGAAGAGACGGCGGTCATCTGAGGCCTATTTAGGCGAGCCGGGCGGCATCGCCTAGTCCGCGATTTCCCACCCGCATTAACAATTGGCACAAAATGAGAACGAACGGGGGTCGAATCGGCGGCGACTCCCAAATGCTGGTTTGTTCCCTACTGCATGTTGTGGGTCACCGCCGCTGATTCCAGCTAGCAACAAAAACATGCGATGCAAGCCCGCCCGATTTCGCCGTAAACCGTTCACACACCTTACGAATTGATTGATTTCCGGCGTGCCGCGGGAGGAATCAGCGAGAGGTGAACGCAAGGTAAACTGACGGGCCCCAAAGAATTCTTCGCTGCGAACGATCAGGGGCCCAATCTCCGGGGGTCTTGTCGTCGCAAATTGTGAAAATAGCCATTGACCGTCCCGCCGCGACACAGCCGAAATCTTCATACCTGGTTAACCATAAATGTGGCGAAGGGCCCGTTTCTCAAGGTAGGGGCAGTGCCCGCAGACCTGTTTGGCACAATTGCTCGCCAACGACCCGGTGTCATTCCCGCGAAGGCGGGAATCCAGGAGTCACAACGACCGGCGCAAGCCGCCCTGGATTCCCGCCTGCGCGGGAATGACATCGAGAATGGGAGAGGCCGCGAGCGAGCTCAATCCAGCTTGGTCAGGACCATGCTCAAATCACCCATCGAGGTGGTGAGCAGTACGCGATAGGGCACAAAATAGCCCGTGTCGTGCAGCGGTGCGAACCAGATCAGAATGCGGTCCTGCTGCGCCAGGGAATTGGTGATCTCGGACGTCGTGAAGTGGCCCGAGATCGGCTTGTAGTCGATCTTGCAGAGGACGACCGGGCCTTGATAGCCAGTGCGCTGGCTGGTCGCCTTGTCGTCCCTGGCGTAGCTAAAATTGAGGTCGAAGCGCTCGATACCGGTGAAGATGCGGGCGCGCTGGTTGCAGAGCGAGCGGTCGAGCTTGCTGCCCTTCAATATGAAGGAGGCAAGGAAGTCGTTGACCCCGGCCAGTTGCTTCCGCTCGAGCGGAATGCGGTCGATATTGTTGACGATGGGCGGGTTCACCTGAAAGGCGGCAACCGTGCCCTTCTGGTACTGCACCTTCACCGTGAAATCCTCACCGCTGGCGCGGGTGAGGAGGTCGAAACTGTTGGACCGAAGCCCATCGGCCGTGACTGCGCCCGTCGATTCCACCTGCGCGATGCCGCTGGCGACCAATTGGGCGACGCCGGACACATTGGCATCGAGCGACAGGCCATAGGTGCTGCCGTCATCGACGAAATGGAACTTGGCCGTTGCAATGATCGTGCCGCCCAGATTGACGACGTAGCTGGCGTCCGCGGTCGTGCCGGCATGGGCGGCGCCCGCGCCCATCAGGGCCAGCAAAGCGGGCATCAGTTTCAGCAGGCGGGAAGCGGCCAATCTCACCCTCGGGATCTTCAGGCCCCGGGAGGGGCGAATCGCGGCGGAGGCTCAAATTGCCTGTGCCCCATGGCGCTGGCAAGGCAGGCCGGGACACGTTCGCTTGACGGGAAAGGCCCGTTTCTCTATGGAAACGCCGCAATCAAGAACAGACGACCACCCGTTGCCGGGATTTCCCCGGCCCAGGGACATTTGACAGGACTTTGAAATGGCACGCCGCTGTGAACTGACCGGTAAGGGCGTTATGACCGGTAACAATGTGAGCCACGCGGTCAACCGCACGCGTCGCCGCTTTCTCCCCAACCTCATCAATGTGTCGCTGATCTCCGACGCGCTTGGCCGTACGGTCAAGCTGCGCATCAGCGCCTATGCGCTGCGCTCGGTCGAGCATCGCGGCGGCCTCGATGCGTTCCTGGTGAAGGCGGTGGACGCCGAGCTGTCGCCGAACGCGCTGGCGCTGAAGAAGGAAGTCCGGGCCGCTCTCGCCGCCTGAGCTGACTTTTAACGCCGAACAGTTTGATGCCCGCGCAAGCGGGCATTTCTGTTAGTAGACGTCTCTTCTGTTCTGCTCAATCGATCCCAGATGGCTCGATTGGCCAACTACAGAGCTTCACGCTCGTTCTGTCCAATCGATCCCAAACAGGCTCGATTGGCCAACCACAGAGATCGCGCCGGTCTGATGCCGGAATGCGAGACAAGAAAGGTGCGATATGTTCGCTCGCTTCATTGCGGCCGTGGCCGCCATGGTGGTGGTCATCACCGCCTCCAACATCCTCGTTCTCTATCCGGTCGATGCGCAGCTCGGTCCGATCGCTCTCAAGGACCTCCTCACCTGGGGTGCTTTCACCTACCCCTTCGCGTTCCTCGTCTCCGATCTCACCAATCGCTATGACGGCGCGCCCCGCGCCCGTCAGGTGGTGATCGTCGGCTTCCTGTTTGCGGTGGCACTGTCGTTCTATCTGAGCTTCAACCCGCTGCCGTGGAACGTCGCAGGCGGTCCGCCAACCACGCCGCGTATCGCAACGGCGTCGGTCACCGCGTTCCTCATCGGGCAGCTGCTCGACATCTCATTGTTCTCGCGCCTTCGTGCCAGCAAGAACTGGTTCCTGCCGCCGCTCGCCGGTTCGCTGCTGGGCTCGCTGCTCGACACAGTGATCTTCTTCACGATCGCCTTCGCGCCGATGTTTGCCTTCGTCGATGCTCTCTACGGACGCGCCGACGGCTCGCTCGGCTTCGATGCCCCATGGCTCGGCATCGGCTTGACCGTGCCGCTGTGGCTGTCGCTGGCGAGCGGCGATTTCGCCGTGAAGTTCCTCGCGGCGCTGCTGCTGCTCGCGCCCTACCGCATGCTGATGGGCAAGCTTATGCCGGTTGCTGCAGTGAGGGCAGGCGCCTAGCTCGCCTTACGTGGCCTGCCACCTTTTGCGCCGTTGGCACGAGCTGCGGCCGCCTTGGCCGGGGAGGTCGAGCGGCCAGCAAGTTGCGCCATATATTTGCGCGTGCCGAAGATGCCCGACATCAGGCCAGGAACCGAGAAGTCGATGTTCAAGGTCTCCCAGTGCAGCCCGTAGCCGTGACCGAGGACCGCCACCTTTGCAAGGTCATCAGGGCTGGCATCGCGCAGGTGCTGGACTAGCGCGACCGGGAACGCGAATGTTGATCCATTCTTCAGGTCGACGATGATGCGCTCGCTCGTTCGATCATAACGTGCCGATTTCGCGCGAGGCTCCGTCGCCGCGGCTACTCGGCCCCGCTCGACGGCGGCTTCATATTCTTCCTGCGTGACCTCAACCATGTATCCTGCTCCACTCGCCAAGCAGCATAGCCTGCGCGTTTTCGATCGCTGCCAGCGCTTTGCGCAAGTCGCCGACTTTCATGCCGTCAACTTCCATGACTTGCGGCCGACCGTCGGGGCCGACAAGACGAATGCGCGCTTCACCATCGCCGATCACATGAACGTGGGGCGGTGGGTGATCGTCGACGTAAATGACGATGCGAAGGCCGGCCTCGCGCAGAACGACAATCATCCAAGACAATAACCCAACGAGTTGGGTTATTCAATCCGGCAGGCTGAACTCGAGGAGCAGATTGCGCTCCCAATCGTTGAAATTATTGTCCGAGACCAGGGTGATCCTGGTCTCGCCGGCTGGCGTCACATGCACGGCGAGGCCTTCCATATTGTCGAGGCTGCCGCCAGCGCCTTCGTACAGCACTTCGCCCGTGAGCTCCGCCCCAGGCTTAACGTCCGCTGCCTTGATGCGGACGAGGCGGGCGACGAATGAGACGATCGACACGCCACGCTCGAGCACCAGCAGATCGCCATTGGGCATGAAGGCGCAATCGGTCGGGTTGGAATTTTCACCCGACCGGTAGCTCAGCGGTCCCTTGTCGTTCTTGCCCAGCAGCCATGCCGCATGGGCGCCGTCGCCCGTGGTTACGCCCTCGGTGACCAGCAGGGTCGAGCCGGCGATCGGCGAGGATTGAGGTGCAACGCACACCGCCTCGAGGCTGTCATTGGTGCGCGTGCCGGTCAGCCATTCGGGGATCACCACCTCGCTCGCCGCACCGGTTGGAACGCCGTTCTCCAAATGGAAATCCGCCACCCGGGTCAAATTCTCGAAGCCGACGCGCACTGCTGATGTGCCGTCGGGTCTCTCGATAATGGTTAGCGCCTCGGCATCGCGGGCGAAGGCGCGCGGCAGATCTGCCCCCTTTGAGTTCTGGATCGGCGCAATCTGCACACCCACAAGCGAGAGCGGCTGCCCTGCATCGTCATAGACCAATTGGCCGGAGACGAAATTGCCACGATCGGAGACCATCACCAGCTTGCCATCAGGTCCGGTGAAGCCGATGGCCGAAAGCCCGCCGAAGGTGTCGGTGGCGCTGGTGAGCTGCAGGCCGCCGCGATAGATCAGGCCCTGCGTCTTCTCGCCGACCGCTGAATTCTGGAAATTCGGCAACTGTACGGCGGTTACTGTCGCTTCGTCGGCCAGCGAAGCCGAGGCCAGCAAGGTCGCGCCGGCCAGCGCCGCGAGACCGCGCCGCATCAGAAGCGGGCCCGGCGCGTCTCGCGCGGCGGCTGTTCGTCGAACAGTGAGGCAAGCTCGTCGGTGAGCGCGCCGCCAAGCTCCTCGGCATCGAGCAGCGTCACGGCGCGGCGATAATAGCGCGTTACATCGTGGCCGATACCAACAGCCACGAGCTGGATCGGCGACCGCGTTTCGATGTCTTCGATCACCTGACGCAAATGCGCCTCGAGATAATTGCCAGCATTGACGCTCTGGGTGGAATCATCCACCGGCGCGCCATCGGAAATGACCATCAGGATGCGGCGGTTTTCGGGCCGCGCCATCAGCCGGCGGCGCGCCCATTCGAGCGCTTCGCCGTCGATATTTTCCTTGAGCAGGCCCTCGCGCATCATCAGGCCCAGATTGCGCCGGGCATGACGCCACGGCTCATCGGCCGCCTTGTAGATGATATGGCGAATATCGTTGACGCGGCCGGGCGTTGCCGGACGGCCGGCTTCAAGCCAGGCCTCGCGGCTCTTGCCGCCCTTCCAGGCGCGCGTCGTGAAGCCCAAAATCTCGACCTTGACGCCGCAGCGCTCGAGCGTGCGCGCGAGGATGTCGCCGCAGATCGCGGCGATGGTGATCGGGCGGCCGCGCATCGAGCCGGAATTGTCGATCAGCAGCGTCACCACGGTGTCGCGGAAATCGGTGTCCCGCTCGACCTTGAACGACAGTGCCTGCAGCGGATCGGTGACCACACGGGTAAGACGTGCGGTGTCCAGCAGACCTTCCTCGAGGTCGAACTCCCAACTGCGCGATTGCTGCGCCATCAGGCGGCGCTGCAGCTTGTTGGCAAGCCGCGCCACGGCGCCGGCAAGGTTCTCGAGCTGTTTGTCCAGCAGAGCGCGAAGCTGGTCGAGTTCCTCGGGCGGGCAGAGCTCGCTGGCTTTGACGATCTCGTCGAATTTCTGGGTGAAAATCTTGTAGTTGAACTGGTTCGAGAATTCCTTGGCGTTGGCGCCGGGTGGCGGCAGCGGCGCTTCATCGCCGGCTTCGCCGGGCGAGTCGTCGTCTGTCTCTTCGAAATCGGTGTCGGTGCCTTCGGTCTCGCCGGTCTCATCGGACTCGCCGGGCGCCTGATCGTCCTGAGCCTCCGAATCCTCGCTCTCGCCTTCGCCCTGCTCGGGCGTCTTGTCATTGTCCTGGCCGGCCTCGGGCTCCTGATCGTCGCCCTGTTCCTCGTCCTCGCCATCCCTGTCGTCGAGGTCGCCCTCGGGCACGAGGTTGAGGTCGCGCAGCAAATGCCGCGCCGCGCGCGCGAACAGATCCTGGTTCTCGTATTGCTCCAGCAGCGAGGTCAGCGAGATACCGGCCTTGCTCTCGATCTCTTTCTTCCATAGGTCGACGATTGCATTGCCTGACGGTGGGATGGCCACGCCCGCCAGCTTCTCGCGCAGGATCAGACCCAGCGCCTCGGCGAGTGGAGCGTCGTCCTTCTTGGTAACTTCAGCGAGGTTCGAGCGGAACAGCCTATCGTCCAGCATCTCATGGATGTTGCCCGTCATCCCCGGCATGCGAATGCAGCCCAGCGCCTCGACCCGCGCCTGCTCCAGGGCATCGAACGCCGCACGTGCTTCGGGCTCCGCCGGAGCGCGCTTGCGATGGACGTCGGGATCGTGGCTCGCTAGCCGCATCGCCATGGCGTCGCCCTGTCCGCGCGCGATCGCGATATCGCGACGCGTCGGCAGGCGGGGCAGATTGGCGAGCCGCGCCTTGTCTGATGTCAGCAGCGGCCGGTCGGCCGAGAAGCTGACCTCGAGTTCGGGCTTGCCGGCCACCGCGCGCACAGCCGCAACCATGGCGGTCTTGAAGACCGCCGTGGTGTCGGGCTTGTTCGGCTTCCGCGGTGGAGTGGCCATTGGCTTAGGCGGTCACCGCAAGATTGGCAGCGCTCTCCGGCAGATCTTCACCGAACACCCGCTGGTAGAACTCGGCCACCACGGGGCGTTCGAGTTCGTCGCATTTGTTGAGGAAGGTCAGGCGGAACGCAAAGCCGAGGTCGCCGAAGATCTGGGCATTCTCCGCCCAGGTGATGACGGTTCGCGGGCTCATGACGGTCGACAGATCGCCATTGATGAAGGCCGAGCGCGTCAGGTCAGCGAGACGCACCATGTTGCTGACGATCTTCTTGCCCTTCTCGTTCTGATAGGCCTTGGCCTTGGCAAGAACGATACCGGCTTCCTTCTCGTGCGGCAGATAGTTGAGCGTCGTCACGATCGACCAGCGGTCCATCTGACCCTGATTGATCTGCTGCGTGCCGTGATAGAGGCCCGACGTGTCGCCGAGACCGATCGTGTTAGTGGTCGAGAACAGGCGGAACGCCGGATGCGGTGTGATCACGCGGTTCTGGTCGAGCAGGGTCAGCCGGCCCGAGGATTCGAGCACGCGCTGGATCACGAACATCACGTCCGGGCGGCCAGCGTCATATTCGTCGAAGACGAGCGCGATATTGTTCTGCACGGCCCACGGCAAAATGCCGTCGCGGAATTCAGTGATCTGTTTGCCGTCCTTGACGACGATGGCGTCCTTGCCGACCAGATCGATACGGCTCACATGCGCATCGAGATTGACGCGGACCAGCGGCCAGTTGAGGCGCGCCGCGACCTGCTCGATATGGGTCGATTTGCCGGTGCCATGATAGCCCTGCACCATGACGCGGCGGTTGAACGAAAAGCCGGCGAGGATCGCGAGCGTCGTGTTGCGATCGAACAGATAGTCCGGGTCCATCGGCGGCACATGCGGATCGGCTTCAGCGTAGCCCATCACCTTCATGTCGCTGTCGATGTCGAAGGTCTCGCGGACGGAAAATTCCTTGTTCGGCAGGTTCGTATAATCGGCCATTTTCTGGGACTCTGGGAGAGATTAGGACAGCCTCGGCTGCCCTCGAGGGTTCGGGCTCTATAGCAGCAACGAATATGCGGGGGAAAGGCCGCATTGTGCCCCAGCAGAATTGGCGCCGGACAGGCCCGTCCGGCGCCCGAAATTCAGGCAAACTGCGTCCAGAACAGAAAGAGGATGGCGCCCGCCATGGCCAGTTCGGTGGCAAGGCCACCAGCGATCCGGCCGAAGCTCGAGACATTTGTCGCACTCAGGCCGATTGCGTGGGTCAGCCGTGCGGCGATCAGCACGACACCCATGGCGTGCAGCCAGATCGGCCCGAGGCCGCGAGCCTCGCAGAGCGCCATCAGGATCAATGCCAGCGGCAGGGTTTCGACCAGATTGCCATGACGGCGCATGGCGAGGCCGAGCGGGAGATTGCCGCCGTCGAAGATGGCGATTTTGGTTTGTGAGCGCTTGATGGTGACCAGTGTCGATAGAACGATAACGAGAATAATGAGGAGGGGCGCGTAGAGCGCAGTGATCTGAAAAGACATTTGAGAGCCCTTGTTGCGGTTGCTTGCAACACGATGACGGGCGTCCGCAGCGACTTACGACAAATCGCCCGAAAGAATCGTCAGGGCCTCGTCGCCATCCAGATCACATGGCGGCCGCCCTTGTTGCCGGCGCGCTCGCGGACCTTCAGCTCTTCTGTCCTGAAGCCCGCGTCGATCAGGCGGCGAGTGAATTTGGCGTCGGGGTGCGACGACCACACAGCGAGGACGCCGCCGGGTTTCAACGCGGCTTTCGCGGCGGCGAGCCCGGCATGGGTATAGAGACGCTCATTGCTGTCGCGGCTGAGGCCCTCGGGGCCGTTGTCGACGTCGAGCAAAATCGCGTCGTAGGCCGCCTTGCTGCCGGCGATGAGCTTGCCGACGTCATTGGTCTCGATCGTTACGCGCGGATCGTCGAGGCAGCCCTGAAACACCGGTGCCAACGGGCCGCGCGCCCAGTTCACTACTGCCGGCGCAAGCTCGGCGACGGTGATCTTCGTATCGGCTGAGACGACGCCCAGGGCAGCCCGCAGGGTGAACCCCATGCCCAGCCCGCCGATCAGCATGTGCGGCGATTTGCGACCGGCGATGCGCTCGGCGCTGAGCGTCGCGAGCGCTTCTTCCGAGCCACTCATGCGGCTCGTCATCAGCGCCACGGTGCCGGTCATGATCCAGAATTCGTGCCCGCGCTGCATCAGGCGCAGTTCGGTGTCGCCGCCGGGAACCGTCGCGGTGTCGAGCTGCACCCAGGGGATCATCGTCAGTCTCCGTTGCGTCAGGCGCCCACGAAGCCCTTTTGCTTCAGATGCGAATAGGCTGCGATGATCGAGCGCAAACGTTCTTCCGACGATTTGTCGCCGCCATTGGCGTCGGGGTGATGGATCTTCACCAGCGATTTGTAGGCGCGCTTGATCTCATCGGATTTCGCCGCGACCTTGAAGCCCAGCGCCTCGAAGGCCCGCCGATCGTTCTCCTGCAATTTTATGACGCGTTCGGCCGCGGGGCCGCGAGCACTGGCGCGGGCATATTTGGCCCAGATGTGGCGCGGGTCCGCATTGCGTTTGGCTGCGGCTGGATCCCGCTTTGGCATGCGCGGGCCACTGTTGACGCCCGGCTTGGTGCCAAGGCCCCAGCTCGGCCGGCCATCCGTCTCTCTGGTTGTATAGAGATGCTTCTCGCGCTCGTTCTCCGTCATGTCGGCGAAGAAGTTGAACGCAGTATTGTAGTGCCTGACGTGTTCCAGGCAGAACTGGTGATACTCGCCCTCGGCGCGATGGCCCTTGGGCGCTTTGTAGATGCCTGGCTGGTTGCAGCCTTCCCAGGCGCAAGCGGGAACCTCCACCGCCGGCGCGGGTGTGCCGTGCCGGGGGTGGATACGGATACGGTCGAAGAGCTTGGAATCTGTACTCATCAGTCCTAGTTACATCTCGAAGCTAAGGGCGTTCAGAAGGGTCCAGAAGATATGCCTGTTCGCGACGAGATTGTTGCAAAACTTTCGGCCAAATTCGCTCCGAGCCATCTTGAAGTGATTGACGAAAGCCATCGGCATCAGGGTCATGCCGGTTCGCGTCCGGGTGGCGAGACGCATTTTCGCGTGCGCATTACATCTGGCGCCCTCACCGGCAGCCGCGTTACGCAGCACCGCGCCATCATGGAAACACTCGATGTGGAGTTCAAAGCCGGCGTGCATGCGCTTGCGATTGAGGTGCTGCCGGCGAGTTCTCCACAGGCCAGCGGCGCAGTAAAGTGAGTCGTAGATAAGAAGCGCCACCCCTCAGCGCCAGTTTGCGGCGTTCTCATGTCACGACACTATGTTGTGACGGTGGAAGACAAATTTCTGCCGCTGCTGTGGCGACCTTACCGCAATACGGCAGAACTCCGGCCAGCCTGAGGCCGCCCGCCGCAGTCCCGGCGAAGTTTCGCCCGCCTCACTGCCTAGCACTTTTCGTGCAGACAGCTTTCAGGAGGGCGCAATGAAAATGTCGCGGCAGAGAGCGCTTTTGCGCGTCATGTGTTTGGTCGGGGGACCGAGCGCAGCAGTCGCAGCGGACAGCACCTTGGTGCTGGTGATGGGCGGAGAAGCCTATGACGGTCCGCCGAGATTCGAGGTTGATTTCGACGGCAAATCCCTTGGGGAAGGGACCGTAGCCGCCGCAATCGACACAGCTACAACGGGGCGGTTCGCCGATGCGGCGGACAAGACCCCTTACGTGCAGAGTTTCACCTTCACGGTGCCGCAAGCGGCGTTCCGGCCGCAGGGTGATGTCCGCATCAAATTCCTCAACGAGGCCTATGGCGGCGAGGGGTCGGATCACGACCGCAATCTGTTCCTCGCTTCGGTCACCCTCAATGGCCGCACCGTCACCGTTTCGGGTCTCTCGACGTCCGGCGGTGGTAACGTCAGCAATGAGTTGTTGGGCGAGTTCCTGGTCATTCCGGACGGCAGCAAGAACGCTGTTTCAAAGGCGCCGGGCGGCGGCTGGCCCGGACCGGCCCCGGCGATTGCCGCGGCGCCTCAAGAGGCCCAGCCGGTCGAGACGCTGCAGACTGCCTCGATCAATCCGGATCCCGAGACAGGCAATTTCAGCTGCGACCTCGATGAGAAATACAATGTGGTCGGGTTCAACACCAATTCCAACGAATTGACGCCCAGGCTGGTGCAACGGCTTAATCAGGTGGCGGCCGATATCGGCCACCGGCAGTGCAACGTCACGGTCACCGGCTATTCGAGCAAGCAGGGCTCAACCGCGTCGAACGCCTTGTTCGCCGTCGAGCGGGCGCAGAATTCGCTCAAATATCTGCAGCAGCGCGGGGTGAGATTCGTCAAAGCCAGCGCTGCAGGCGTGGGTGCGACCGATGAATTCGGTCCGGACTTCGCGTCGAACCGGCGGGTGGTGATTACCGTCAGTCCCTAGAGTTTCCGAGCTTCCCTCTCTCTCGCCAGGGGGGGAACGGATGGGCCCATGGCCCGTCCCCCGGCGTCGTTCTGTCCCGCAAAGACAGAGCCCAGTGGTTGTAGTTAGTCGATCTGGATCCCGGTCGGAGGCAATTTCCGCAGCAATGCGGCGCCGGGATGACGCCGGACCTGGGGCCCGTAGCGAAAGCTACGGGCTCTCCCGTTTCACAGTTTCAGCGCATCTCGTCGAGATAGGTGCGCACCGCGATCGGGTCGACATTCTTCTCGATGAAGCTCCTGCCGATGCCGCGTGTGAGGATGAAGGTCAGCGCCCCGCGCACCACCTTCTTATCCTGCGCGATCGCATCCATCAGATAATCCGTGCCCGGCAGCTCGCCCGGAATATCGGCCAGCCGTGTCGGCAGCCCCGCACGCTTCAGATGCGCTTCGACCCGGCCGCCATCCTGGCTGGGCGCAAGGCCGAGCTTGGCCGAAAATCCATGCGCCAGCACCATGCCGATGGCGACACCTTCGCCATGCAGCAGCCGGTCGGAATAGCCGGTCGCCGATTCCAGCGCGTGCCCGAAGGTGTGGCCGAGATTGAGCAAAGCGCGAACGCCGGTCTCTTTCTCGTCTTCCAGCACGAAGCGCGTTTTGGCCGCGCAGCACCGCGCCACCATTTCACTGCGCAGCGCGCCATCGCCGGCGAAGATCTTCGGCTGGTTTTCCTCAAGCCAGAAGAAGAACGCCTCGTCGTCGATCAGCCCGTACTTCACCACTTCGGCATAGCCCGCAGCGAACTGGCGTGGCGGCAATGAGTCGAGCGTGCTCAGATCGGCGAGCACGAGCTTGGGCTGGTGGAAGGCGCCGATCAAATTCTTGCCGTGTGGTGAGTTGATGCCGGTCTTGCCGCCCACCGATGAATCGACCTGCGCCAGCAGCGAGGTCGGCATCTGGACGAAATCCATGCCGCGCCGCGCAATCGATGCCGCGAACCCCGCGAGATCGCCGATCACGCCGCCGCCCAGCGCCAGGACGATATCGCCGCGCTCGAGCTTGGCATCGAGCAGACCCTCGACCACGTCGTTGAGCCGGGTGATGGATTTGGTCGCCTCGCCATTGGGGACGATCACCGCCGAATGCTTCAGCCCCGCCGCGTCGAGCGAACGGGTGAGCCGCGGCAGCTGCGCCTTGGCCACTTCCGTATCGGTGACGATGCCGAAGCGGCGGCCGGGGAACATGGCCTTGAGTTTCTCGCCCGCACTCTCGAGCAGGTCAGGCCCGATCAGAATGTCGTAAGCGCGTTCACCCAGCGGCACATGAACGCGAACCGGATCAGCCATTGCTGCCTCCCAGATGCGCCATGAGCGCCTCGATCACTTCACCCGCCACCTGATCCTGCGGCACGTCCTTGCTGACCACCGTCACATCGGCTTCCGCGTAAGTCGGGTACCGCTTGTCGATCAGATCCATCAGCGTCTGGCGCGGATTGGCGGTTTTGAGCAGCGGCCGGTTGGAGCGGCGTTGCACCCGCGCAAACAGCAGCTCGAAATCGGCCTTGATCCACACCGACAGCGCCGACTGTTTGACCAGCGCGCGCGTCTCGGCATTCATGAAGGCGCCGCCGCCGGTGCCAAGCACCAGATCCTGATCCTTCAGCAGCCGCGCGATTACCCGCACTTCGCCGGCACGAAAATCGGCCTCGCCGCGGCTCGCGAAAATGTCTTCGATGCTCATGCCGGCGGCCTTCTCCACCTCTTCGTCGCTGTCGACGAAATGGCGGCCCAGCCGCGCGGCAAGCTTCCGGCCCACTGTGGTCTTGCCCGCGCCCATCATGCCCACGAGCACGATCGGACGCCCGGCCAGCAGGGCGGTGACGTCCTCAATGTGGGTGTCCTTGGGCGGGGCGGCGGTCATCGGGCTGTCCAAAAGCTGGCGCGGTTGAAGCGTTAGGGGAGGGTAAAGTCAATCCTGCTATCAAGCGGCCATGCCGTGCCCTTGATCCTGCCACGGAATGCAGGGACAAAGGGCGCCTACTGGCTTTTCGGGGCAGCATGCCGACTCTCATCCGTCTGTTCATTGTTCTCCTGGTTCTCGGCGGCATCGGCTTCGCCGGCATGATTGCGCTCACGGTCATGGTAGATCCGGGCGAAAAGGATGTGACGATCAAGATACCGGCGCGCGAGCTGACCGTGCCCGCCGACAACGAGATCATCGACGTCAACAATCTCCCCGCGCCGGTCAATGTTGCGCCCAAGGAAGAGAGCTCTGAGCCCTCGGCGATTTCGTCCGAGGAAAAGGACAGCTCCGGCGTCAAGACCGTCGATATCCCAGCCCCCGAATGAGCAGCCTCCATCTGGTCGAGAGCTTTCTCGAAATGATGAGCGCCGAACGCGGCGCGGCGCGGAACACGATCGACGCATACCGGCGTGACCTTTCGGACTATGCCGAGTTCCTCACCACCAAGGGCAAATCGGCGGAGACCGCCGAGCGCGAGCAAATCGTGGGCTATCTCGCCTCGCTCGATGCGCAGGGGCTTTCGGCATCCTCCGCTGCCCGCCGCCTGTCGGCGCTGCGGCAATTCCACAAATTCCTCTGTGCCGATCAGATCCGCCACGACGATCCGACGCGCATCGTCGCGAGCCCACGCGCCCGCCGGCCGCTGCCGCATGTGCTGTCGGTTGCTGAAGTTGACCGTCTGCTGGTCACTGCTGAGACAGAAGCGAATGCCGATGTCTCCGAACAGAAGAGGGAAGCCGCGCTCCGTCTCTACGTGCTGCTCGAGTTGCTCTACGCCACCGGCATGCGCGTCTCGGAACTGGTGAGCCTCAAGCGCAGCGCCGTGATGCGCGATGCGAGCTTTCTGACCATCACCGGCAAGGGCAACAAGGAACGCATCGTTCCGGTCAACGACCGCACCCGCGATGCGATCAAATCATGGACCGCCGCGCCCGCCTCTGGTCCGTGGCTGTTCCCGGCCAATGGCGAGGATGGCTATCTCAGCCGCCAGGTCTTCGCCCGCGACCTCAAGGCGCTGGCTGGCCGGGCCGGTATCGCCTCCGCCCGTGTCGCGCCCCACGTCCTCCGCCACGCCTTCGCCAGCCATCTGCTGCAGGGCGGCGCCGACCTTCGAGTTGTGCAGACCCTACTCGGTCACGCCGACATCTCGACGACGCAGATCTACACGCACGTCCTCGATGAAAAGCTGCGCACGCTGGTCGAAACTCACCACCCCCTGGCCGAGAAGAGTTGACCTGCACCCCTCCCCGCAAGGGGGAGGGGGACTGCTCCACTCAGCGCCGCCACACTTCCAGCCGGACGCCCGGATCGAGCATCTCCCGTTCGGCGACCCGCAGGCCCGCGCGTGCCAGGACCTCATCCGGCCACCCTCGCGAAAAACAAAGCACGCCATGTGGGAGCAACACGCCATCGACAATTGCCAGGTCGAACCGGGTGAACAGCGGCAGAAACAGATCGAACACCGCCTGCCCGCCGGTAACGGCGATCGTTCCCTGCAAAGCCCCCAACTCCGTCGCCGCCGCGCGGAAATCGAGGCCAGCAGGGTTCCACAGCGTCATCAGTTCGTCGACCCGCTCGAGCCGCTCCACCCGGCTGGTCACCACCAGCCGCCTGCGGCCCGGATTGGGGTGCATTTCGTGCCCCAGCCGTCCGAGCACCACCATCGCCGCGCGGTCGAGCGCCGCCTGAAACCGCCGCCAATCCGTGTCGTTGCGCAATTCGGGCGGCATCCGGCGGTCGATATCGGCGATCCGGCCGTCTCCGCTGACGATCGCGTGCCCGACGATTTCAAAGCTCAATTGGCCTCCAAGCGGTTGACAGGTCTTGGTGTGCTACATATGTATTACACCAACTCGGCAGGTTCATGTCGGGTTCAATGCCTGCAATTTAGCTGAGTCTTGTTCAGGCAATTGCCACAAAGGCTTTGTTAGTAACGGCCATTGTCACGCGGCCTCCAGCCGTCCGGTGCATAACACGATCGAAGGGAATGCCATCGTGCTCAAAACCTCCAAGGCAGCGCTGTTCGCAGCCATGCTCAGCCTTTCTGCCGTCCCCGCCATCGGGGTTCTCCCCGCGATCGGCGTCGAGACGACCACCGGCACGACCGGTTTCACCACGACGCTCTCGATCCCCGTCATCGCAGCCATCGAATCCAGCATGGATGAAGCGGCGCTGCGCGATGCGCTGAGCGGCGGGTTCCTGAAGCATGTCGATGAGCTGGCCAAGCTCAATGCGGCCAGCATCACCATCCCCGAGATCACGCTGACCATCAAAGCGAATGTCGAGGGCAAACCGCTCGATCAGGTGATGACCTATAAGAACATCGTTCTTTCGGATGTGAAGAACGGCGTCGCCGGTTCGGCGAGCGTCGGCTCTGCCGAAACAACCAGCCCCGAAGGCAGCTTCAATTTCGGTACCATGTCGGCCGCGGCGATCGATGTCGGTGCCATCCTGAGCCTCTATAGCCTCGTACCCGGCGGCGATTCCAATGCGCCGATGAAGACGCTCTACAAGGATTTCACCTTTGCTGGCGGCAGCTTCAGCAGCCCCGAAGCGACTTGCAAATTCGGCAAGGTCAGCGCCGCCTCGTTCGAGGCCCGTCCGCTCAAATATTCGTTCGCCCAGATGATGGATGCGGCCAAGCAGCTTGAGGATAGTTCGAAGGGCGCACCTTCGCCGGAGGCGCTATCGCTCGTCGGCGGCTTCATCGCCGACATCTTCCAGGCATTCAAATCCACGCCGCTCAGCATGGAAGGTCTTTCCTGTAGCGGCGAGGCCGGTGCCGAGGGCGCTGAGCCGTTCGCGTTCAGCATTGGCGGCGTCACCATGGAGGGCTACCAGCCGGGCTTCTATCCGGCGCTGGCCATCACCGACTTCAAGCTCTCGGGCGGTAAGGGCGATGAGGCCGGCACGATCTCGCTGGGTTCTGCAAGCTTCAAGACGATCGACCTGCACCCGACGATCGCTACCCTCGAAGACCCCAACACCAAGCTGTCGGAAGACTGGCTCGATGCCAATTGGCGCAAGCTCATTCCCAGCGTTGGCGGTTTCGCCTTCTCCAATCTCGATATCGACATTCCGAACCCCGACACCCCGGGCGAACGCATCGTGGCCAAGGTCGGCGAGTTCGATCTGAGCCTTGCCGACTATCTCAACGGCGTCCCGACCAAGATCTCGGCGGCGCTGCATGGCGTCGACGTGCCGCTGCCGCAGAATTCCAGCGATCCGCAGATGGTCATGCTGCTGGCCGCCGGCCTCACCCACATCAAATCCGATGTCGATGTGTCCGCTGCCTGGGACAAGGAAAAGCAGACGATCGTCGTCGATAAGCTCGCCTTCTCCGGCGACGGCCTCGGCGCCATCGCGCTCGGCATGACCCTGGGCAACGCCACCGAACTGTTGTTCGACGCCAATCCGCAGGTAGCGATGATGTCGGGCTTCGGCGTCACGGTGCAGAACGTCACGCTCGACGTCACCGATGCCGGCCTCGGCGATATCGGCTGGCCGCTCGCCGCCGCTGAGCAGGGTCAGAGCGACGTCGCCGCCTTCCGCACCCAGACCGCCGGACTGATGGAAGGTCTCGCGATACAACTGTTGGGCCCGACCGACGCAGCGCGCTCGTTTGGCGCTGCCGTCAGCAGCTTTATCGCCGGCACCGCCAAATCGCTGTCGGTCAATGTCGCGTCCAAGGAACCCAAGGGCATTCCGTTCGCCCTGTTCATGGCTGCGCAGCAGGACCCGACGGTGCTCAGCGGTCTCGTCGATGTCACGGGGAGCGCAAAATAGCGCTCGCCGATCGGTTTGCTTGACTTCAAAGTCCCCGCTCGCCACTTTCCGGCCATGATGCGCCATCACTTCAGCGCAAGTTTCATGGTCCAGGCGGGCGGGGATGCAGTCTTATCTCGATTTCGAAAAGCCGGTAGCCGATCTCGAAGGCAAGATCGCCGAGCTCAAATCGCTTTCGGGCGATGCCCGTGCGGTCACTATCGATGACGAGATCAACGGGCTGACGGCGCGCGCCGATCAGGCGCTGACCGATATCTACCGCAAGCTCACGCCCTGGCAGAAGACCCAGGTCGCTCGCCATCCGCAGCGGCCGCATTTTTCCGACTATCTCAAGGCGCTGATCACTGAGTGGACGCCGCTCGCCGGCGACCGCAAATACGCCGAGGATCCCGCGATACAGGCCGGCTTCGGCCGCTTCAACGGCACGCCTATCGCCGTACTCGGCCAGGAGAAGGGCTCGACCACCGAGACCCGCCTCAAGCATAATTTCGGCATGGCCCGGCCCGAGGGTTATCGCAAGGCAGTCCGCATCATGGACATGGCCGACCGCTTCAACATTCCGGTCGTCGCCTTCGTCGACACTGCCGGCGCCTATCCCGGCATCGGCGCTGAGGAACGCGGGCAGGCCGAAGCCATCGCCCGCTGCACCGAGAAGTGCCTCGAACTCGGTGTGCCCAACCTCGCCATCATCATCGGCGAGGGCGGTTCGGGCGGCGCGATTGCCATCGCCACGGCCAATCGCGTGCTGATGCTCGAAAACGCCATCTATGCCGTGGCGTCGCCCGAAGCCTCCGCCTCGATCCTCTGGAAAGATGCGGCCCGTGCGCAGGATGCGGCAAACAACATGAAAATCACCGCGCAGGATCTGCTCGGTTTCGGCGTTATCGACGGCACCGTCGCCGAACCTGCGGGGGGCGCGCACCGCCACGCCGAAGTGGTGATGGCCGCAACCGCCGACGCCATCGCCAGCTTCCTCCGCGACTTCCCAGGCACCCGAACCAATCTCGAAGTCCGCGAACACCGCCGCGAAAAATTCATGGCGATCGGCTCCGCGCTGAACTAGGCGCCGACCGTGCGCTCGTTCAATTCCGCCAGATAGTCCCGCAGCAAGGTCGCGCGTCGCGGACGGAAGCTTGTGCCTGCCAGTTTCATTTCGATGATCCGCTCGAGGTGGAACATCCGAAAGGCCTCGCGCAGACAGCACCACGCCAGCAAGGTCAGCCGTCTGTCGGTGTAGACGAGTGCCAACGGATAGATGGTCCGCGCCGTCACCACATCGCCCTTGTCGGTGTAGCCGATGGCTAGCGCCTGTTCGCGCCAGCAGGCGTCGCGGATCACGTCGATATCGATCATGACCGGCAGGCGCGGGTCAGGGCGATAGACCTGCGAAATCGCGTGAAACAGATGCTGTTCGCGATCATCGGGCAGGGTGGCCGCCACCTTGGCCAGCACGGACACCGCCGCCTTCTCCAGCGCCGGATCGCCCATATGCCTCACTTGGGCGAGGCCGAGCGCGATGGCCTCGATCTCTGCGCGATCGAAAGTTTGTGGTGGCAGCGAATAATCTTCGATCAGCCGATAGCCGTAACCGCGCTCACCCTCGATGCGCGCGCCTGCCGCGCGGAGGCTATCGATGTCGCGATAAAGCGAACGCAACGACACGTCCGTCTCCTCCGCGAGGCGAGCGGCGGTGATCGGCGCGGGCATCACGCGCATCGCCTGTAGCAAACGAAAAAGCCGGTCGGATCGGGCCATCTCAACTGTCGGAAACTGTCAGTTTGGCTCCCTTATACGAGGTCCTGTCAACGCATCAAACAGGAGCTCGCAATGACCATAAAAACCAGCACCCACCTCAATTTCCGGGGCCAAGCCCGCGCGGCTCTGGCCTTCTACCAATCAGTGTTCGGCGGCGATCAGGCGATCGTCACCTACAAGGACGCAGGAGCTGTCCAGAACCCGGCCGAAGCCGATCAGGTGATGTGGGGGCAGGTGGCCGCCGAGAACGGCTTCCGGATCATGGCCTATGACGTGCCGTCGCGCCTGTCGTGGAATCCGGGCGAGATTCCGATGTTCGTCTCGGTGCGCGGCGTGGCGGCCGAGGAGATCACGGGCTATTGGGAAAAGCTCGCGGCAGGCGCGACGATCGTCCAGCCACTGGCGCCGGCTGGCTGGTCGCCGCTTTACGGCATGCTCAAGGACCGGTTCGGCATCACTTGGGTGCTGGACGTAGAGGTCAGTTACGCCGCCTGACATTTGATCGCGGGCATGGCGGATCGCCGTCATGTCCGCCTTTCTCCTCCGCCACCACACAAATTCCACGATCACACCTTCGTGGTGTTGCGCCGCGGTGACTGCGCGGTAACCAACGGGCGTGTAGTCATGCCTCGTTCTTTTGTTGGGCAGATTCGACTTTATGGCCGTGCCGTTTTCCAGAATTTTCGGGTTCGCGCTGGTGATCGCAGCGACGCTGGCGCTAGCCGGCTGTGGCGGCATCATGCCCAAATCGTCGTCCCTGCGCTCGACGCAGTCGCTGAAGGAATCGACGGTCAGCAAGCTCAATTCGATGGGGTCCTCGCCCGGCCAGGCGATGATGATCCGCGTCTTCAAGCAGACCAATGAGTTCGAGGTCTGGAAGCGTACCAATGCGGGCGGCTACAAGCTCTTCAAGACCTACAATATCTGCGCCTATTCGGGTGGGCTCGGTCCCAAGGTCAAGGAAGGCGACCGCCAGGCGCCCGAGGGGTTCTACAACATCACCCCCGGCCTGATGAACCCGAACTCGAACTATTACCTCGCCTTCAACACGGGCTTTCCCAACAAATTCGACCGCGCCTGGGGCCGCACCGGCGCCAATCTGATGGTGCATGGCGATTGCTCTTCATCGGGGTGCTACTCGATGACCGACGAGGCCATCGCCGAGATTTACGCCCTGGCGCGCGAAAGCTTCGCCGGTGGCAATACAGTGGTCCAGATGCAGATCTTCCCGTTCCGCATGACGCCGCACAATCTGGCGGTCAACCACGCCAATCCGAACCTCGATTTCTGGAAGGACATCAAGGAAGGCTATGACCGATTCGAGCTGTCGAAGACGCCGCCCGTCTGGGATGTCTGCGAGAAAAAATATGTGTTCGAACTGAAGCAGGCGAGCGGCGAACCGCTCGATGCCGCCGCCACCTGCCCGGCGCGCAGCGGCGATGTGTTGCTGACCGCGCTGCAGGCAAAGCAGGCCGCCGACGACGCGGCGTTCACCACTGAAGTCGCGTCGATCAACGATCGCGATGCCAAGTCCGCCGCCGACAAGCAGGCCGAAGCCGATGAGCAGGCTGCGGCCAAGGCCCGCGGTCAGGCGATTGGCGGGTTCATCTCCGGTCTCACCGGCGGTGGCCAGACGCAGACCGCCGCGACCCCCGAGCCGGCACCGACCACGACAAAGCCAGCCGCACCGCCGACCCCAGCACCGGCGCTTAAAGGCACCTGACGCCTCGATTTTTGACACGATCCTCGTCGATACTGTCCGCATGGCTCGGGGCACTCCTTCATGAATCGCGCATTGGCCGGCTTCGTCGCCGGACTTGCACTTGTCGGCACATTGGCCGCCGGCGCTCTCGTCTGGCCGGCGCTTAGCGGCTATGTGTTCGACAAAGTCGGAGACGCTCCCATTCCAGAGCCGCAATATGATCGCAGCCTGCTCAAGGCCGAACTCGTGTCGGCAGGGTTTGCGCTGGGCGACGAGGCGCATGTGCGCATCTTCAAGCGCGAGCATCTGCTCGAACTCTGGATGCGGACCGGCGATGGACGCTTCACGCTCTTCAAGAGCTATTCGATCTGCAAATATTCCGGCGGTCTCGGCCCCAAGCTCGTCGAGGGCGATCGGCAGGCGCCCGAGGGCTTCTATCGCGTGGCTAAGGCGCAGCTCAATCCGCACTCCCGTCACCACCTCGCCTTCAACATCGGCTTCCCCAATGCTTTCGATCAATCGCTCGGCCGCACCGGCTCGTTCCTCATGGTGCATGGCGGCTGCACGTCCGTGGGCTGCTACGCCATGACTGATGCACAGATCGACGAGATCTATGCCGTGATCGAATCCGCACTCGGCCGTGGCCAGCGGGAGATCGATGTGGCGATCTACCCGTTCCGCATGACCAAAACGGCGCTCCAGGCCGAGGCATGGAGCCAATGGTCGCCGTTCTGGCAAAACCTCAAGCAGGGCTTTGATCTGTTCGAGGCCGAAGGCGCGCCGCCGAAGGTTTCGGTCTGCAGCGGCAATTACGTTTTTGGCGGCGAGGCGCTGGGCGCCGGTTGCAAACCGATCACGGGGTGGGTGTAATGGATCGGCTCATCTCATTGCTTGCGGCGCTGGTTGGCCTGATCGCACTCGGTGGCGCGCTGCTCGTCCACAACAGCGCCGATGTGGCGGAGCAGCGCATGGCGACCCAGATCGCCGAACTCAAGGCGTCGATGTCGCTAGTCAGCCCTCAGCCAGCGGCGGCCCCCGCCGCAACGCCCGCCATCGGTTCCGACACCGGGACCGCCGACGCGCTCGCCGTGCTGCAGAGCCGTATCGACGCGCTCGAGAAACTCACGCACGATCAGGCTACAGCGCTCAGCGACGCCCGCACTGCGCTCACCAGTCAGCCTGCGCCCGCCGCATCCGAAATGGCACCCATCACGGAAATCGCCATCGCCGAGCAGCCGGTGCAAAGCGCGACGCCCGCGGCGCTTTCCTCCGATGGCCCGACCACCGATTGCATCCCGCTCGGCACCCGCTTCATGGCCGCGGCAGGCGATGATTTCCCCATCTGCCGCACCAAGGCCGTGGTCAAAGTCTCCGCCGTCAGCGAGGGCGAAGTCCTGATCGAGGGGCCGGGTTCCGTCGTCATCGGCTCAAGCGCCCAGCTCAACACCAAGGGCTGCAGCATCGCCGTGCTCTCGGCCGACACCAGCGGCTATGCCGAGATGCGCGTCACCTGCATCTAGTTCCGCTCAGCTAGAACGGCGCGCAACTGGCTGGTCAGGAACGCCGTCACGGCCTTGATCCGGATCGAACGGTGCAGATCCGGGTGGGTCAGCACCCAGACCGATCTGCCGCCAGCCGTGGTGAGGTCGTTCAAGCGCTGGAGCTTGTCGGAACCGCCGCCGAAGATATTGGGGATGACTACGATGCCAAGGGCTTGTTCCGCCATCGCGATCTGGCTTGAGACGTCGGCGCAGACGAACGCCACGCGATGGTCGTCGAGGCCAAGCTGCTTGATCCGCCGTAGCGCCGAATCTGTGCGCGACCAAATCACCAGCGGTGGCTTTTCGCCGGCGGCAAATCGCTCGGCCACTGCGCGACTGGCGTAGGCGCCTTCCGATAGATTGCCGAGGCAGTTTCCGACGAGGTGATCGTCAGGCGCCTCCTGATAGCTGATGGCGATGTCGCATTCGTGCTGATCGAGGTCTGCGAGCCCGCTGCGCGTGTCGAAGTAAAGATCGATCAACGGGTGTTGTGCCGCAAAAGCGGGAAGACCTTGGGCGACACAATAGTTGAGCACCGCCGGCATGATCGCAATTCGCACCACCCCTGCTGGCGTAGCGTCGCCGCCGCGGCTGCGTCGGAGGATTTCGGCTTCCTCGGCCATGCGCTCGATGTGGGCAAGCATCGCTCGCCCTGCCTCGGTCAGCGCGTAGCCCTGCGTACCCTTGATGAAGACGATCGTTCCGAGCGCGCTCTCGGCTGCCTCGATCCGTCGCGCCAACGTCGTGTGCGACAAGCCGCAAAGCGCGGCAGCCTGCCGCATGGATCGGGCCCGCGCGACGAGCAGGATCGCTTCGAGGTTATCCCAGGCCAAAGCATCGGTCGGTTTTTGCACCACATAGCCCCATTTTACGATCTACGGTGCATTTCCGATCTGGCCTAGAGCCTGTTTCATTCGAATGCAAGGAGCATCCAAATGAAACGAACCGTCCTCGTTCAAAAAACCATCGGCGCCCCGCAACAAGAGGTCTGGGCCGTCGTGCGCACCGGCGAAGACATCGGCCGGTGGTTGCCCGCCATCACATCTTGCCGACTGGACGGCATGAGCCGCCATTGCACCATGACAGACGGCTCACTACTCGAGGAGGAGATCATTTCGGTCGATGACGCGACCCACACGTTCGCCTACTCGGTCAACAAGCATCCGATGCCGCTTGGGCCGGTGTTGAACGTCATCCATGTCGAGAAGATCGGCGATCAAACGTGCCGTGTCGACTGGTCGGCGCAGTTCGACGCCGACGATGCGACGGTGATGCAGGTCAAGCCAATGCTCGAGGGCCTGTTCACGGCAGGCATCGATGGTCTCGAGGCGCTGCGCCGCATGTAACGGTGCCAAACGAAGGACGCGCCAGCCTCGGGGCTGACGCGTCAGACTAAAACAGGATCGCGTTTTAGAAGCTGCCGTGGCAGTGCTTGAACTTCTTGCCCGAACCGCAGGGGCAGGGGGCGTTGCGCTGCACGCCGACCAGTAGTTTGGGGTCGATGGGCCGCAGCCGCGGATCGGCCTCGGCGACATCGCCTCCCACTCCTGCCAACGCACCTGCTGCGGCGAAGCGACCGCCGATCGTGCCGGTGACATTGCTCACGGCATCGTTCTCGCCGGTGGTCGGGTCGATATGGATTTCGCTCAAGCGGCTCATATCGGGAACTGGCGGCGGCTCGGGCTGGCGGACCTGGATCTCGACATGGCTCAGCTGCTTGATGACCATCTCGCGCATGTCGCCGAGGAGCTTCTGGAACAGCTCATAGGCTTCCTGCATGTACTCGTTGAGCGGATCGCGCTGCGCCAGCCCGCGCCAGCCCACGACCTTGCTCAGATGGTCGAGCGTCACGAGATGATCGCGCCACAAACTATCGATCGACTGCAGTAGCAGCGACTTCTCGACCTGTCGCATGATGTCGGGTGAGTATTTCGCGACCTTGGCCGCTGCAGCTTCGTCCGACGCCTTGATCAGGCGTTCGCGAATGGTCTCGACATCGATGCCCTCTTCCTCCGGCCAGTGCTTGGTATCGACCTTGAGGTTGAGGAACTCGTTGAGCTCCTCATCCAAGAGATCCATCTTCCATTGCTCGGGATAGGACCGCTCGGGAATGGCGTGGCCGATGAGGGTGTCCACCACATCGTGGCGCATGTCCTGGATCGTCTCGGCGACGTCGTCCTTGTCCATCAGTTCGAGACGCTGTTCGAAGATGACCTTGCGCTGGTCATTCATCACATCGTCGTATTTCAGGATGTTCTTGCGGATGTCGAAATTGCGCGCTTCGACGCGGCCCTGGGCGCGCTCGATGGCTTTGGTCACCCACGGATGGGTGATCGACTCGCCCTGCTCGAGGCCAAGCTTCGAAAGCATCGAATCCATCGACTCGACCGGGAAGATCCGCATCAGATCGTCCTGCAGCGACAGATAGAACTTCGAGTGTCCGGGATCGCCCTGACGGCCCGAACGGCCGCGCAGCTGGTTGTCGATGCGGCGGCTCTCGTGGCGCTCGGTGCCGATCACCATCAGGCCACCGGCGGCCAGCGCCTTGGCCTTATCCGCTGCGATCTGTTCCTTGATGCGCGCAATCTTGACGTCGCGCTCGACGCCTTCGAGGCCCGCCGCTTCCTTCTCGATGCGCATATCGAGATTGCCGCCGAGCTGAATGTCGGTGCCGCGGCCGGCCATGTTGGTGGCGATGGTCACCGCGCCCGGCACGCCGGCATCGGCGATGATCGCCGCTTCCTGCTCGTGGTAGCGGGCGTTGAGCACCTGCATATTGCCGATGTTCTTTTTCTTCAGCAGTTCGGCGAGCATTTCCGACTTCTCGATCGACGTCGTGCCGACGAGCACGGGCTGGCCACGCTCCTGGCAATCGATGATCAGATCGGCGATCTCGTTGAACTTCTCGTCGGCGGTGCGGAAGATCGCGTCGTCATCGTCCTGGCGCACCACGGTGACGTTAGTCGGCACGGTGATGACGTTGAGATTGTAGATGTTGGCGAATTCTTCGGCTTCCGTCGCCGCCGTACCGGTCATGCCGGCGAGCTTTTTGTAAAGGCGGAAATAGTTCTGGAAGGTGATCGAGGCCAGCGTCTGGTTTTCGGGCTGGATCTTGACGTGTTCCTTGGCCTCCAGCGCCTGGTGCAGGCCTTCCGAATAGCGGCGGCCCGGCATCATGCGGCCGGTGAACTCGTCGATGATCACCACTTCGTCGTTGCGGACGATATAGTCCTTGTCCTTGGAAAACATCTTGTGGGCCCGCAGCGCCGAATTGGCGTGGTGCACGAGGTCGACGTTCTCGATGTCGTAGAGGCTTTCGGACTTCATCATCTGGGCGTCGCGGAACAGGCCTTCGAGCTTTTCCGTGCCGCTTTCCGTGAAGGTGATCGAGCGCTGCTTTTCATCGTGATCGTAATCGTCGGCGGTGATGCTCTTCATGATGTCGTCGACCTTGATGTAGAGGTCGGAGCGGTCATCGGTCGGGCCGGAAATGATCAGCGGTGTGCGCGCTTCGTCGATGAGGATCGAATCCACTTCGTCGACGATCGCATAGGCATGGCCGCGCTGCGCCATCTGGTTTCGCGCATATTTCATGTTGTCGCGCAGATAGTCGAAGCCGAACTCATTGTTGGTGCCATAGGTCACGTCGGCAGCGTAGCTCTGGCGGCGCTCCGGGTCCGACAGGCCGTGGACGATGATGCCCACACTCAGCCCGAGGAAATTGTAGATCTGGCCCATCCACTGGCTGTCGCGCTTGGCCAGATAGTCGTTGACCGTCACGACGTGGACGCCATTGCCTGTGATCGCATTGAGATAGACCGGCAGCGTCGCGACCAGCGTCTTGCCTTCGCCCGTCCGCATCTCGGCGATAGAGCGGTCGTTGAGCACCATGCCGCCGATCAGCTGCACATCGAAGTGCCGCATGCCGAGCACGCGCTTTGATGCCTCGCGCACCACCGCGAAAGCGGGGACCAGCAGATCTTCGAGTTTAGTGCCCTTGGCGAGTTCGGCCTTGAACTCGTCGGTCTTGGCTTTCAGTTCCGCATCGCTGAGCTTGGCCATCGCAGGTTCGAGCGCGTTGATGGCATCGACCTTGGGCTGGTACTTCTTGACCTGACGGTCATTGGCAGAGCCGAAGATCGCCTTGGCGATAGAGGCGAAAACCATGGGGCATTCCTTGTCTTGGTGGCGCCATGTTCCGGGGCGCGGCCAGCGGTGTTCTTCGGAGCGCCGTCAGGCGCGAAACCGCCGCATTTCGGGCGTTTCAAAGCGTTGGCGTATGTAAGAGCGGGGGTCTCTATTGTCAACGGAGCGCAAATGCGCGACACCACGCCCCGCGCGCCGTGGGGGCCGGGCGCCGCAACGGAGTTTCAGTCTATGAATTCGCTTATCCGCCCGGCTGCAATGCCGGCCCTCCTTAGAGTTCTTGTGCTGTCGCTGGGCCTTATTGGCCTCGGCGCCGCGCCAATGGCGGCTCTCGCGCAGGACACGCCTGTAGCGCCCGGTCCGGACACGATTGTTGCCACCATCGGCGGCGAAACCATCACCGAAGCCGATCTGGCCTTCGCAGCTGAGGATCTGGGGCAGGATCTGCAGAAGATTCCGCCCGATCAGGTCCGTGCCGTCCTGGTCGCCCAGCTCATCGATCTGAAGCTGATGGCGCAGGCCGGCAAGGCCAAGGGCGTCGAGGACAGCGGCCTGTTCAAGTCGCGCCTCAAATATCTGACCGATCGCGCCTTGCGCCGCGCGTTCGCCAAGGTCGCCGTCTCCGACGCAATCAGCGAAGCCGAGATCAAGACCGAATACGACAAGCAGATCGCCGCGATCCCGACTGAGGACGAAGTCCATGCGCGTCACATTCTCGTGACGAGCGAAGACGACGCCAAGGCGATCAAGGCCGAACTCGATGGCGGCGCCGATTTCGCCACCCTCGCCAAGACCAAGTCGATCGAACCCGGCGCGGCCCAGTCCGGCGGCGACCTCGGCTATTTCAAGGCCGCCATGATGGTCAAACCCTTCGCCGACGCCGCTTTTGCGATGAAGGTGGGTGAGGTTTCGAACCCCATCCAGACGCAGTTCGGCTGGCACATCATCAAGGTCGAGGACCGCCGCCCCGCCGCCAAACCGACGCTCGAGGAACTGACCCCGCAGATCGGCCAGCAGCTCTACGTCGCCAAATACCGCGCCCTCTTCGCCGACCTCCGCAAAGCCTCGACGATCGATATCCCCGACGCGGCGCTGAAAGCGGCCGTGGAGGCGCAACTCGGCCCGGCGCAGTAAGCAGCCACGCAATTGAATTGAAAGGCCCGGGCGCAATCCCGGGCCTTTTTTGTTTGCCACGCACCACCACAGTCTCTCAGTCAGCCCTCCTCCCCCTTGAGGGGAGGATAGTGAAGCTTGGCTGGAGACCTAGCGAAACTGAGGTGGGGGCTAGAGTCGCAAGCACTGAGTTCTGGGCCAACCCCCGCCCTCAATCCCTCCCCTCAAGGGGGAGGGAAGCCGAGGCCCGGCGCGCCATACCCATCGCCTGTCATCCCTGCGAAAGCCCGCAGTCGGCGCCCTTCTCCCGCGTGCGGGGGAAGGTGTCAGCGAAGCTGACGGAAGGGGGCGGCCCCGAGCACCAGCCCCTCAGTCTGTCACCTCCCCCTCGACGGGGGAGGCAAGCGGAGCTTGGGCCGAAGGCCCTAGCGTAGCTCGGAGGGGGTG
>JBDSHC010000146.1:0-14228 GCA_039918675.1 Devosia sp.
TGGATTCCCGCCTGCGCGGGAATGACACCGTGGTATAAGGCGCGCGACGTGACAGACCTCCTGGCCCAACCCAAGCAGAACTGGTTTTCCCGCCTCGCCCATCCCGGCGCCTTCATGGCGTGGAGCAAGCCGATCGTCGCGCCGCTGGCGGTGGTGACGGCGGTCGCGTTCGCCATCGGGCTGTGGTTCGCCTTTGCCAACTCGCCGGCCGACTACCAGATGGGGGAGACGGTCCGGATCATGTACGTCCATGTGCCCAACGCCTGGCTCAGCCAGTTCGTCTACGGGATCATGTTCGTTGCGGCGTTCGGGACGCTGGTGTGGCGGCATCCGCTGGCCGATGTGGCGGCCAAGGCCGCGGCACCGCTCGGGGCGGCGTTCACGGCGCTGGCGCTGTATACTGGCGCGCTGTGGGGCAGGCCGACCTGGGGGACGTTCTGGGAATGGGACGGGCGGATGACGTCGACGCTCATCCTGCTGTTCATATATCTTGGTATCATTGCGCTGTGGCGCGCCTTCGATGACCAGCTCAAAGCGGCGCGGATCGTTGCGATCGTGACGCTGGTCGGCGGGCTCGATATCCCGGTCATCAAATTCTCGGTCGATTGGTGGAATACGCTGCATCAGCCGGCCAGCGTGCTGGTGGGCGGCGGGCCGAAGATGCCGGGCTCGATTCTAACGCCGCTGCTGGTTATGGTGGTGGCGTTCACTCTGCTCTTCCTGACGCTGCATTTCACCTCGATGCGGACGGAGATCCTGAAGCGGCGGGTCGTCAGTCTCAGCCGGCAGGCGGCGGGAGGCGGCGCATGATCGAGCTTGGTCCGCATGCCGTTTTCATCGAATCCGCTTACGCCGGCGTGCTCGTAGTCACATTGGCTGTGATCACGTGGGTAACCTGGCAGTCGATGCAAACCAAGGCCAAGCTAGCGTCGCTCGAAGCGCAAGGCATTCGCAGGCGGTCAGCCGGTCAAGGGTCTTGACCAATCCGTGGCGTCTTCTGGCGGCGGTGCTGCCGCTGGTCGCGCTGGTGGCGCTGATCGCGGTGTTTGCGCTCAACATCAACCGCGACCCATCGCTGATCCAGTCGGCGCTTATCGACAAGCCGGCACCGCAGTTCACGCTGGCCGCCGTCGATGGACTATCAGTGCCGGGGTTCGATACCGCCGCGCTGACCGGGCAGGTGACGGTGGTCAACGTTTTCGCGAGCTGGTGCATTCCTTGCCGCGACGAGCATCCGGTGCTTGAGGCGCTGAAGCAGCAGAGCGGGGTACGGCTCTACGGCATCAACCAGAAGGATGCGGCCGAGAACGCCGCCGCCTTTCTCACCGAGCTTGGCAATCCGTTCGATGCGGTGGGCGCCGATTCCTCGGGCCGCGTTTCGATCGACTGGGGCGTCTATGGTGTGCCCGAGACGTTCGTGGTCGATCCGGGTGGCGTCGTCCGGTTCAAGCATACGGGGCCGCTGAGCCCTGCCGATATCGAGAACGAATTGATCCCCGCCATCAAGCGAGCAAAGGGCTAAAGCCTACGGCAGCGGGTCGATGGGGGTTATCGCCTCGATCGGCTTGACAGGATCGGGGGCGTATTTGGTCAAGACGGGGAGCTGGAAAGCCGCGAAGACGATCGTCAGTGGCATGGTGGCCCAGACCTTGAAGGCCACCCAGGCGTCCGTGGCTTCCTTGGCGGGCAAATAGGACGCGGTACCGCGCCACACCACTTCGTTGAGCACGGCGAGGACGAAAAAGAAGATGCCCCAGCGCAGGGTCAGGATCGTCCAGCCCTCCGGCTTCAGCTTGTAGACGTCGCCGAAGACGTATTTCAGCAGCGACTGGTGGAACAGCAAGCCGCCCAGCAGCACCGCGCCGAACAGCGAATTGATGATGGTCGGCTTGATCTTGATGAAGGTCGCGTCCTGGAAATAGAGCGTGAGGCCACCAAAGATCAGCACCACGACCCCGGTGACCAGTGGCATGACGGCGATCTTTTTGAGCAGCAGCCAGCTCAGGAACAGCGAGACGGCCATCGCCGCCATGAATACGGCTGTGGCGAAAATGATGGGCTGGGTGAACCATCGGCTGAGCGCGGGAAACCACGTGAGAATGTCTTCGCCCTTGGCGTTGACGATGAAGAACACCACCAGCGGCCCGAGTTCGAGGGCCATTTTGATGATCTGGGGCCGCAGCTCGGCCCAGTTCAGCTCGGGTTCCTTGGTCGCATCGGCCATCAGACATCACCTACGATAGCGCGGGCGAAATCCGCCGCCGCAAACGGCTCGATATTGTCGACGCCTTCGCCGACCCCGATGAAATGCACAGGCAGACCATACTTCCGGGCGATCGCCACGAGAATGCCGCCGCGCGCCGTGCCATCGAGCTTGGTCATGACAAGGCCGGTCACGCCAGCCCGCTTGCCGAAGATTTCGACCTGATTGAGGGCGTTCTGTCCAGTCGTCGCATCGAGCGTCAGAAGTGTGGCATGCGGCGCGGTCGGATCGACCTTCTTGATGACGCGGATGATCTTTTCGAGCTCGCTCATCAGCTCGTCGCGGTTCTGCAGCCGTCCGGCCGTATCGATGATGAGGAGATCTTTGCCCTGTGCGGTGGCCTCCGACATAGCATCATATGCTAGGCCGGACGCGTCGGCGCCTGGGGCGCTGGCGATAACGGGCGCGCCGGTGCGCCGCCCCCAGATCTGGAGTTGCTCGATCGCAGCGGCACGGTAGGTATCACCGGCGGCAAGTACGACCGTTTTGCCCTGTGCGACATAGAGGCTCGCCAGCTTGCCAATGGTCGTGGTTTTGCCCGAGCCGTTGACCCCAATCATCAGTATAACGAAGGGCTTAGCACCCTCGATCACGAGCGGTTTGGCGACGGGCCCAAGGATTTTCTCGACTTCAGCGGCCAGCACAGCGCGGACTTCGTCGGGGGCGATATCGCGGTCGAAGCGGTCGCGGCGCAGGGTTTCGGTGACGGAGGCTGCCATGTCGATGCCGAAATCGGCCTGGATCAGGATGTCCTCGAGCTCGTCGAGCATGGCCTGATCGAGCTTCTTCTTGGTGAAGACGGAGGCAATGCCGCCGGTCAACTGATCGGAGGAACGCCTGAGGCCGGAAGCGAGGCGCTGCAGCCAGCTCTGCTTCTTTGTTGGTTGTTCAATGGTTTCGCCCGCGTCGTGGATCGCCTCAGCCAGCGCGATCTCCTGATCGGGCGGCAGAACGAGCTCCTGTTCGAGGATCTCGTCGACCACCATTTCGGCGGCGGGCGGCAGGGTGGGCTCGGATTGGTCCGAACCGAACAGCCGGCCGAACAGGCTCTTTTTCTTGTCGGCCATCAGGCGGCGGCCCTCATGGATTGGCCGAGGAGTCCATCGGTGGTAGTGGCCGTGACGCGGATTGCGACGAGTTCGCCGGCGCCATGGCCGGGGACGGCGATGGGGATGAACTGCTCGGTGCGGCCGAGGCCGTCGCGCTCGACGAGGACGTTCTCGATTGCGCCGATGCGGCTTTCGCATAGCTTGGTATATTGTACGTCACCGAGGGCGCGGAGTTTTGCGGCCCGGCGTTTGGCGACGGCCTTCGAGACTTGGGGCATTCGTGCTGCCGGAGTGCCTTCGCGCGGGCTGTAGGCGAAGACGTGGAGATAGGTGAGGTCGGCTTCTTCAACGATCCGGAGGGAGTTCTCAAACATCTCGTCGGTCTCGGTGGGGAAGCCGGCGATGATGTCGGCGCCGAAGACGATGTCGTGACGGAGGGCGCGGGCTTTGGCGACGAAGTCGAGCGTATCGGCCCGCAGATGGCGGCGCTTCATGCGCTTCAGGATCATGTCGTCGCCCGATTGCAGCGACAGATGGAGATGCGGCATCAGGCGGCGGTCGGTGGCGAGCGCGTCGTAGAGCGCCTCGTCGGCTTCGATGGAGTCGATCGATGAGATGCGAAGCCGAGGCAGATCGGGGATGTGCCTCAGGATCGACTGGGTCAGCTTGCCGAGGCTAGGCTGGCCAGGCAAATCGGCACCATAGCTGGTTATGTCGACACCGGTCAGCACCAGCTCGCGGTAGCCATTGCCGACGAGCCGTTTCATCTGCTCGACCACGGCGCCCATCGGGACCGAGCGCGACGGACCTCGGCCATAGGGGATGATGCAGAAGGTGCAGCGATGGTCGCAGCCATTCTGGACCTGGACGAAGGCTCGCGTGCGGCCATCCATGCCCTCGATCAGGTGGCCGGCGGTTTCCCGCACGCTCATGATGTCGTTGACCTGGACCTTGTCGTTCAGCGGCACGCCGAAGGCCATGGGCACGTAGCTCTCGGCCTTCAGCTTGTCGGCATTGCCGATGACGAGGTCGACTTCGGCCATGTCGGCGAAGGAGCGGGCCTCCGTCTGCGCGGCGCAGCCGGTGACGATGATCTGGCGGGCGGGCTCGTCGCGTTTGGCCTTGCGGATGGCCTGCTTGGCCTGGCGGACGGCCTCGGCGGTGACGGCGCAAGTGTTGACGATCAGTGCGCCCGAAAGCCCTGCCTTTTCGGCCTCGGCCTTCATCACCTCGGATTCATAGGCGTTGAGGCGGCAGCCGAACGTCAGGGTTTCGATGGCCATCAGGCGACGGCCTTGTCGCGCGACCAGGAGCCCAGCCTGGGGTCAAACTGACCGGAAAATTCGTATTCGGCCGGGCCGGTCAACATGACGTGGTCGTCGGCGCGCCACTCGATCAAGAGGTCGCCGCCGGGCAGAGTGAGGGTCGCCTTGCGGCCGGTGCGCTTGGTGCGGGCGGCGTTGACCAAAGCGGCGCAGGCGGCAGTGCCGCAAGCCCGGGTCAGGCCCGCGCCACGCTCCCAGGTGCGGAGGATAATGTGGTCGGGGGAGACCACGTTGGCGATCGAGATATTGCAGCGCTCGGGGAAAATCGGGTGATTCTCGAGAAGTGGCCCAAAGCGGTCGAGCGCGTAGCTCCAGACGTTGTCTTCCACCCAGAAGGTGACATGCGGATTGCCCATCGAGACGGCGGATGGCGTGTGGAGGACCGGGGCATCAATCGGCCCGATCTGCAGTTCAATCCCCGTGGTGTCGTAGAATTCCTCGGCAAGCGGGATGTCCTGCCAGCCCAGGCGCGGCTTGCCCATATCAACGGTGATGAGGCCATCGGCATGCTCGTCGCCGGTGACGATGCCCGCGAGGGTTTCGAAGACGAAGCTCTTCTGGCCGGTTTCGGCGCTCAGCGCCTGGACGACGCAGCGCATGCCGTTGCCACAAGCTTCAGCCTGCGAGCCGTCGGAATTGAGGATCTCGATGTAATAGCGCGTGCCCGGCGTCCTTGGCTCATGGATGGCCATGATCTGATCGAATTTGGTCGCCGGATCGGCATTGATCACGACCGCCGCGGCCGGCGTCACGCGGTCGGCACGACCCCGCATGTCGGCGACGATGATCTCGTTGCCGAGCCCGTTCATCTTGAGGAAGGGGGCGGTGGACATGACGCGAAGCCTTAGCGGGCGATTTCGCGGTGTATATGGCGGAACTGACCGGCAATTGCCAGTGCATGAGGCGGGTCACCCGCTAAGTGAGCTGGTAGAGGCACCATATATGCGCGTCACCGAGGCGGCCTTCGCCTCGGAGTTCGAAGCCGTTGGCGTCGTAAAACTGCAGGCTGCTCGGACTAGCTGTCTCCAGATAGACTCCGTTCGAGTCAGGGTCGGCGCGCGAGCGCTCGCAAAAGCGGCGAGCATGGCCTTCCCGGCGCCTTGGCCCTGCAACGAGGGGTGCACACCGATGACCCCGAGATAATAGTGCTTATCGCTGGGCAGATAGGCACCGCTGATCGCGTCATAGGCGGCCAGACGCGCGGCCAGGCTGGGCACTGTCGCCTCGAGCTGCCGCCACTCATTTGTGAACGAGATGGGCCAGGCCGGGCGAGAACTATCGTAGCCCATCATGGCGCCAAGCACTTCGCCATCCTGCTGCAGGACGTAGGCCGGCATGCCCAAAGCGATCCTGACGCGAAGCAGAATCGAGAAGAACTCCATCGTGCCCGCGCGGAGACCCTCCGGGTTCTCGTGGAACAGATAGGACATTAAAGGATCTTGGGCGAACGCATCGCCCAGGACGGCAATGGCCTCCGCAACATTCTCTGGTTCGGCAGCTCTGATCTCGAACATCGCCTGCGTAGGTAATATGCGGCTCACAAATAGCGCAACTCAGCACATCGCCAGAGACCGTGCACATGGCGGATCGTCACTTGCCCCCAGGCTGCCCGGCGGCCTCACCGACACTGCATGCGGCTTCAATTCTCGCGGCGGCGCCTGCTTGATGCGGCGATATTGTCGCCCATCGAGGGGGCTATCGACGAGCTTGGCCTCGTAGCCGATCTACCCCCGCGGTCGGGGCAGAATTCGGAGATACGCGGCCGCCAGCCCGCAGACCAGTGCAGCGAGGGCGCCGACAAGGCCGAAGAACAGGACGTCTTGCCAGGCTGCTGGGAATAAGGGCGGCTCCCCGGGCCTCGAGCGGTACGTCACCGCCTTCAGGGCGATGGCGAAAGCCACGGTGACGCTGAACCCGCTCAGAGGTGACACCATGAGAACGAAGACGCCGTCCGACCTGACAAAGCGGCGCGCTAGGGCGGCGAGGAGGCCGTGGCCGATGGCGGGGAGGAAGCCGAAGACGTAGGCTGCCATTGCCAGGAAGATGAGGCTTCCCAGCACGTTCACCAAATCAACGCTCCCGTTGTGGCCATAGCCGGGAGGCATGGGCGATCTCGCAGGACCAGCCAGCGAAAGCCATACGATCACGCCCAGGAGGCCGACAAGGGGACCCGCAGACACATTGAGGGCAACAAACTTTCCCAAGTTTGGATCGATCGACCTGGTCTTGTCTCGATCGTCGGACATTGGGCGCCTCTGGAATTGGGGGCAGTCTCGCCCAAGAGTCTGAAGACGCGGTAACGCAGGTCGGCGCATTCCGAGACCGTTGCTATGAACAATTGGGTCCGGCGAGCGATCGCCCAAGCAGCGGCTGCTTGAGTTCAGGCGGTGGTGCATGATTGATGCGCGGTATTGCCGGCCATCAGCGTGGCGGGGCGCCGCGGTATTTGTCCATGACGCGGTCGAGCAAATCGTTGGTAATGGCGGGATTGGCCGCCTGCAGGCAGGGCAGAAGGATGGCTTTGTTGTCCTGCTCCTTCTTGCCGTTGAGCTCCGACGCCGAGCGGGCTGGTGTGACGCCGGCAAAACAGGTGGCGAATTGGCGGGGCGTAATGCCCAGTTCGGCGGCGACTGCTGCGACCGGGCGGTTGGGGTCGTTGAGGATTTGCTCGGGTGTCGAGGTCGCGAAGGCAGGGCTGGCGGCGGCTATCATAGGCAGGGTCAAGAACAGGCGGGCGGCGCGGCGCATGTGGTTCTCCTCCGGGTTGATGGAGGATTGCCGCGTCGCGGGGCAGCGACAAGTTAGGGTTTGGTCATTGTTTGCCGAGATCGGTAATGTGGCAATAAGGCGGCGTCGCCATTGACCGCGTTGTTATCGCAAGCCATCGTTCTTGCCCGATGCTTGATGTATTCATTTCCTACTCTCGCAAAGATCGAGACAAGGCGGCGGCCCTCGCAGACTCGCTGAATACAAAAGGTTATTCCGTTTGGTGGGACCAAAATCTCGTTAGCGGCAGTCGATTCCGCGAGGTTATTGAAAGCAAGCTGCAAGAGGCGAACAAGATAGTCGTCCTGTGGTCCAAGCACTCCATTGTTTCCTCGTTTGTTATCGATGAGGCACAGGCGGGTAAGGAGAGTGGGAAGCTAATCCCGCTTTCGATTGACGTGGCCCGGCCGCCGCTGGGCTTCCGAGATTTGCACACTATAGCGCTGCGCAATTCAGGGGGATTGCCTGCTGAGCTAGTGGCCGCTCTTGAGGGACGTGAGACTTCCAGCCCTGCGCTTGCCAAGGCGCATGCCAGATGGAATTTGCGACCGCCCCATATCGCTGCGCTTGCCGTCTCGGCGTTTGGGCTGGTCGCTGCCGCCTGGTTCGCTTGGTCGTCCTCAGGCCGGTCTCTCCCCTATGCGGTGTATGACAGCGCTGAGCTCGGCTTTCACATCGCGTTCCCCGAGGAAGTTCTCGACGTGGATTCTTCGGAGGTCCAGCAAAAGCGTATCCTCCTGCGCGATAGAAGTGGCCAGGCGGCCGCAATTGCCTCTCGCAGCGACGCGCTGGGAGAGGCTGATGCCAGGTTGGCGCAGCAATTGGAGAAAGATGCTCTGCTGGCCCGTGGCTGCACGATTACCTATGAGGCTCCACAGAAGCAGGCGAATTGGTCAAACTGGTTTGTGGTGTCTGGGGTCTGCGGCGCTGACGTCTACTACCTTCGCCGGTGGTATGCTGGTGGATCTGCTGTTGCCATGGAGTTCAACTTTCCCAAGGAACAATTGCCTCAATACGAGTCCATCGTTCCAAGGATGATCGACGGCTTTCGTTTCTCTGCAGCCGAGGCCAGACAGGAGTCAGCGCAACCGTCGGTTCCTTGACTCCCCTGCCTTTCCCGCTTAATGGAACCGCACTTCTGCTCAGGCACGACCTGAACCGCCGACCGGGACCCGTGAAGGTCTAAAGAGTTCCCGGAGGCAAACACCCGACAGCGCGATGCGCCCTCGGGTGTGTTTGGCGTTTGGCATGGGCGATCCCACATCCCGGGTTCAACCGGGAAGGAAATTGCATGTTCGAGAGCCTCAGCGAACGGCTTGGCAAAATCTTCGAAGGCCTTACGGGCCGCGGCGCGCTGAATGAAGCGGACGTCGATGCGGCGCTGCGCGAAGTTCGCCGCGCGCTGCTCGAGGCCGACGTTTCGCTCGAAGTGGTCAAGGCGTTCGTCGAGCAGGTGCGCGAACGCGCCGTAGGCGCCGAAGTCACCCGCTCGGTGACGCCGGGCCAGCAGGTCATCAAGATCGTCCATGACGAGCTGGTGAAGGTTTTGGGCGAGACGGCGATGCCGCTCGATTTCAATGCCGTGTCGCCGGTGCCGATCCTGATGGTGGGTCTGCAGGGTTCGGGCAAGACGACGACGACGGCCAAGATCGCCAAGCGGCTCAAGGACAAGCAGAATAAGAAGGTGCTGCTCGCCTCGCTCGATACACGCCGACCGGCGGCGATGGAGCAGCTGCGGGTGCTGGGCGAGCAGATCGGTGTCGCGACGCTGCCGATCGTTGCTGGTGAAACGCCGGTGCAGATTGCGCGGCGGGCGCTGAACGAGGGCAAGCTCGGCGGCTATGACGTGCTGATCCTCGATACGGCGGGTCGCACGCATATCGATGAAGAGCTGATGGCCGAGACGGCGGCGATCAAGGCGGCGACCAATCCGCATGAAGTGCTGCTGGTCGCGGATGCGCTGACCGGCCAGGACGCGGTGAACCTCGCGCGCTCGTTCGACCAGCGCGTCGATATCACCGGCATCGTGCTGACGCGCGTCGACGGCGATGGCCGTGGCGGCGCGGCGCTGTCGATGCGGGCCGTCACCGGCAAGCCGATCAAGCTGATGGCCAATGGCGAAAAGCTCGACGCGCTAGAAGATTTCCATCCGAGCCGGATCGCCGACCGGATTCTCGGCATGGGCGACATTGTCAGTCTGGTCGAGAAAGCGGCAGAGAATTTCAAGGCCGAAGACGCGGCCAAGATGGCCAAGAAGCTCAAAAAGGGCGTCTTCGATCTCGAAGATCTGCGCGGCCAGCTGCTGCAGATGAAGAAGATGGGTGGCATGGGCGCGCTGATGGGCATGATGCCCGGCATGGGCCAGATCAAAAAGCAGATGGCCGGCGCCAATCTCGACGAGAAGGTGTTCGACCGGCAGATCGCCGTGATCAATTCGATGACCAAGGCGGAGCGCGCCAATCCGGATGTGCTCAATGCCAAGCGCCGCATTCGCATCGCGAAGGGCTCGGGCACCAAGGTCGAAGACGTCAACAAGCTGATGAAGCAGCACCGCCAGATGGCGGACATGATGAAGAAGGTCGGCAAGGGCGGGCTCGGCTCGCTCTCGGGCATGTTCGGCGGCAAGCTGGGCGGCATGATGCCTGGGCTGGGCAATATGCCGGACCCGTCCAAGATGGACCCCAAGGAACTCGAAGCGATGGCGCGCCAGATGGGGATCGATCCCGCATCGATCCCGGCTGCGCCGCGTGAGGATATTTCGAACAAGCTGCCGGCTGATGTCGGGCAGCTGCTGAAATCTGGATCGGGCATGCCCGGTCTTGGCGGCGCGTCGCGCGTCCCCAGCCTTCCGGGCCTGGGCGGTGGCTTCGTGCCGAAGAAGAAATAGAACCCTATTCCGAAATCAACCAAGGACTTATCGAATGAGCCTCAAACTCCGCCTTGCCCGCGCCGGCACCAAGAAGCGCCCCTATTACCATGTCGTCGTCACGGATGCGCGCAACCCGCGCGACGGCCGCTTCATCGAAAAGATCGGCAGCTACGATCCGATGCTGGCCGATGATTCGAAGCGCGTTATCATCAATATCGAGCGTGCGACGCATTGGCTTGGCGTTGGCGCCCAGCCGACCGACCGCGTGCTGCGCTTCCTCGACGCGGCGGGCCTGCTGAAGCGCGCGCCGCGCAGCAATCCGGAACGCGCCGTGCCGGGCAAGAAGGCCACCGAGCGCGTCGAAGCCCGCGCCAAGGCCGCTGCCGACAAGGCTGCGGCCGACGCCGCGCCGGCTCCGGCCGCCGAGTAAGCGATGGCTGACGCCACCGATCGTAAGCTGCTTATGGGCCGCATCGGGGCGGCCCATGGTATTCGCGGTGAGGTGCGCATCCAGTCGTTCACGGAAGAGCCGCTGGCGCTCAAGGATTATGGGCCACTGGTGACCAACCGGCCGGGTCTCGTGATCGAGATCGAAGCGGCACGCGCCACCACCAATGTGCTGGTGGCGCGGATCAAGGGCGTCAGCGACCGCAGCGCGGCGGAAAAACTCAACGGGGTCGAACTCTATGTCGATCGCGACAAGCTGCCGCCGCATAGCGCGGACGATGATTTCTACCATGCCGATCTGATCGGCCTCGATGCGCGGCTGGGCGATGGCAGCGTCATCGGGCAGGTGCTGGCGATCCCGAACTTCGGGGCCAGCGATCTGCTCGAAGTGCGCAATGCACGCAGCGGCGATACCTTCCTTTACCCGTTCACCAAAGCCGTGGTTCCGGTGATCAATATCGCCGAGCGCTATCTCGTCATCGAGGTGCCGATCGAAGCCGAGCCGGGCGAGGAAGAGCCCGATTGAGCTTTGATGCCGATATCATCACGCTGTTCCCCGAACTGTTTCCCGGTCCGCTCGGCGCGTCGGTGATCGGGCGGGGGGCGGCGCAGGGCTTGTGGTCGCTGAAGCTGACGCAGTTGCGCGATTTCGCCACGGACAAGCATCGCTCGGTCGACGACACGCCGGCGGGTGGCGGGGCGGGCATGGTGCTCAGGCCCGATGTGCTGGCGAGCGCCATCGACAGCGTGTCGCATCAGAATGATGCGCGGCCGCGGCTGGTGATGAGCCCGCGCGGTAAGCCGCTAACGCAGGAACGGGCGCGCGCTCTGGCGGCGGGGCCGGGCGTCGTGATCGTCTGCGGACGGTTCGAGGGGATCGATGAGCGGGTGATCGAAGCGCGCAATCTCGAGGAGGTCTCGATCGGCGACTATGTGCTGGCCGGCGGCGAGGTCGCTGCGATGGTGCTGCTCGAGGCGGTGGTGCGGCTGATTCCGGGCGTGCTGGGCGGTGAGGACAGCCATGCCGATGAGAGTTTTGAGAACGGCGTTCTGGAATATCCGCAGTATACGCGGCCGCAGAGTTTTGAGGGTCGCGAGATCCCGGCGGTGTTGACTTCAGGGGATCACGGCAAAGTCGAGATTTGGCGGCGCGCGGAGAGCCAGAAGCTCACGCGGGCGCGCCGCCCGGATTTGCTGAAGTAGGCCTTCTGCTCCTCTCCCGTGCGCCGCACGGGGGAGGGGGACCATGCGCAGCATGGTGAGGGGGCGGGCTGGTCTCTGCGCCCGCGGCCGCCCCCTTCCGTCAGCTTCGCTGCCACCTTCCCCCGCAGGCGGGAGAAGGAGTCCTGACTGCTACATTCCTTCCATCGACGACATGCCGCTCATGTCGTGATCCATCACCGGGCCGTCCTGGGCGACGCTGCCGATGTTGAGGGTGATCGGGAGTTCGTGGCCGCTCTGGAATTCGAGGAAGATCTGGACGCACTCGCCTTGCTTGAACGGGGTGGCGATGCCGGTGAACATCAGATGGTAGCCCATGGGCGCGAGCTCGAGCTTGCCGTGGGCGGGGATTTCGAGGCCGCCTTCGATGGGCGACATTTCCATCATTTCGCCATTCATCTTCATCTGATGCACGTCGATGGTGGTGGCGGCTTCGCTTTTGACGCCGATCAGGCGGTCGGCATCCGCGCCAGTATTCTCGATGACCATGTAGCCGGCGGCCGATTTGGCGTTGGGCAGCATGGCGCGGGTGTAGGCGCCGCTGACGGCGATATCGCCGGCGCTCCAGGACTGGCCGGTGTCGCAGCCATCATGGATCAGGCCATCATGCGCGCTGGCCATTGGCGCTTGTGCAAACAGGGCAGCGATTACGATCACCCAACTGTGCCTGCGCAGGGCTGTGCTTGAGTGTGACGGCATCGAATGCTCCTCGTTGGTCGTGATGGCGATGCTGCCGTTAAGGATGGTGAGATCGAACTCACTTGTGCGGATCTCGACACTGATCTGCCAAATGCCAGCCACGGGCAAGGTGACACCGCTTACCATCCAATTGTCGGCGGTTTCGGTTGCCGGCCGGCTGATGGTCGCTATGCCCTGTTGCGGCAGCGACAGCCGAAGCATGACGGAACGTGCCGGCACGGGGGCTCCCGAAGGCTGGACGAGCGCGATTGCTACCGACATTGGTCCCGCATGTCCCGGCGTGGCAACAATCGTCGCGGTCAACACTTCGCCTGGCAGCTGAGTCGTCGCCGATGCAGACATGACGGCGTGCAAGGCGCGTGGCGGCGGGGTAAATCGCCAGCCTGCAACGAGGCCCAGAACAGCCAGGACAAGGAGCATCTCGGCCGCAATGCTGAGGCGCAAACGGCGCGATCCTGTCCGATGTCCGGCGAGCGCAAGCGGGGTCAGGACCGCGCGGTTATGGAGCGCGAGCGCGAGCAACATCGCGACGGCCAGAAGCTTGGTGCCGAGCAGAATGCCGTAACCGCTCACCCAGAGACGATCGGGCGGCCCGAGTTGTACGATGGCAAGTATCAATCCCGACAGGATAAGCGCGATGACCGCGTAGGGGATATGGCGAGAAAAGCGGGCAAGCGCCTCAAGGCCGGTGCGGGAGCGATCTGCCAGGAGCAAGGACAATGGCAGGAGAGCGCCGATCCAGAACAGCAGTCCCGCGATGTGAACCAAGACAGCCGGCCGCATCAGCCATTGCGGCGCTGCCGTGCTGGCATGCCCGCTGAGCGTTGGTGCGAGCGCCGCGCAAATTGCGCCCAGCGCCAGCAAGACCCTTTGGGGCCGGCGGAACAAACCCAACTGGCTCAGCGCACCAAGCAGAAACGCGGCGCCCAGAGTGAGTTGGGTCGACCCGTAACTCGATGCCAAGCCGGCCCTGACAGGCGCAGCGTCCCAGAGCGATGTCAGCGGCAAGCCCAAGAGATCGAGTCCCTGAAGCGCGATAGCGAGCGGGGCAAGGATCAGTCCGGCGAGGGTCAGGCCGAGCCCGATTGACCGGGCCGCGGGAGGCATCGGGGTCCAAAGCCTCGAGGCCAATGTGCCCAATCCGATGAACAGCGCCAAGTATTGCGCCGCACGAACCAGCCAGATTGCCGAGGCCAGGGTGCGGTCTGGCGGCGGCCCGACGATGTCACCGCTCGGCGTGCCGACGACGAAGCTGACCGTTCCGTTTACGGGATGCCCATCCTCCGAGGTCACGCGCCAACTCGCCAAATAGCTCCCGTCTTTGAGCGCGGGAGGCAGGGCCAGCGTCACAACCGGCCCATCGGCCGAGACCATATCGAGCGCTTGCGGCATGCCGCCGACGCCGACCAGCGAAAACGCGATCGGCGCGACCGGTTCGGTAAACGACAGGGTTAACGAGCCAAGCGCCGAGGGCAAGGTGCTGCCCTCGGCGGGATCGGTTGCGACCAAGGCGGCATGTGCCGTCGCGGTCGTCACAGACGCGACGAGCAGCAGGATCGTGATCGCAAATGCTTTGCAGAACCTACGCA
>JBDSHC010000147.1:0-7695 GCA_039918675.1 Devosia sp.
CCACCAGATTTCCGACCCGGAGGGCCTGGACGCGCTGGCAATGAAGGGCCCGATCACGGGCTATGTCGGCTATGATGCGACGGCGACCAGCATTCATATCGGCAATCTGATCACCGTGACGATGCTCTATTGGCTGCAGGAAACCGGCCACAAGGCGATCAGCCTGATGGGCGGCGGCACCTCGATGGTGGGCGATCCGAGCTTCCGCGACGACCAGCGGCAACTGCTGAGCGTTGAGAAAATCAACGCCAACATCGAGAGCATCAAGCGGGTCTACGCCAACATCCTGCGCTACGACGGGGCCAACCCGGCGATGATGGTGAACAATGCCGACTGGCTGCTGAAGCTCAACTATGTCGAGTTCCTGCGCGATGTCGGCCGCTATTTCTCGGTCAACCGCATGCTGAGCTTCGACTCGGTCAAGACGCGGCTCGACCGCGAGCAGTCGCTCAGCTTCCTCGAATTCAACTACATGATCATGCAGGGCTACGACTTCGTCGAGCTCAACCGGCGCTACGATTGCGTGTTGCAGATGGGCGGCACCGATCAGTGGGGCAACATCATCAACGGTGTCGACCTCAGCCACCGCATGGGCGGCCCGCAGCTCTACGCGCTGACTACACCGCTGCTCACCACCTCGTCCGGCGCCAAGATGGGCAAGACCGCCTCCGGCGCCGTCTGGCTCAATGGCGATCTCTTCTCGCCCTATGAGTTCTGGCAGTACTTCCGCAACACCGAGGACGCCGATGTCGGCAAGTTCCTCAAGATTTTCACCCGCCTGCCGCTCACCGAGATCGCCCGCCTCGAAGCGCTTGGCGGCGTCGAGTTGAATGAAGCCAAGAAGATCCTCGCCACCGAGATCACCGCCATCGTCCACGGCCTCGCGGCCGCCGAGCAGGCCGCCAGGGATGCAGAAGCAACCTTCGGAAGCGGTCAAACCGAGGTCGCCAATTGGCCGGTAAGGTACTTGAAGGACGACCCTCGGTTCCCAAATGCCCGAACGGTCGCGGCCATCCTTGCCGCCACCGGATTTGTTTCCTCTATGACCGACGCGCGGAAGCAAATGTCCGGCGGCGCGCAGGTGAGGATCAACGATCGCATCGAGAGCGACCCTGAAAAGCTGATCGGCCTGGATGAAGTCGACGAGAGGCTCGGCGGATTCAAGGTTCAGTTCGGCAAGAAGAAGTTCGCGTTGGTTAAACTGGCCCCGTAGCACGTATGCGCTGTTGAACAGGCCTAGTCAGGCAACCCTCGCGTCCTCCGCCAATTTTTGCCGTTAGTGAAGACACGTTCGATTTCTATCTGGCTGTCGCGAACGTCGATGGCGATGGCGATGATAACGCGGCGCTCGAAACTCAGCACCCGCAAGCCGTTCCGAATGCTGCGATAGTCCTGACCACGCTTGGGAAAGTCGCCGAGTTCGGAAAGAAACCGGCGTACGCGCCCGACATAGTCGAGTGCTGTGAGCGGAGCGCCCTGCTCAGCTATCCAGAGAGCGATCCGTTCAAGATCGGCCTCTGCCCTCGGTGCCAGTGAAACTTTGCGGCGAGTATGACTTAGTCATACCTCTATTCATCCACCCGTGGCTGCTCTTTTGCCCGGAACTCGAATAACGAGCGGAACGCTCCCGGCGCCAGGGCCGACATCGGGTTGATCTTGAAATCCGGTTTGTCGAGCGGGCCCTTCACGGCGAACGTGATGCCGAACATGCCGCCGGTATTGCCGCCGCCGAACAGCTTGCCGAACGCGTTGTTGATCCCAAAGATCGGGATGAACGTGCCGACGAGGTCGTACTGCTTCTTGTCGGTGTAAATAAAGCCCTCGCCCGAGCCGCCGATGCTGTCTCCCGTCACCACAGCCTCAACGATCTGGATGCGGTCCTTGCGGCGCACAAAATCGGCCTTGGCGCTGCGGAACACCAGATCGCTGGACCCACCACGGCGTGACTCGGCATGGCCCTGCATCAGCGCCGCGACGTTCTTCTCGTCGACGACGGCAAAATTCTTGAGGCTGACCGTGCCGCTATCGACCTTGGTCGATGTGTTTTGCGCCAGCGTGAAGCTGCCCTCGCCGCCCTGCAGCTGCGCGTAGACGCCGACGAACCGCAGCACCGAGCCGAGGTCGTTGAACACCACCGTCATGGTGCGCCCATTGTCAGTGGGGTTGGTCGCCACCGACAATTGCCCGGCAGTGCCGATCTGCGCCTGCATGCTGGCCTTGCGCACGTCGCTGCCCTTGAGCGCCAAGTCGAGGCTCACATTGTAGGCGTTGGTCTTGTACATGCCGAGCGCGCGTTTCAGCTCCACATCGAGCGCAATGGTCTGTGTGACGCTGCTAGCCGTCGGTCCGCCCGACCCCTGGTCGAGACTGAAGAACCGGCTCAGCAGCGGCTTCAGATCGAGCTGGTCGCCGCGAATGCGAACCGCATAGCCATCCTTGATCGGCGTCATCGACAGCTGCGCGGCGTCGCCCTCGCTCAGCGCGAAATTGGTGAACTCCGCCGATTTGAGCCCCTTCTTGGCGTCATATTCAAGGCTGCCTTTCAGCTTCACATCGCCGAAGCCCAGATCGATATTGCTGATGTCGCTGACATCGCCCGTCTGCTTGATGGTCGCCTTGAGTCCACCCGGCACGCCGGCCTTCTTGGTGATCCCCAGATCCTTGATCGTCAGCTCAGCGGCTTTGAGATCGACTGCCATATCGATGGAGCCGTCACTGCCCAGCCGGGCCTGAAATCCGACTTTGCCGCTGCCGAAGGCGCTCGCGTCGAACCCCATCTTGGCGAGGTCAGCGATATTGACGACCGAGCTCAGCGTCATCGTCGGCTGGCTGCCCTGCTTGTTGAGATCGCCCTCGATCGTCACATCGGCGTTCATGCCATCGATCTGCGCGGTGCCGCCGATCTTGTAGCCCGCCTGGGTCGCCATGAATGACAATTGGCCATTGCCGATCTTGTGGTTCTGCAGCGGCTCCGTGCTGCCGAAATCCGCGACATTGCCGTTGATTGAATAGTCGGTGCGTTTGACGGCGCCCTCGCCGTCCAGCACCGAAGTCGAGACGAGCCGTACGCTCAGATTGCCCGCCAGTGCGTTGATGTCGACCGGCAGGCTTTCCGGCTTCACGGCATCGGGCTGGAACTGCTTGGCGATCGCCGCAACCGCCGGAATGCCGCCGGACAGATCGCCCGAGATCTCGACGATGCTCTCACCCGGCGTCTCGGAACTCATGATCATCGCGGCATTGGCAACCGAGATGTCGCCGCTGCCGGTCTTGATGACCCCGCCATCGGCCGCCATCGTGAACTCGGCATCGTGCATCTGGAGCCGCGTCTTACCCACAATGTCGATAGGCGCCATGCCGTCGATAGCGTTGATCCGCACATTGTCGGCGGTCATCTCGATGAAGACGCCGTTCTGCGGGATCGGCTTGTCTTCGCCATTGAGGCCAAGCGTGCCCACCGGGAAGGCGAACTTCATGGTGGCGCTGGCGATCTCGCCCGCCATCACATTCTTGACGAACCAGTCCCGCGCCTCGGGCGCCGCGATCGCCGGCCACATCCGCTTGATGTCGTCGGCGGTAAACCCCTTGCCGGCAACTGCGAGATCGACGCCGATCCCCTTGCGCAGCATGTCGATGCGCCCGCGGCTTTCGAGGCGTGCGTGGTCGCCCTTGGTGACGATCACCTGGTCGATACCCACCGCGCCATAAAGTGGCGCCGACCAGCCCTTGAAGTTCACGGTGTCGAAAATCTTGGCCGGCGCCGCATCGCCGCCCCCTACCGTAACGTCCTTGCCGCTCATCGAAATGGCGACAGTCGGTCCGTAGAGATCATCGAGCCCCATGACGAACACGCCGGAAAGCTTCACCGCTGCGTCGCCGATGGTCAGCGCGGATTCCGCCATCGTGAACGTGCCGGTATCGGGCTTCCAGTCGACCTCCATGATGTTGCTGGCGATCGGATAATAGTCGGAATCGATCCTGAGGTCGGTGCCCGTCATGTCGATATGGAAGACCCCGCCCTTGATCTTGCCGGTCTTGGCGTCGAAGCCGAGATCCAGCGACACGGCCGCGGGGCCAACGACGCCGCCCGCCGACGCCTGGTCGTTGATCAGCGGCGCGAACGCTGAGAGGTCGAAATTGTTCAGCGATATCTTGAGCCGCGCTTCGCCCTGATCGTCGATCAGCCGCTCGAAGATGCCCTTCATGACAGTGCCGCCAAAATTGGCGGCGAAATTGCCTTCGACGGCCTTGCCGTTTGGCGTCGGCGCGATGTCGAGCGAAATGTCCGTGAACGTCCGCAGCGAGCCGTAGACCGCATCGTTCATGTTGACGGTCGCGTGCTTGATGATCAGCCGCGAGAACCGGCCCATTTCGGCCTGCTCGATGACGCTGGCAATCCCAAGCTGCGCCGCCTCCATATTGAACACCAGCCAGTCATTGTCGGACCGGACGTGCGTGGCTTCATTCGTCTCGCCGACGACGTTGATGCCCTCGGACTTGAATCCGGCATCGGGGAATGCCGTCGAGCCTTCGAGCACGCGGACGGTCGCGGGACCGCCATCGGGGTCCGGCACGATGTCGAATTCGGCGAGCCGCGGGCCGAAGATGTCCTGGTTGATCTGGATATGCGGGCCAACGATCGTCACCGTCGCGCCGGGCTGTCCGATAAAGGCGCGGACGGGCGAGAAGCCGACTTCGAACGCCTCCATCTGCACCTTGGCGCCGCTCGCGGTGTCCTTATAGGTCACCGGACTGAACTGGATAACCGGCCAGGCAAAGCCCTCGAGCGCAAGGGCCATGTCGCCCAGTTCGAGTTCGGTGTTGGGCGGCATTGACGCGACGACGAGATTGCGCACCTGCGCGGCAATGAACGGCAGCGGGATCGGGTGGATCAGCAGCGCCACGTAAAGAACGAGCGCGAGAACGAAGGGGATACCCAAGAGCCACGCCGCGACACGTCCGATTGTGCTAGCGAAAGAACGCTTGCGAACCGTCTGTCCTGGTGGCGGCGTTGGCTTCAATTATGGTCCGCAAGGAAATTCGGCGCCGATCCCAAGAGCCCCCGGGAATCAGCTAGCCAGTGTCATTGTCTTGCCCAATGATACCGGCTGCAATAAGGCACTAACACCCTGAAATGGCGCAGTTCGCAGCCCTTGGCGAAGGTTTGATATGCTCGAGATCGGTCAGAAGGCCCCCGACTTCACCCTCCCCGACGATCGCGGCGGTAGTTTCAAGCTCAGCGCCCATCGCGGCAAGCCGGTTGTCGTCGAGTTCTATTGCGAAGACGGTACCGAGGGCTGCGAGGTCGAGAACCGCGAATTCTCCGCTCTCGCCAAGGACTTCAAATCGCTTGGGGTCGAATTGGTCGGCATCTCGCCGCAGGACATCAAGAGCCACCAGGCGTTCAGCAAGAAGCACGATTTCGCCCACCCTCTCCTTGCCGACACCGACCTCATCGCCAATAAGGCCTACGACGTGTGGCAGCTCAAGAAACTCTGGGGCCGCGAATATATGGGCACCATCCGCGTGACCTATCTCGTCGATGCAGCGGGCAGGATCGCCGGCGTGTTCAAAGCGAGCCGCATCAAGGGCCACGCCGCAACCGTACTCGAAGGCACAAAAGCGCTGCTTTCCGCCTCCCGTTAATCCGCCATTAGCTCTTCTTTGGCGGTCCATTAACCTTAACAATCCATGATTTCCCGAGAGTTCTAGAGTCGGGAGTTCCTGGCGTTGCGTAAAAGTGTGTCCCCCAAGCCGTTTGCAAAAGCTGCTGCCCCATCGCCCAAGCAAGCGCATCGGGTGACGATCCGCCCCCTGATGTTCTACGGCGGCTTTGCTGCCCTGCTGGCGACCAATGTGCTGACGCTTGTCGGCCTCCTGATGGCGCCCGACATCTCCAAACTCTTCGTGGGCCAGAACGACGGTATACTCACCGCCTATGAAGACCGCATCTCGCAACTCCGTCTCGAAGTTGATCGCCTGCAGTCCCGCCATTATGCGCAGGCCGGCGACATCAACCTCCAGCTCCAGGATCTCGCCCAGACCCAGGAACTGCTGATGGAGCAGCACCAATACGTCAAGCAACTGGCAGAGAAGGCCGCGGCGCTCGGGATCGAGACAGCCGATTTGCCGGTAACGGATGACAACGATAGCGCCGCTACCCCAGTGCTCACCAGTTCGCTCGTCCCCTCAGGCGACGCCGCGGCTGAGGTCGCCGCCGCAACGGCCAACGTCGCACAGATGATGGACGATTCCCGCCTCGCTCTGGTCGCCATCTCCGATCAGGCGACGACCAAGACCGATGAAATCATGGGCGCTCTCGCCGATATCGGCATCAAGCCGAAACTGCCCAGCTTCGATGGCGTCGGCGGCCCGTTACTGCCGCCCGTCGATGGCGCCGGAGCCGAATCTTCGTCGCTCATCGACGATGCCAATACCGTGGCCGAGGCGCTCGAACGCTTCAAGGCCGCGCGTGTCGCCGCGGACGTCGCCCCCGTCCACAAGCCGATCACCGACGCGATGCGCATCAGCTCGACCTTCGGCAACCGCAAGGACCCCTTCACCGGTAGACTGGCGTTCCACTCTGGTCTCGACTACGCCGCACCCCAGGGCTCGACCGTCATCAGTGCCGGCGCCGGCAAGGTGAGCTTCGTCGGACAGATTTCGGGGTACGGCAACGTCGTCGAAGTCTCGCATGGCAATGGCCTCGTGACGCGCTACGGCCATCTCAGCGCCTTCCTCGTCAAGGAAGGCCAGAGCGTCAACACCGGCACCCCAATTGCCCGCGTCGGCTCCACCGGCCGTTCCACCGGCCCGCATCTGCACTTCGAAGTGCGCCGCACCGACAATGCCGTCGATCCCGCGCGCTACCTCCAGGCCGGGCGCGATCTCGCAAAGATCCTCGCCGGCTGACGCAATGTGCCCTTAGCTGTCCTTGGCCGTATCCGCGTAACCCGCAACACGGGACGCTAGCGACGCTTCCATAAAACCGTCGAGGTCGCCGTCGAGTACCGCGCCGGTATTGGAAGTCTCGTGATTGGTCCGCAAATCCTTGACCATCTGATAGGGCTGCAACACGTAGCTGCGGATCTGGTGGCCCCAGCTATTGTCGGTCTTTGAGGCGGCCTCGGCATTGGCCGCGAGCTCGCGCTTTTCGAGCTCCTGCTCATAAAGCCGCGCTTTCAGCATCTGCATCGCCGTCGCCCGGTTCTTGTGCTGGCTGCGCTCCTGTTGGCACGCCACAACGATACCCGACGGCACATGGGTGATGCGAATGGCGGAATCGGTCGTATTGACGTGCTGGCCGCCGGCGCCGGATGACCGGTAGGTATCGACCTTCAGATCGGATTCGTTGATCTCGATGTTGATCGTCTCATCGACCACCGGATAGACCCAGGCCGACGAAAAGCTCGTGTGCCGCCGCGCCGCACTGTCATAGGGCGATATCCGCACCAGCCGATGCACGCCAGCCTCGGTCTTCAGCCAGCCATAGGCGTTGTGGCCCTTGATCTGGATGGTCGCCGACTTGATGCCTGCTTCTTCGCCGGCATGGAACTCCAGCATCTCGACCTTGAACTTCCGCCGCTCCGCCCAGCGCGTGTACATGCGCAGCAGCATTGAGGCCCAGTCCTGGCTCTCGGTGCCGCCGGCGCCGGCATGAACCTCGAGATAGGAATCGAAGCGGTCGGCCTCGCC
>JBDSHC010000148.1:0-11241 GCA_039918675.1 Devosia sp.
ACGAAGTGGCTGGCGACAGTGATGGCGGAGGGTGGTCGCACCCTCCGGGTTCGGATCCCGGCTCGCGGCCCCAAAGGCTGTCAACCGGCCATTCCCAAAATCCATCGCGGAGAGCGCGGGGTGCCTCACTTTGCACCCCCACCCAATCGGAGGCGCTGCACCGCGCTCTCCGCCCGCGGGTCCAACAGCGGTTGGACTTGGTGCTCCCCTGTGGAGCGCCAAGGCCAGAGCGCAAACAAGGACCCCTGCGGCACAATAACCCCCGAAGCCGCGAGGCTGTCGGGCACCTCCGCTCGCCCTAGTCACGGACACGCAGATGAATCACGAAATCTACAGCTGCCTAGCCGCCGACGGTCGGGAGCGTGAGGTCGCCGCTGGTGAGTTTGTCGGAGGTGATTTTGCGTTGCGGGCGTTCGCGCGGCAGCTCGAGTTCGACCCACACGCTGACGAGCGCGTGGCGCAGCGCGATGATCATCTCGTCGGTATGCAGCGGTGTCGGCGTGATGCGCAGCCGCTCGGTGCCCTTGGGCACCGTCGGGTAGTTGATCGGCTGGATGTAGATGTCGTGCTTCTCGAGCAGCAGATCGCTGGCGGCTTTGACGAGCCGCGCATCGCCCACGATCAGCGGCACGATATGGGTGTCGGTCGGCAGCACCGGCAGGCCAGCCTCGCTCAAGATTTCCTTCGCGAGCTTCGCCTGGCGCTGCTGCAGATCGCGCTCGGCCGACGAAGTCTTCAAATGCTCGATCGAGGCCCGCGCCGCAGCGCAGAGCGCCGGTGGAAGGGCGGTCGTGAAGATGAATTCGGGCGCATAGGATCGCACCGCATCGACGATGGCACCATTGGCAGCGATGTAGCCGCCCATGCTGCCAAAACCCTTGGCGAGTGTGCCCTCGATGATGTCGATGCGGTCCATCAGGCCGTCGCGCTCGGCGATACCGCCGCCGCGCGGGCCATACATGCCAACCGCGTGCACTTCATCTATATAGGTGAGGGCACCGAACTCCTCGGCGAGATCGCAGATCTCCTTGATGGGCGCCACATCGCCATCCATCGAATAGACCGATTCGAAGCAGATGAGCTTGGGCCGTTTGCGGTCGAGACCGGCAAGCAGTTCGCGCAGATGCGCCGTGTCGCTGTGACGGAAGATGCGCTTCTCCATTCCCGACTGCCGCACGCCCTGGATCATCGAGGCGTGGTTGAGCTGGTCCGAGAGAATGACGCAGTCGGGCATCAGCCGCGCGATGGTCGATATCGCTGCCTCGTTGGAGACGAAGCCCGACGTGAACACGAGCGCCGCTTCCTTGCGATGGAGATCGGCGAGCGAACGCTCGAGCTCGACCAGCGGACGGTTGGTGCCCGAGATGTTGCGTGTCCCGCCGGCGCCGACGCCGAGCCGCGCTGCGGTCTCCTGCATCGCCGCGATGACGCGCGGATGCTGGCCCATGCCGAGATAATCGTTGGAGCACCAGATGGTGATCTCGCGGGCATTGTCGGACTGGTCGCGATAGATCGCCTTCGGGAACTGGCCGGCGACGCGCTCGAGATCGGCAAAGACGCGGTAGCGCTTTTCGGCGCGCAAGGCGTCGACGGCGTCCTCGAAAATTCCACGATAGTCCATGTGTCTCTCGTGCCTGTGGCCGGCAGCGCGGAACCTAAATCCGGCGTCGTCCGGTTTCGAGTGGTCAATTCGCCGCGCTGGCGAACCGTCTAAGTCATTGAGACTGCACCTGTCTGCGCTTGAAGGCTGGAATGATCCTAATGTTCAACGACCGGATTGCAAAGTCACAGTCGTGTGGCCCCGGCATCAGAGACCGCAGTCATTTCCCGTTCAGGCAGCGGACGTTAGACCCCGATCGATCAGTTTCGCACTACGACATCGTTGTCGGGCGGCGTCTAACAGTGACCAGGGCTTGTCGGCCCCGCTGACAGTGATAATAAATCGCGACGTTTCGGGGGAAATCGAGTTGAAGAGCTTCTCATCTCAGAGTTTTGCCAGCGACCAGACCGCAGTGCTCGATCGTGCACTCGCCGCAGTCAACAAGCATCCGCAGGCGCTGTTCACCGATTTCCAGTGGTTCCTCTACGAGGGACGCGACACGGTGTTCTTCACCGCCTTCTCGACCAGCGCGTTCGACAAGGACTCCATTGCCAATCTCGTTGCTGAGATGGTGGCGCTGGCGCCGCAATTGACGCATGGCTTCTTTGGCGCCCGGCCCGGGCAGCCATTCCCCAAGCAGATCCTCGATGCCGTCACGTCGATCGAAGAGGTCGACGGGTTCGACGGCTATCCCGACAAATGGCTCGGCAAATCCGAAGATCTGTTCGAGCGCGACGACCTGCCACTATTCCGCGTCATGGCGGCAGTGCGCCGCGGCGGTCCCGATGCAGAGGGACGTAGATCGGTGATTCAGATCCGCTCGTCGCATGCGTTGATGGAAGGATCGGACTCCGCGCTGCTGACGCGCTCGCAATCGGCGGGCCACGGCATCATGTCGGACAAGACCAACAAGGTCGGCCTGCTGCCGCGCCTCATCGGCAGCATCAATGCCTGGGGCATGACGGCGATGTACGTCACCGCCGGCCTTCTCCTTGCACCCAAAGAAAAGCCGTTCGGCTTCTCCACGCTGGCCCTCAGCCGCCACCGCCTGCGCCTTCTCGCCAATCGCATCGGCGTGCGCCAGCGCTCGCTCTATTTCGCGCTAGTTACACACGCGCTGAACGGCGAAGGCACAGACAAGCATGTGGCCAAGAAAGCCATCAACGCGGTCTACACGATGCTCGATGGCGAACGGCACGACGCTGATGACGACTTCTTCCGCGTCCGCTCGCTGCAAGCCAGGTTCAAGGTGTCGGAGGACTTCCTCGAATTCGTCCGCGCCATCGATGACACCGTCGATAGGATCGAGGCCAAGGACGTCACCAAATTCCAAATGATGATGAACTCGGTATTCCGGTCGCTGCGGGGTCTCAACCGGCTTGCCTCGTGGCTCCCGGGCCGCCGCTTCTGGCGCTTCAACGCCGGCATGCAGATCGTGCTGACGCTGGTGCCGCCGCACCGGACCTATGGCCCGATGACCAATGGCCTCGTCGAGCCGATCTATTGCGGCGCCTGGCACAATTCGATGAACATCGCGACGTTCTGTCCCGGCCGCAAATATGTGACGTTCAACTTCGCCATGGAGACGCGTCACATCGACAACGTCCCAAAGATCACGGCGCTGCTCGAACGCATCGAGGCCATGGACATCGTCGCGACCAGGAAGGCGGCCGTCGAGGCCGACTGACCGCCAATCCATCACGGCGTCTCTCCACATCCTCGCTCTGACGCGGGGATGTTCGTCTGTCTCTGGCTTGCCGCTGGGCGGAGGTCTGGCTAAGACTGCCGCAACAACAAGAACAGAGAGATCCATCATGCCATCCAACTTCGCCCGCTTCCCCAGCCTTGACGGTATGCCGGTCGTTATTTCCGGTGGCGCCTCAGGCATCGGCGAGGGCCTCGTTCGCGAGTTCGCGGCGCAGGGCAGCAAGGTGGGTTTCGTCGACATCATGGCCGACCGCGGCGCCGCGCTGGCTGCCGAACTCACGGCAGCCGGGCAGACCGTGAAATTCACCACTTGCGACATCACCGACGTTCACGCCTATCAAGCGGCGATCCGCGGTTTTGAGGGAGCCAATGGCGCCGCCCTTGCGCTCCTCAACAACGCCGCCAACGACCAGCGTGTCGCCTGGGATCAGGTGACGTCGGAATCGTGGGACAAATCCATCGAGGTCAACCTCAAGCACTCCTTCTTCGCTGCGCAGGCGGTGATCCCTGGCATGATGAAGGCCGGCAAAGGCTCGATCATCAATTTCGGCTCGATCAGCTGGATGATCCTGATGGGCGGTATCCACGGCTACACCGCGGCCAAATCCGCCGCACACGGGCTATCGCGCACTCTGGCGCGTGACGTTGGCAAGCACGGCATCCGGGTCAATACGCTGGTGCCGGGCTGGATCATGACCGAGCGTCAGCTGACCCATTGGGTCCGCGAGGAAGAGATCAAGGTGATCGAGGCAGCGCAGGCGATGAAGGGTCAGCTCTATCCGGCCGATATCGCCCGCATGGCCGTGTTTCTGGCGGCCGACGACAGCCAGATGATCTCGGCACAGGACTTCGTTGTGGATGGCGGCTGGGCACACAACTAGCCGGCGATCCGGGAGCTTGCGGCAACCACCGTGCTGCCGCATTCTCTGCCCAAGAAGGGCAAAATGTCCTTGTTGGGGGTAGTCATGAAGTCTTCCGTCCTCGTCGCGGGCCTCGCGGCCCTGTCGCTTGCCGCCTGTAGCACCATCAATCCGTACACGGGCGACCAGCAGCTTTCGAATACCACCGGCGGCACGCTGGTCGGTGCCGGTTCGGGTGCTGTGCTTGGCGCAATCGTCGGAACGGCGACCGGAACAGACGCGCGTGTTGCGGCGCTGATCGGTGCCGGCCTCGGCGGGCTGACGGGCGCCGCCATCGGCCATTACATGGATCAGCAGGAAGCCGAGCTGCGCGCACAGCTGCAGGGCACCGGCGTTTCGGTGACCCGTGTCGGCCAGCAGATCATCCTCAACATGCCGTCCAACATCACCTTCGGTGTGGATTCGGCGACGGTACAGACCGGCTTCAACGAGACGCTGGTTTCGGTCGGCCTCGTGCTCAAGAAGTTCAACAAGACCGTCGTCGATGTTTACGGACATACCGACGATACCGGTTCCGACTCGCACAATCAGGATCTGTCGCAGCGCCGCGCGGTAGCGGTGGCGACCATCCTCGCCAATCAGGGTATCGACCAGCGCCGCTTCTACATCGAGGGCAAGGGCGAGACCGACCCGATTGCGTCCAATTCCAACGAGACCGGCCGGTCTCAGAACCGGCGCGTCGAGATCCAGATATCGCCTATCCAGCAGGGCTAGAACCGGGATACAGAACAAGCAAAGGCCCGGAGCGATCCGGGCCTCTTGTTTTCTGGGTCGGGCTACGACTGTGTCGTGCCCTGCGGCGCCGCGACCGGAGTGCCCGGAATAACGTCGGTCCCCTTGTTGCCGCCCAGCATTTGGATGGCCAGCAGAATCGCCGCAACGATCACCAGTGCGATGAGACCGAGCCGCCACCAATTGCTTGGACCGGTAGCACCCACGGCCTGTTCGACGTCGGTTGCAACCTTGAGCGAGGTGTCCTCGCCAACGGGAATTTTGTAGCCATGCTCATCGACCAGATAGTCGACCTGGGCAACGCTGCCCGGCTTTGTCGCTGCGCTCATCGTGAACCTCCGCGATTGAACTGGCGAAGGAACGCGCGGCGCTGACACCCAGTTCCGCTAGGCGTTGACGACGATCGGCGAGCCGGAGGGCGCGCGGTTGTAGAGATCGATGATGTCGTGGAAGAGCAGACGGACACAGCCGCTCGAAACGGCACCGCCGATGCTCCAGACCTCGAGGGTACCGTGCAGGCGATACAGCGTGTCGCGGCCATCCTGATAGATATAAAGAGCGCGCGCGCCGAGCGGATTGGTCAGGCCGCCGGGCATGCCATTGGCCCATTCGCGCGTTTCGGGCTGGCGCTCAAGCATTTCCTTGGGCGGCGTCCAAATCGGCCATTCAGCCTTGCGCCCGACCTTGGCCTTGCCCGACCAGGCGAACCCCTCGCGGCCGATGCCGACGCCGTACCGGATGGCCTGACCGCCCTCCATTACGAAATAGAGGTGCCGCTCCGTTGTGTTGACGACGATCGTGCCCGGCGCTTCGCCAGTCGGGTCGGCGACCTGTGTGCGGAACATGTTGGGATCGAGCTTATTCAGATCGATCGCCGGCACCGGGAACTTCTCGTTCGGCAGCGGGCCATACATCTGAAGATAGTATTCGGAAAACTGCGGCTGATCGACTGTGTCGAAACGCCTGGATGTGGCGCAGCCGGCAAGCGAGAGGGCGGCGAGGCTCGCACCGCCCGCAAGGAAACTGCGGCGCGATGCGACGAGGGTCGATGAAGTCATAAGTCGAACTCTGAACAGGATTGCCCGGCCAAGAACGCGGCACAGGTCGAGGTAGTTCCGTATCCGGTTGGCGTTAACGAGAGGCAAAATGCCCGATCACAATCTGGTCAATGGAGCCGGCCTAGAAGCTCCCCTTCACTCCGGCCTGCACTTGGTGAGTGCGGGAGCTGGCGGTGATTTCGCCGGCGTAGCTCAGATCGAGTGCCAGATGCGCGCTGATGTCGAGACCAGCCGAGGCCTCGATTGCCAGCCGGTCGGCTGGCGCGGGGGCGTTGGAGACCGCGAAACTGTTGCCTCCGGCCACGAAGCTGTGCGTGACGCTGGATTGGTCGGAAAAGGCATGCTTCCAACCGGCACCGGCACCGATACTCAGCAGCATATCGTCATGGACGATGAAGTCGGCCGAGGAGCGCAGTCCGAGCGTGGTGGAGAGCGTGTTGCTCAAGCGGTCGGCGATGGACAGCGCTGCGCTGCCGCCTGTTTCGGAATAGGCGGCACCGCTGCTGCGGATATATTGCGCGCCGGCATAGGGAGTGAGGCTTACGACACCGAAGTCGAACTCCTTGGCCATTTCGCCAAACAGCGTCCCGGTCCGGGCGGCATAGTCGGCAGTGAGCGTTTGCGCGGTCGGCAAAGTGATCTTGCGAAGGCTCGAAACCGTTGAGTATGTGTACACCGCGCCGAGCGCGACACGAACGCTGTCCCACTCACTGCCGGCATAGAGGCCAGCTGAATAGTCCGAGCTGCCAATGCTGGTGTTCAGCGCGGCGACGGTGCTGGCCGAACGTCCATAGCCGCCCATATCCCGACGGTCCACGCGCCCAATTCGCCGTCGAGTCCAAAGGTCAGCCCGCCGGTATCAGTCGCGCTTGCACTGTTCTGCACACCTGCTGCCACACTCGAGCGCGCGCCATAGGCGGAGAGCCAGATCGACCGCGAGGCCTCGACGTCGCTCGAGGATGCTGCCGATACATAGTTGCTGGCGCCGGACTGATCGATGGCGTCGAACGCGTGGTTCACCCGGTCGACGATCGATGTAGAGACGAGACCTGAAGTCTGTTCCTGGCTTTGGCCGCTCGCGCCGAGCCCCTCGCCGGAGAGCTGCTGGAACGCACTCTGTGCCTGGCTGGAACTGAGCCCCAGGATGCCGGTGTAAAGCGGATTGCCGAGCCCGAGACTCTCGATCGCTCCCGCGGTGCTTTTCTGATTGCCGCCCATCGCCACGTCGACGAGCCCCAGATCGTTGCGGGTGAGGGTCAGCTTGACGGCATGTGCGATGCTGTAGTCGAGCTGGCCGTCGAAGAAGGCGAGCGCAGAGGTGTCGACGCTGGCGAATGTGCCTGTGATGGCACCTGCTGCCGTCAGGATCGTGTACTGGCTCGGGGTCAGCGGAAAGAGGTTGGCGCCCAATGCCGAGCTGACGAGAACCGTGCCGTTGAGCGACGCGGTACCTGTGACCTCGAGGCGATCGGCTGCACCCTCGAGAGCGCCTTCTACTGCATAAGTCGAGCCCGCTGCGAAGACGAGCGCGCCATTGACGTGCAGCGTGCCAATGCCATTCCCCGGATTGATCGTGCCGCCAGAATTGACAGTGGTCGTGCCCACAATGCCCTGGCCTTTCAACGTTCCGCCGAGAGCGATCGTCAACGCGCTATTGATGTATGAGCCATCGACCACCAGCGTGCCGGCCCGGATGATGGTATTGCCGCTGAAGCTGCTGGTGCCGGTCAGTGTCCATACGCTCGAGCCGGACTTCTCGATCGTACTGAAATTCTGGAATTTGCCGCCGAGCTGCGACAGCGCGAAGCTCGCATTGTCACCGCCACCGAAGATCAGCTTGTCGCCGAGACCGGTCCCATCGCTCACCACATTGCCGTTGAATGTGTAGCCGCTCACCAGAGTCAGTGAGTTGCCACCACCGGTGAAGTCGAGCGCATTGGCCTGGACCGTGTTCGTGCCGTTCCAGCCGCCGGCGACAGTGCCAGCGACTGTCACGTTGGTGCCGCCCGACGCCCGGATACCGGCGCCGCCCAGACCGGTCGCTGGTGCGGGGGGGTTAGTTGTGCCCGGCACCCCCGCTATTCCGCCATTGCCACCTATTACGATTGTTCCAGCCTGGATGATGAGGTCACCGGTACCGGCCACATCCACGCCGTAGCCACCGCGACCGCCGTCGCCCGCAATACTGGTGCCAAAGCCGATGCCGCCTCTGCCGCCATCGCCGCCATTACCACCGCGTATAGTGCCAGTCTTGATCGTGACGCTGCCGCTACCGCTAGCGATGACGCCGGCGCCACCATCGCCACCCTTGCTTCCCGTCGCGGGATTGCCGATGTCGGCGCCATCGCCGCCCTTCCCACCCGTGCCGCCGGTGACCGATGTGACATCGACCGCAACGCTGTAACCGTTAGCCATCACCACGCCGCCGCCGCCATCGCCACCTTTGCCGCCCGCGCCACCCATCGGGAAACCCTTGCCGCCGGCACCGCCCTTGCCGCCGAGGATGGTCGAAGCGCTCGACTTGGTCAGTACACTGCTGACGTTCTCTGAGTACAGGAAGCCGGCGCGCCCATACCACCGCCGCCGCCGCTGCCGCCGCCGCTGCCCACGCCGCTGCTGCGGCCGCCATTGTCGCCAGCAGTCCCATCGCCGGTAGCAGCGCCATTCTCATTGTTGCGGCCGCCATTTCCGCCATTCCCGCCCTGGCCGATGTACATGCCGCTTGTGGCCCCTAGGCCTCCGAGCCCACCGGCACCGCCGGTGTCGTTCAGCACAAGGCCGCCACCCGCCGCGCCGCCACCGCCACCGCCATGCACATAGCCAGTCGTGTCGGCGTTTGTGACCGCCGCGCCAGTGTATCCGACACCGCCAGCGCCGCCGCCGGTGCCGCCGCCAACTCCGCCATCGGCGAGAGCGGAGCTCTGCAGCGCCAGACTGAAGGCGCTGGTCGCTAGCAACAGGGCAATGGGAAACGTCACCGACCGAAGGCGGCGGCGCGCTGGAGGGGTTATGGAAAGAGTGTTCACAGGTGGTGCTAAGCCGGGACGCTGGCCGGCCAAGAGACTTAGTCGTCCGCTTTGGCAGGCGTTATATTGACGCAGAAATGCCGGGAACGCACGAATCACGCTGAGCAACGTTGCGTTAAGATGGGTAAATGCCCGCTTAACCTGCCCCGCAGGTAACGCTGTGATGCTGCTGTGCGGGTGGAATGGTGCTGCAAGAGAGGATTGAACTCTCGACCTCTCCCTTACCAAGGGAGTGCTCTACCACTGAGCTACTGCAGCATTTGCCTGTGTCGGGGCCAAAGGCCCTTGAGGCGAGGCGGTTGATGCCATAGGCCATTTGCCGACGCAAGGCGAAAAACCCCCGGCGACCCGATGTCCAAAGTCGACGAAAAAACGGCGCGCGAGCAGAGATTGGCCACAAAGCTCCGCGAGAATCTGAAGCGCCGCAAGGGGCAGGCCAAGGCGCGGGCGGGGACCGTACCAAAATTGCCCGATGGCGGTGGCGAAGGCGGCAGGTCTTCTTAAGCGGACGCGGTTACCTTCTTCTGCCTGACTTGAATGGTCCGGCCGATCTGAGCTAGCAAGATTTTCGGGCGTTCCGCCCATTTCTGAGGATTCTACATGGATCGTATCCGGATCGTCGGTGGCCACGAATTGCGGGGCGAGATCCCCATTTCGGGCGCAAAGAACGCGGCCCTGCCGCTGATGATCGCCTCGCTGCTAACCAAAGACCCGCTGGTGCTTGAGAACATGCCGCGGCTGGCCGACGTCAAACAGCTCGAGCGCATCCTCGAAAATCATGGCGTCGATATTGCGGTGCATGGCCGCCGCCCCGGCAGTGACCGGCTGGACGGCCAGCGCATGACGTTCCACGCCGCCGAGATCGTCGACACGACGGCGCCCTATGAGCTGGTCTCGACGATGCGGGCGAGCTTCTGGGTGATCGGGCCGCTGCTGGCGCGGGCGCATGAGGCGCGGGTCTCGCTGCCGGGCGGCTGCGCTATCGGAACGCGGCCGGTCGATCTGTTCCTGTTCGGGCTGAAGGCGCTCGGAGCCGAGATCGATATCGACGAGGGCTATGTCGTCGCCAAGGCACCCAAGGGCGGCTTGATCGGCGCCACGGTGAAATTCCCCAAGGTCTCGGTCGGCGCGACGCACACCATCATGATGGCGGCGACGCTGGCGCGCGGCATCACGGTGATCGAGAACGCGGCGCAGGAGCCCGAGATCACCAATGTCGCCGAATGCCTTGTGGCGATGGGCGCGAAGATCAGCGGTATCGGCACGCGGACACTGACCATCGAAGGCGTGAGCGAGCTGCATGGGGCAACGGTTGGCGTCATCCCCGATCGCATCGAGACGGGTACGTTCGCGATGGCCGTGGGGATGACTGGAGGCGATGTGCTGCTGCGCAACGCGCGACCGGAGCATCTGCAGTCGGCGCTCGATGTGTTGGCGCGTTCGGGCGTGCACACTTCGATTGAGGCGAACGGCATTCGCGTGACGCGCAACGGCAATGGCATCCAGCCGGCCGATGTCGAGACCGATCCCTTCCCGGGTTTTCCGACGGATCTGCAGGCGCAGTTCATGGCGATGATGACCATGTCGCAGGGTGTCTCGGTGATCCGCGAAACCATCTTCGAGAACCGCTACATGCATGTTGCCGAGCTCGCGCGCTTCGGCGCCGATATTCGGGTCGAGGGGCAGGTCGCGACAGTGACGGGTGTCCCCACGCTCAAGGGTGCCCAGGTGATGGCGACCGACCTTCGGGCTTCGGTATCGCTGGTGATTGCAGGACTCGCGGCGCGCGGCGAGACGACGGTCAATCGCATCTACCACCTCGATCGTGGTTTCGAGCGGCTGGAAGACAAGCTCAGCCGCTGCGGCGCAGATATCCAGCGCGTCAGCGGCTAGAGCGTATCTTTATTCTTGCTCTGTCCTCGCGGTCCAAGGGGACCACGAAGTCCAACCGCTATCTCGGTCGAGCGGAGGCTCCCGACAGCCTGACGGCTTCGGGTTGTACCTTGCCGCAGGAATAGACCTGCGGGCGGAGAGCGCGTGCAGCGCCTCCGATTGGGTGGGGTGCAAAAGCGAGGCACCCCGCGCTCTCCGCGATGGATTTTGGGAATGGCCGGTTGACAGCCTTTGGGGCCGCGAGCCGGGATCCGAACCCGGAGGGTGCGACCACCCTCCGCCATCACTGTCGCCAGCCACTTCGT
>JBDSHC010000149.1:0-31212 GCA_039918675.1 Devosia sp.
GAATTGGCCTCGGAGACTTTGCCCATGCCTGGCTCGGCGATGCCAACACGGCGCTCTGGTGTCTGATCATCGCCTATTCGTGGGCCCAGACCGGCCTGCCGCTGCTCCTTATCTTCGCGGCCACCCAGGCCGTGCCGCGCGGCGTTCTCGAAGCCGCCTATGTCGACGGCGCGTCGTCCCTCGCCATCATGCGCCATATCATCGCGCCGCTCTCGATGCCCGGCGTACGGGTGGCGGTGTTCATCAATCTGTTGGGAAGCCTGCGTGCCTTCGACACGATCTATGTGCTCACCGGCGGCGGTCCGGTGCGGAGCACGGAGACGATCGGCTTCTTCATGTTCCGCGAGAGTTTCACGCAGTTCAAGCTCGGCTATGGCGCCGCAGCGACGCTGGTGCTGCTTGGCGCGGTGCTGCTCGTTTCGATCCCGGCCATCATTCAACGCACGGCAACCACCACATGATTGCCAAGGCACCACCATGGGTCCCTGTTGTCACCTGGGGTCTCGCCATCCTGTGGATGATCCCGCTGCTCGGCATCGTCATCACGTCGATCCGGCCGGAAGGCGATACCGTGATGGGCTGGTGGCAGCTCGATCACATCGAGTTCACCCTCAATGCCTGGTTCGCCGTCTGGGGCAAATACCAGCTCGCTCCGGCCTTCTGGGTCACGCTGCAACTGGCCTGCCTCGCGACGCTCGGCTCCATGGTGCTGACCCCGGCCGCGGCCTACGCGTTCCAGTTCCTGAAGTTTCCGTTCCGGCGCGTGCTGTTGGTCATCATCATCAACGCCTTCGTGCTGCCCCAGCAGGTCGTGGTCATTCCCCTCTTCACCCTGTGGCGGCAGATGGGGTTGATCGACAATATTCTCGCCTGCCTCATCCCCTATGTCGGGCTCAGCTTCGCCTGGTCGATCTTCCTTGTGAAGAACTTCCTTGAGGACTTCCCGCGCGACCTCGTCGAGGCGTCGCGGATCGATGGCTGCGGCCCGATCGCCACGTTCTTCTACGTCGTCCTGCCCAACAGTCTCTCGCCGATCTTCGCCGTCGGCATCCTGCAGTTCCTGTTCTGCTGGAACTCGCTGCTGATCCCTTTGCTGTTCATGCGGACCGAACTGCCGCTCCCCGTCGTCTTTGCCCAGATCTCGGGCATGTACGACGCCAATTGGGACATGCGCGCAGTTGCCGCCATCGTCACGACGAGCGTACCGCTCATCATCTTCCTCGTCTTCCAACGCCAATTCGCCGGCGGCGCTCTCGCCTCATCCGGCTCCAAGGAATAAGCATGCCCGTCTCGACCAATAAGCCCCTGCGCTTCCGGCAGATCCACCTCGACTTCCACACCTCCGAACACATTCCGGGCATCGGCGCCGCGTTCGATCCCGTCGAGTTCGTCACGACGCTCAAGGAAGCGGCCGTCAACTCGATCACCATCTTTGCCAAATGCCATCATGGCTGGTCCTATTACCCCACTGAAGTCGGCGCGCCGCATCCGCAGTTGGCCCGCCCCGATCTGATGGGCGACATGATCAAGGCGCTGAGCGCGGCCGACATCGAATGCCCGGTCTACATCTCGGTGCAGTGGGACGAGCGCAATGCCCGCCTCCATCCCGAATGGCGCGTCATGGCGGCCAACAATCGCTACCACCGCGACAACCCGGTCGATCCTTCGGCGGGCAAGCAGCTGAGCCCGGCCTGGCACACGCTCTGCCTCAATCACAAAGCCTATCGCGACGAGCTGATCGCGCAGTCGCGCGAGGTGATGCGCAAATACGAGACGCCCGGCATCTTCTTCGACATCATCCTGACGCCCGATTGCGTCTGCGCTCAATGCATCGCCAGCATGCAGGCGCATGGTCTCGATCCGGAAAACCCGGCCGATCGTCTCAAAAACGATGAATGGGTCAACGAGCAGTTCCGTCAGGAAATGAGCGCAGCGCTTCGTCCCGAATTCCCCGGTGTCCGCATCTTCTATAATTGCGGTCACATCCATAAGCAGGGACCGAAGCGCTTCGAGACCTACAGCCACCTCGAGCTCGAGAGCCTGCCCACTGGCGGCTGGGGCTACGACCACTTCCCCTCCAGCGCACGCTATGCGGCGACACTCGGTTTCGACTTCGTCGCGCACACCGGCAAGTTCCACACCAGCTGGGGCGAGTTCGGTGGCTTCAAGCATCCCGATGCGCTCGAATTCGAAGCGGCCCAGATGGTGGCGCTCGGCTCCAAATGCCTCGTCGGCGATCAGCTCCATCCCGATGGCCGCATCAACGCGGACACTTACGCGTCCGTCGGCCCGGCCTATCGCCGCATCGAAAAGCTCGAGCCCTATCTCGAGCACGCGACGCAGGTGAGCGATGTCGCGATCCTCGCGGCCGAATTCTTCCGTCCCCTCGGGGCGCGCAATTCCGATGCCGACGATGGCGCGGCACAGATGCTGCAAGAGCTGAAGCTGCCCTTCGACGTCATCGACCCCAGCGCGAAATTCGAGACCTATAAGCTCATCATCCTGCCCGACGAAGTTCCGGTGGATGCCGAGCTTGCGGCACGTTTCAAGCGCTATATCGCGCAGGGCGGCAAGCTGGTCCTCACCGGCACCTCGGCGATCAACGCCGACGGCAGCTTCGCGATCGATGCCGGGATCCGCCGCAGCGGCCCGCCGGTCGACTTCAACCCGTCCTATGTTCAGGCAGGCGGCTCACTCGATGCGTCGATGACGGCGACCCCATTCGTTATGTATGGCAAAGGCGAAGCCATCGCGGCTGCGGGCGCCGAGGTGCTAGCGGAAATCGTGCCGCCCTACTTCAATCGCAACTACGCCCATTACAGCTCGCACCAGCACACGCCGGACGACCCCGCGGCAGCGCCTCTCGGCGCCGCTGTCACGGCAACGGGATCGGTCGGCTACATCGCGTTCCCCATCTTCACGATCTACCACGCGATGGGCCAGCCCCTGTACAAATACATGGTACGCGGCCTCATCTCGCGCTTGCTTCCCGATCCGGCGATCATTACCGATTTACCGTCGTCCGGCCGGGCCACCTTGACCCGGCAGACGGAGCAGAACCGGCACATTTTGCACCTGCTCTATGGCGCGCCGCAGATCAGGGGCAAGGCGGTGCCGAACGGTGAAGGAGGGGTGCGGGTGATGGAAATGATCGAAGACATTCCGACCCTCGGCCCGGTCAAGACCAGCGTTCGCCTCGCGACAGCGCCATCGAGCGTCTACGACGCCATCAGTGGCGAAGCCGTGCCCTTCACTTATGCCGACGGCCGCGCCGAGATCACCATCCCGAACCTCCGCATCCACTCGGCTGTCATCTTCGAAGGCACCGCATGAATGATGTCGATGACCGCAAGGGCAAGCGTCAGTCGACCATCGTAGACGTGGCCGACCGCGCGGGTGTCGCGATCGGTACCGTCTCGCGTTACCTCAACGGGCACCCGGTGCGCGCCCTCAAGCGCACTCAGATCGCGCAGGCGATCAACGAACTCGGATACCGTCGCAACGCTCTCGCAGCGGCCATGAAGACCGACCTCACCAACACAGTCGGCTTCATGGTGCCCAACATCAGCGACTTCCATGCAGCCGTTCTGGAACATCTGAGCCGATTGATGCGCCAGCAGGGACGCGCCCTTCTCACCTATTGTCACAACGACAACAGCGCCGAGGTCTTCGACCTTCTCGACTTCTTCGATTCCCACCGCGTCGACTGCCTGATCATGGATGGCCGCGCCGATGCCGCGGATCGTATCCAGGAATTCATCGAGGCTGGAACGCCCGTCATCTTCTACGACAATGACGCGGTTGGACCCGCTGCGGATCGTGTGTTTGTGGAAAACCGGGCGGCCAGTTTCCGCGCCGTCTCCCATCTGCTCGACATCGGCCACACCAAGGTCGCGGTCCTCACGGGCGACACCCAGGTGTTTGCCGGCCGGGAGCGCTACGAAGGATATCGCCAGGCCCTGATCGACCGCAAAATCGAGATCAACCCCGACTACGTCCTCGCCTCCCACTGGAACGAGAACGAAGCCTATTCGGGCATGCTGCAATTGCTGACCCTGCCCGATCCACCCACAGCGGTCTATTGCTGCAACTACAACATGGCAGTCGGTGCCTTGCGCCGCATCAAGGAACGGGGCTTGAAGGTCCCCGACGACATCTCGCTGATCAGCTTCGACGACGTGCCGCTGTTCCGGCTGCATGAAAGCGGCATCACCGCAATTGCCCAGCCGGTCGCCAAGATCGCCGAGACCATCAACTCCATATTGATGACGCGCCTGTCTGATCGCAGCCACGCGCACGCCCCGAACACGATCACGCTCGACTGCGACATCATTCTACGCGGGTCGACCCGCCGCTTTCCGAGCCCGTAGCGGCAGCACCGAGCCGCACGCCCTCAATTCTGGATTCATCCTATGCCACGCTATTGCCTCGACCTCGACACGCCGGCCGGCGGGTTCATCGACAGCTACCTCATCGGCAATGGCTGGCTGGGAGCAACGCTCAATGGCGGCATCGGCACCGAGCGCATCGACCTCAACCTCGACAGCGTCTGGTCCGGGGGGCCATTGACGCCGGATGAGGGTGAAGCGCCCGCCGCCTTGATCCCCGAGCTTCGCGCGGCGCTTGCTGCGCGTGACTACCTCCGCGCCGATGCCCTCGGCCGGCAGCTGCAAGGCCCCCGCTGGACCCAGTCCTACCAGCCGCTGGGCGCCATCGAGTTTTCCTACGCCGACAGCGAGGGGACGACGAGCTATACGCGCCGCCTCGACCTCGCGGAGGCCGTCGCCAGTGCGGACTATGAGACAGCGCGCGGCGCCGTCCGGTTCGAGAGCTTCGCGTCGAACCCCGATGGCGTTGTCGTCGCCTTGGTCACAGGTCCCGGCGTGCGCGATCTATCCGATGCGGGCCTCAGCTTCGTATCGCCTCATCCGCACACAGAGATCGCAACCACGGACGATGGCGGCATCCGCTGGCTCACCGCAGCAGCGCGTGTCCCCATTGAAGTCATTCCCAACTACATCCCCAATGCTGACCCCGTGCGCTACGCGGATGACACCGCCGATAGTGACGGCACGGTCGCTTCCGGCATGGGCTACGCCATAGCCGTGGCGCTCATGCGCGACACGGAAGGCGGGTTGCGCCTCGTCGCTTCCGGCGCCTCCGGCTTCCGCGGCCACGACAGGCGCCCCAGCGCCGATCTCGCGGCCCTCACCGCCGAAGCCAAGGCGCGCGTTACAGCCGCCCTCGCAATCAGCACGCAAGCCCTCCGCCAGCGGCATCGCGACGACTACAAGAGTTTCTTCGACCGCGTCGATCTCGACCTCAGCGCTTCGCCTGCGCCGGACGCGGCGCGCGCCGAGCTGCTCTTCCACTTCGGCCGCCATCTCCTGATCTCGAGCTCTCGACCGGGCACTGAGGCCGCCAATCTCCAGGGCATCTGGAACGTCGATGTACGCCCAGCGTGGAGTTCCAACTACACGATCAACATCAACACCCAGATGAATTACTGGCCGGCCGAGCCAGCGGGGCTCGCCGATCTGCACCAGCCCATGTTCACGCTCATCAGCGAACTGGCCGTCGCTGGCAGCATTACCGCTCGACGCTATTACGGCGCGGCTGGCGCTACCGCGCATCACAATGCCGATCTCTGGCGCTTCACCGCGCCGGTGCCCGGCATCCCGCAATGGTCCAATTGGCCGTCCGGCCTCTACTGGATGGCCGCGCATCTCCAGCACCATCTCGACTACGGAAATACGGCGCCGGGCTTCGCCGCCGACACCGCGCTGCCGGTGTTCGGCGCCGCCGCCGCCTTCGCGCTTGATATGCTGGTCGAGGACGCAGACGGCGCGCTCGTTGCCAGCCCCTCTACCTCCCCCGAGCACAGCTTCATCATCGACGGCACGCAGGTCGGCATCACGCAGGGCACCGCCATGGATCAGGAGCTGATCCGCGATACGCTGGCGAGCTACGCCGCGCTGGCCGACGATCCCCTCGCCGCCCGCGCAAAGCAGGCGCTCGCGCGCCTCCGGCTCCCAATCATCGGGTCAAACGGCGCGCTGCTCGAATGGGATGACGACAAGACCCCCGACGAGCTCGGACACCGCCATCTGTCGCATCTCTACGGCCTCTACCCCGGCACCCGCATCACCGCCACCGACACCCCCGAGGACTTCGAGGCCGCCCGTCGCGCGCTCTACATGCGCCTCGACAATGGCACCGGCTACACCGGCTGGAGCCAGGCCTGGGTCCTCTGCCTCGCCGCCCGACTCGGCGACCGCACGCTAGCCGCACGCTCCACCGTCGGACTCCTCGACCATTTGACGTCGCGTTCCCTGCTCGTCCTCCACCCCCACTCCGACTGGCCCGGCAACAACGTGTTCCAGATCGACGGCAATTTCGGCAGCGTCGCCGGCCTGATTGAGCTTGTGATTCAAAGCCATAGCGGCGCGATCACCTTCCTCGCCGCCCTCCCCACCGATTGGACACACGGCTCGATCACCAACATCCGCTGCCGAGGCGGCCACCTCGCCACCCTCGCTTGGCGCAACCACCATCTCACCCAAGCCACCATAATCGCCGGAACAACGGCACAATTGACCGTCGATTTGCCGTCCAGCAGCTACGTCATCAGCGCCGCGGATCAGACCATCGCCACGGAGCCGGCCGCTGCCGCGCAAGGACGCACCCGGCTCAGCTGGCACGCAGCCAATGGCGCCCGCTACACCATCACGGCGACCTAGCGGCGGCCCGGCTGACGCCTGCGCTTCGCGAGACATGGACGCGGTGCGCTTTTCCGCATTACGATGGCTGGCATTGATTGCCGGATCACCGACGGCGTTCATCGACAAGGCAAAACAATGCCGCGAGTTCGCAGCCGCAAAGTGACCATCTACGACATCGCCAGGGAGACCGAGACTTCGCCGACGACGGTGAGCTTCGTTCTCAACAGCACCTGGCGGGACCACCGTATCAAGCCGGCGACGGCCGATCGCGTGCTGCAATGCGCCGAACGGCTCGGCTACGCGGTAAATCTCAAAGCGCGCGGCCTGCGCCTGTCGCGCTCCGGCCTTGCCGGCATGATCGTGCCGCATTACCGCAACCGGTTCTTCGCGGGCCTTGCCGAAACATTCGAGACCGAGACACGCGCCCGAGGTCTTTGTCCCATCGTCGTCAGCACGCAGCGCGACGCCACCATCGAAGCCAATGTGATCGAGACCCTGCTCGCCCAGCAGGTCGAATTCCTGTTCATCACCGGCGTGCACGATCCCGATCCGCTCAATGCGATGTGCCGGAGTGCGGGCGTCGCCTGCATCAACATCGATCTGCCGGGCACGGGCGCTCCGTCCGTCGTTTCCGACAATTATGGCGGCGCCAAAGAGCTGACTGACGCCATCGTCGCGAAGCTGACGCCGAGCCAGCGGGCGGCCGGTGATCTGTTCTTCTTCGGCGGCCTCGCCGACGACGACGCCACGCGCAAACGCGTGCTCGGCTTCAAGGCTTCGCTCAAGACACATCGCATCGCGTTCCGCACCGACATGATCGATTGCTGCGGCTATCCCCCAGCTACCGCGGGCCGCTCGATCGCCGAACGCTATGCGTTGCTCGGCCGCCTGCCCGCTGGTCTCTTCGTCAACGGCGTGACGGCGCTCGAAGGTTCGCTGCAATTTTTCAACTCATTGTCGCAGGACGAGATGGACGATGTGTCGGTGGGCAGCTTCGACTGGGATCCGTTCGGCGCGCATCTGTCCTTCCCTGTCATCATGGTCAGGCAGGATGTCGAGCTGATGATCAGCGAAGCCCTGGCGTTGCTCGATCTGTCCAAGGTCGATCCCCATCAGGTTGTTATCGTTCCCACAAGTTTCGGCGGAGTCGGCGAAAGCCATTGAATTCCCGATGCTTGCGCCTTACGGCTCGCCGAAAACGCGGCACCTGTCGGCCGATCACATAGTAAATGCTAAATCTATTTAGCAACTTGACGCCTTGTTGGCCGTGCGTTTTATTGCCCGCGTCCCTCGGGACCCTGCACTTAACTAGATGTCCATTCTACTCCGCTTTTGGGCACTAGCCCGGAGACGGCTTGATTTGACGCGCGGTTAGACGAGGCTTGGAGGAGACCTCGGACGGGTCGTCGGGTAAGTGGCGCAATGCGTCGACGCCCGGCGAGTACGCGGTTCAGAGCGCATATGCGCTGGATCGCAGGCGGCATGAAGCAGACTTCATCGACAGGCTAACCGTCGTCCCGACGACGCGACTGGCAACGGCGAAGCTTTGCCTGGAATAGCAATTTACAACAGGAGGAGTTCTATATGTTCACCAAAATATTCGTCGTCGCCGCGCTCGGTGCCGCTTTGTCGCTCGCAACGCTATCGGCGGTCGAAGCGAAGGACGTGAAGGTCGGCGTCGTCGTCAAGATCGGCGGCATTCCGTGGTTCAACGCCATGGAAACCGGCATCACTCAGAGGGCCGCGGAACTCGGCGACAATGGCTTCATGATTGGGCCGACCAGCGCCGATCCGGCGCTTCAGGTCCGCGCCATCGAGGATCTCATCGCGCAAGGCGTCAACGCGATCGGCGTCGTGCCAAACGATGCCAATGTGCTCGAGCCGGTACTGAAGAAGGCCCGCGATGCGGGCATCAAGGTCATCACCCATGAATCGCCCGATCAGGTGAACGCCGATTGGGACTTCGAGATGGTGTCGTCGGTCGGCTTCGGCGAAGCGCATGCCAAACTGTTCGCCGAGAAGATGGGCGGCAAGGGCAAGTATGTCGTCTATGTGGGTTCGCTCACCGTGCCGGCGCATAATGCCTGGGCCGATGCGGCTATCGCCTATCTCAAGAAGAACTACCCCGACATGCAGATGGTCGGCGACCGTTACGGCGTTGCCGAAAGCGCCGACGACAGCCGCAAGACCGCTCTCGACGTGCTCGCGGCCAATCCGGATCTCGGTGGCTTCCTGACCTTCGGCAGCCAGGGTCCGATCGGCGTCGGTCGTGCGCTTGAAGAGCAGCATATGGACAAGGTCGTTCTGGTTGGATCGTTCTCCCCCAGCCAGGGCGCGGCCATGCTGAAATCGGGCACCATCGATGGCGGCTTCATGTGGAACCCGCTCGAAGCCGGCAAGGTATTCGTGACCCTCGCCGACTATCTGGTGGGCGGCGGTGAAGTCACCGATGGCATGACGATCGAGGGCCTGGGTGTCGTCCACCCGGACTTCAAGACCGGCACAATCATCGTTGATGCGAACCAGCCGATCAACGTCGATACGGTCGACGCGCTCGCGGCCCTCGGCCTCTAAGCGGACCATAGCTGCCGGGGTGGCCATTGCCATCCCGGCACGCTGTTTGCCTTCAGTTGAAAGTTTCTAGCACATGACTGCCATGGCCGCGGCACGTCAGGACTCGCCGCCCGTCCTGTCGCTTCGCAATATCAGCGTCACGTTCGGCGGCGTCAAAGCGCTGCAGGATGTCGGCTTCGAAGTGCTGCCCGGCGAGGTGCAATGCATCGCTGGCGAAAACGGCAGCGGCAAGAGCACGCTCATCAAAGTCATCACTGGCGTCTACCAGCCGCTGCCCGGCGCGACGCTGGAGTTTGCTGGCCGACCCGTCGATCACATGACTCCCGGCACCGCCGCTTCGGCGGGCGTCGAAGTCATCTGGCAGGATCTCGCGCTCTTTCCCGAAATGACCATCGCCGAGAACATCGGCGTGCGCATGGTGCTCGGCGCGGCGCCGCGCATCGTCAACCACAGCGCCATCCGCAAGACCGCGCTCGCGGCGCTGGCGCGTCTCGGCGCCGATCTCGATGTCGATGCGCCGCTGCGCTCGCTAGCCATCGCGCAACGCCAGATCGTCGCCATCGCGCGAGCTCTGGTCGGCGACGCCAAAGTCATCTTCATGGATGAGCCGACATCATCGCTGACGCAGTCGGAAACCGATCTCCTGCTCGGTATCGTTCGAACCCTGTCAGCACAGGGCATCGCCATCGTCTTCGTCAGCCACCGGCTGGCCGAAGTGCTCGAGATCTCGAGCCGCGTCACTGTGCTGCGCGATGGCAAGCTCGTCGGCGTCTACCCCACCGAGGGCATGACGCAATCCCATCTCACCGAACTGATGACCGGCAAGACTTTCGACCAGGCGCTGCGCAGTAACGACCACACCAATGCGCCAATCGTCCTGTCGGTCGACAGCCTCAGCCGTGAGGGCGACTATCAGGATATCTCCTTCAGCATCCGCAAGGGCGAGACGCTTGGGCTCACCGGACTCCTCGGCGCCGGACGCACGGAGATCGCGCTCGGCATCTTCGGCATGCTGCCGCCCGATCGCGGCCGCATCTCGCTCGACGGACAAGTTCTCACACTGCGCTCGAACCGCGACGCGATCCGTGCGGGCATCGGCTATCTCTCCGAAGACCGACTGTCGCTGGGTCTGATCCAGCAGCAATCCATCGCCGACAACGCCGTCCTCCCCGTGCTCGACCGGATCCTCGATCGCGGCCTCATCTCCGATCGCAAGAAGGACGCACTGGTCAGCCACTGGATCAGCGAACTCGCGATCAAGATCGGTCTCCAGACCGACGCGATCTCGACGCTCTCGGGCGGCAATCAGCAGCGTATCGCTATCGCCAAATGGCTGGCGGTGGGACTCAAGCTCATCATTCTCGACTCGCCCACTGTCGGCGTCGATGTCGGCGCCCGCGCCGGCATCTTCGAGATCGTGCGCAAACTCGCGGCGGTGGGCCTAGCGATCCTCCTCATCTCAGACGAAGTGCCAGAGGTCTATTTCAACGCCGACCGCGTGCTGCACATCGCCGATGGCCGCATCGCCGGCGAGTACGATCCGCACGCTATCTCGCTGCACGAGTTGGAGGCGACGGTCTATGCCTAGCTTCAAGATGCCGAGACTGCTGCGCGCCAACGCCACAGAGACGTGGCTCGTCCTCGTCCTCGCGATCATGTGCCTCGGGCTATCTCTCGCGAGCGACAAGTTCTTCACGGTCGCGAACCTCTTCAATCTGCTCAACACCAGTTCGGTGAATCTGATCTTCGCGGTCGGCCTTCTCGTCGTGCTGATCGCAGGCGGGATCGACATCTCCTTCGCGGTCGCGGCATCGGTGGTGCAATATGTCGTCGCCGTCGCTCTGCCGCATATCGGCGGCGGCAATTGGGTCATCGGGATCGGTCTAGCGGCGATCGTGGGCGGGGCGCTCGGCGCCTTCAACGCGGCACTGATCTACTATTTCCGCATCATCTCGATCGTCGTCACCATCGCGACGTTCAACATCTTCTTCGGCCTGTTGATGTTCTTCACGCACGGCGTGTCGATCTACAATCTGCCCCCGTGGTGGACCAACCGCATCGTGCTGTTCGAGTTCCAGCAGGCGAATGGGCAATGGGCCGAGCTGATGCTGCCGGTCGGCATCATGGCGCTCTGCGTCCTCGCCACCTGGATCCTTATCCGCCACTCGACCACCGGTCGCCAGCTCTACGCCTTCGGCGACAATCCCGAAGGCGCAAGACGGCTCGGCATCAACATCGCCGCGATGCACTTCATCGCCTTCGGCTGGCTCGGCATGATGGCCGGCATCGGCGGCATCGCGCAGGTCCACTACGCGCAGGAGGTCGTACCGAATGCGCTGATCGGCCGCGAGCTCGACGTGCTGGCTGCAGTGGTTCTGGGCGGTGCGCGTCTTGGCGGCGGCAAAGGGACCGTGCTCGGCTGCATCCTCGGGGTGTTACTCATCTCGATCACCCAGAACGGCCTCAACCTCCTCGGCATCTCGCCCTATGCGTTCAAGATGATCGTCGGTGCCATCATCCTTGCCGCCATCGTCCTGTCGAATGCCCCGCTTGGCAAACTGCTGGCGTCGTTCAAGCAGAGGAGCCGGGCATGAGCGAAACGATATCGACCGCCACACCGAAACCGGCGCAAAGCTGGTTCCGCCAGCTGACCACACGGCTCGGCGCCGAGAATGTCGGTCTACTGCTGGCGCTGGTCGCGGTCGTGGTGCTGTTCAGCCTGCTGACGCCGCGCTTCCTGTCGATGGCCAATTTCGAATCCGTCGCGTTCCAGCTCCCCGAACTGGGCCTCCTGACCCTCGCCATGCTGATGCCCATCATTTCCGGCGGCATCAATCTGTCGGTGACCTTCACCGCCAATCTCTGCGGCCTCACGCTCGCCGCCGTGCTGCAGGCCAATGGTGGCCCGGACGCCAGCATCTTCGCGTTTCTCTTGGGCTCCGTCCTCGCTGTCGGCGTCGGTACGGCCAGCGGCCTCGTGATGGGTCCGGTGATCGCTTACACGGGCGCGCATCCCATCCTCGTCTCACTGTCGATGATGATCTTCCTCCGCGGCCTCGGCGAGTTCCTGACCCGCGGCGCCGACATCTCCGGCTTCCCCGAATTCATCCAACCGCTTGGCCACGGGAGCCTCCTGGGCATCCCCATCCCGCTGCTGATCCTGCTCGCGGCCGTGCTGGCGTGGCACATTCTGTTGACCCGCACGAAGCTCGGCTTCTCGAATTACATGGTCGGCTCCAACATCGAGGCCGCGCGCTATTCCGGCATCCACACGCATCGCGCTATCACGCTGATCTACGCGCTGTCAGGCGCCATGTGCGCGCTCGCCGGCATTATCATGATGGCGCGCTTCAATTCCGTGCGCGTCGGCCATGGCGAGTCCTATGTGCTGATCACCGTGCTTGCGTGCTTCCTAGGCGGCGTTAATCCGTTCGGCGGCTTCGGCAAGGTGGTCTCGGTGTTTCTCGCCCTCATCATCCTCCAACTTCTGTCGTCGGGTCTCAATCTGCTCGGCGCGAGCCAGCATCTGGCCACGGCGATCTGGGGGCTGATGCTGGTGGGCGTCATGATTTTGCGATGGGTTGCGGGGCAACTCAGCTTTCTGAGGATCACGCGATGAGAGGCTTTGGCGTACACACGAGCATGTGGACCAGCGGCTGGACCCCCGCTGGGGCCGAGCACACGGTGGAGGCCGTCAAGAAATACAATCTCGACTTCATCGAGATCTCGATCGCCGATCCGCATTCGATCGACGCCGCTCACACGCGCAAGTTGCTCGCCGCCAACAATATGCGGGCGGTCTGCTCGCTCGGCCTGCCCGAGCGCGCCTGGGCGTCCAAGCACCCCGACGCCGCCATCGAGTTCCTGACCGTCGCCATCGACAAGACCGCCGAGATCGGCGCCGAGGTCCTGTCGGGCGTCACCTTTGGCGGCATCGGCGAACGCACCGGCGTCCCCCCGACGCAAGGTGAGCTCGACAATGTCGCGCGCGCCATGACGGCCGCCGCCAAATACGCCAAGTCGCGCGGCCTCGAACTCGGCATCGAGGCGGTCAACCGGTACGAGAACCACATCATCAACACGGCGGCGCAGGCGGTCGCGCTCGTCGAGCGCATCGGCCTCGACAATGTGTTCGTCCACCTCGATACTTACCATATGAATATCGAGGAGAAGGGCATGGGCAATGGCATCATCACCGCCCGCGACCACCTCAAATACATCCACCTGTCGGAATCCGACCGCGGCACGCCCGGCGAGGGCAATTGTTCATGGGACGAGACGTTCGCCACGCTGGCCGCGATCGGCTTCAAGGGCGGCCTCGCGATGGAAAGCTTCATCAATATGGAGCCGCTGCTCGCCTTCGGCCTCAGCGTCTGGCGACCGGTTGCCGAGAGCGAGGAAGAGGTCATGAGCAAAGGCCTGCCCTTCCTCCGGAACAAGGCCGAGCAGTACGGCCTCATCTAACAGTGCAGTGAAGGACAAATCATGGATCTCGGCCTAAAGGACAAGCTTGCGGTCATCACGGGGGGCAGCGTTGGCATCGGCCTAGCCGTCGCCGAGGCCTTCGCCGCCGAGGGCGCGAATGTCCTCACTACCGCGCGGAATGGCGAGCGCGTCGAGGCGGAAGCCAAGCGGATCGGCGCCAACTATGGGGTGATTTCCATCGGTGTCGCGGCTGACGTGGCGACAGCCGAAGGCTGCGACCGGGTTATCGCCGCGGCCGCCAAAGCAGGCGGCGCCGATATCCTCATCAACAATGCGGGCACCGGCTCCAACGAAACCATCGCTGAGGCCGCCGACGAAAAGTGGCAATATTACTGGGATCTGCACGTGATGGCTGCGGTTCGGCTTGGCCGCGGGCTGGTGCCGCAGATGAAGGCGCACAAGGGCGGTGCGATCATCCACAATGCGTCGATCTGCGCGGTGCAGCCGCTCTGGTACGAGCCGATCTACAACACCACAAAAGCGGCGCTGATGATGTTCTCAAAGACCCTCGCCAATGAGGTGGTCGGCGACAACATCCGCGTCAACACGATCAATCCGGGGCTTGTGCTCACCCCGGACTGGATCAAGACCGCAAAGCAGATTGCCGGTGAAGACGGCTATAAGGCTCACCTGCAGGGCGTCGCTGACGAGGCCGGCGGCATGAAACGCTTCGCCACGCCGCAGGAGCTTGCGAACTTCTTCGTGTTCCTCTGCTCGAACAAGGCGAGCTACTCCACCGGTTCGACCTATTTCGTCGATGGCGGCTGGCTGCGGACCGTCTAGCGCAGCAATGCGCTAGAGCCGCTTGTTGGCCGCGTCGAAGACGAAGCAGGTCGTGGGGTCGAGCCCGAATTCGGCATCGCTGTCGGTCGACATCGACGAATGCCCGCGCTGCTGGACGTTGATCTCCGACCCGCTCGCGCCCGTCGCATAGACGTAGGACACGCCACCGAGGCGTTCGACCACCTGTGGCCGCGCCGTGAGCTTCACCGGGGCGCCCGCAGCGTCGATGAAGTGCTCGGGCCGAATGCCCAGCTGCACCTTATCGCCGATTTTTGCATTTTCGGTCGCCGTCCGGATGCGCAGCGTCGGACTACCGAATTCCGCAAGGCGCAGCTCGACGTCGCGGCCATTGGCGCCGACGATCTCGGCCGCAAGGAAATTCATGCGAGGCGAGCCGATGAAACCGGCAACGAACACATTGGCCGGGTTGTCGTAGAGCTCGATCGGCGTGCCCTGCTGTTCGATGCGGCCATCGCGCAGCACCACGATCTTGTCGGCGAGCGTCATCGCCTCCACCTGATCATGCGTCACATAAATCATCGTCGCACCCAGATCCTGGTGCAGCTTGGCGATCTCGATGCGCATCTGGACGCGCAGTTCGGCGTCGAGGTTCGACAGCGGCTCGTCGAACAGGAATGCCCTTGGCTGGCGCACGATGGCGCGGCCGATCGCAACGCGCTGGCGCTGTCCGCCCGACAGCTGCCGCGGCTTGCGGGCCAGCAGCGGCTCGAGATTGAGAATGCGCGCAGCCTGGTTGGTCAGGACCGACACCTGGTCACGTGGCATGCCGCCCATGCGGAGGCCGAAGCCCAGATTCTGCTCCACAGTCATATGCGGGTAAAGCGCATAAGACTGGAACACCATCGCAACGCCGCGCTCAGACGGGTCGTGATCGGTGACGTCCTCGCCACCGATGGTCACCTGACCGCCGGTTGGCTCATCGAGGCCGGAGATGATCCGCAGCAATGTCGACTTGCCGCAGCCCGAGGGGCCGACGAACACCACGAACTCGCCATCATCGACGTCAAGATCGACGCCGTGCAGCACCGGCACCGAGCCGAAATTCTTGGTAATCCCGCGAAGCTGTAAACCGGCCATCGTCGTCCCCTTCTAATAAACTAGCGTGATGCCCAGAGCGCGCCGCGCTCGAAGATCGTTTTCATCTGCGGCACGGCGAACTCGTCCGCCGTGTGGCCCAGCGCACTGTAGAACACGCGGCCCTCGCCGAAGCGGCGCTTCCACACCACCGGCATCACCACGCCGTCGATCTCGGAGACGCGGCTGCCGTCGAATGTCGTCGTCGCCAGCACTTCATTGCTGGGGTCGACATGCATGTAATATTGCTCGCTCTTATAAGCGAAGTCGCCGATGCCCTGCATCACCGGGTCGTCCGGCTTGGTCACGTTGATCGTGTAGTCGATGATGTTACCTGGATGCGCGACCCATTGGCCGCCGGTCATGAACTGATAGTCCGGCTCGTTGCGGAAGGCGTCGCACATCATGCCGTGGAACCCGGCAAACCCGGTGCCGGCGCGCACGGCGCGAAGCAGATTAGTCAGCTCCTCCTTCTCGATGCGCGACATGGTGATCATCGGCACGATCAGATCGTTCGACTCGATCGCCGGGTCCGCGAAGGCCTCGGTGGTATTGTCGATGGTCACCGCATATCCATGCGAGGTCAGCATTTCACCGACGATGTGAGAGCTGCGCTCCGGGGTGTGGCCGTCCCAGCCGCCCCAGACGATCAATGCTTTTTTGGCCATGGCTGTATCCTCAATCCATTTGTCCGAAGGCAAGATCGGCGTGCATCGGCTCTGGGCGCGCGGTCTTGTGCTTGAGCGTGACCCGCTGGCCCGATGCCGCGCTGGTCAAAATCGATTCCATAATCTCGAGCACATGCAGCGACAGCTCAAGGCTGGCGCGATGCGGCCGATTGCCCGCGATGGCGGCACCCATGTCGGCGAGTCCGAGGATACGATAATTGCCATCGCCATATTTATGCGTCGGCTCGACCTTGACCCAGTCATTCTTCTTTTCGGCGACCATGATGTCGCCTTCGAACTGGTTGGGATCGGACACCAGCAACGAGCCGGTCGTGCCGTAGAGTTCGATATGGTTGTGGGTATGCTTCCACACATCGAAGCTTGTCGTGATGGTGATCGCTGCGCCGTTGTCGAATTCGAGCAGCCCCGAAATGTGGGTCGGCACGGTCACCGGGAAGGTCTGGCCCTGCCGCGCGCCCGAGCCGATCGTGCGGGTATCGTAGGACGCCTTGGCGGCGCCGCTCACTGCGTTCACCGAGCCCAGCATATTGACGAGGCAGGTGAGGTAATACGGCCCCATATCGAACATCGGCCCGCCACCCGGCTGATAGTAGAAATCCGGGTTGGGGTGCCACAGCTCATGGCCGGGCACCATCATGAAGGCGGTTCCGGCGACCGGCGTGCCGATGGCGCCGGCATCGATCGCCCGGCGCGCCGTCTGGTGCGAGCCGCCGAGGAACGTGTCCGGTGCGCAGCCGACGCGCAAGTTCTTCGCCTTTGCCGCCTCGACCAGTTTCATGCCCTCGGCAAGGCTGATCGCCAGCGGTTTCTCGGAATAGACGTGTTTGTTGGCCGCAATCGCAGCGAGCCCGACCGTGATGTGATGCTGCGGCGTCGTAAGGTTGAGCACGATACCGACACGCGGATCGGTGAGCAGAGCTTCGACGCTCAGCGCATCGACACCATAGGTCGAGGCCTTGGCACGCGCTGCGTCCATGTTGATGTCCGCGCATGCGACGATCTTGATCGCCGGGAATTTCGGCGCCGCCTTGAAATAGGCGTCCGAAATATTGCCGCAACCGATTACGCCGACACCGATGGGAGTCACTAGTCCAGTCCTACTCTGCCGTTGCCGTCCACGGAGCGCTGTAGATATCGCGCAGCATCAGGGCGGCCGCGCCGCGGGCCCAAAGCTGCTCATCCAGCGTGTGGAAGATGATTTCACTGGCCGCGAAATGCGGCTTGAACGAATGCCGCGCCGCGCTGTCGCGCAAGGCCGGCGCGATGAGATCGCGGAACGTCGCGTTCTCGATGGCGATGATGATTTTTTCGGGGTTCACCAGATTGACGATGTGCGAGACGCCCCGGCCGAGCATTTCGCCCTGCTCTTCCACCAGCTTGATCGCTGCGGCGTCGCCATGCTTGGCGCGCTCTGCAAGAGCCTGGACAAAATGCGTCGGGGTCGTGTGGGCCGACATGAAGCCCGCATCAAGCACCTGTCCTGCCGCCTCGATCAGCGCCGCGGTCGAGACATAGGCATTGAGGCAATCGGTCTGCCCGCATTCACACGGCTTGCCGTTCGAGCCCACCTTGATGTGCCCAAAGGCCGGCCCCAGCGTCGAGGCACCGCGATGCAGATCGTCTTCGATCCAGAGGCCCAAACCCGCAGTCTGATCGACTGTCACAACGGCGAAGGTCCGGTTGCGCTGCGCGTAGCCGAACCAGCTTTCGGCCAGCGCCACGAGGTTCGCGGGCTTTTCGATCTTCACCGGCAGCTTCATCCGGTCCTGCAGCAGCGCGCTGATCGGCATTTCGCGGTCGCCGAACACGCTGCTGGCGTGGCTGCGGCCCGAGCGCGGATCGACAATGCCCGGCACACCGATGCCGATACCTTTGATCTTGGTCGAGTCGATGCCGGATTTGGCGATGCATTCGCGCACCGCGTCCTCGATGAGATCGGCGATCACCTCCGGCGTCTGCCGGGCGATGCGGATGGGCAATTGCAGCGAGGTCACCGCCTCGCCCTTGAAATTGGCGATGGTCGCGGTGGTCAGCGTCTCGGAAATCTTGACCCCGACCACATAGGCCGCCGTGGCGATCAGATCGAGCAGCACGCGGGGGCGGCCGCGCTGGGCTTCCGCCGTGGGTGGCGTATGGATCGCCTCGATCAGCCCTTCATCGATCAGCGCGGCGGTAATTGCCGACACCGTCGTGGCGCTCAGCAGGGTCCTTTCGGAGATCTCGACGCGCGAAATCTGCCCGTAGCACCGGATGGTTTCGAGCACGTGGTACTTGTTGATTTCCCGCATCAGAAGCGGGTCAGCTATTTTTACGGCCACAGTCCCCACCCAGCCCTCACGCCGGGCAGCGGCATGGTGCTTTTATTCTGTTCCTTTCACTAATCCAAGAACCGCTGGAATAGCAATAGCCGCCAAAAATATGCGTATCTCATTGAACTTGCACGGCATTCTCTAGCAGCAGGTCACATTTGAGGTACGTAAGCCCGTTTTCTCTTGTCGAATTAATTTGGGTTGCGTACAAAACGGCAGGCGCCGGGTTGGACACCCTGCCCGGGCGAGAAACGCCAAAACGGCATCTCGCGTGAAGAAGGAGGACAACAAACATGAGAAAACTTGCGCTTGCCGCAATGTTCGGCCTGCTGGCGTTTGCGCCGGCTCAGGCCCAGACGACAGTTACCTATCTCAACATTGCCACCGGCAATGACAAGCCACTGCTCGAACAGGCCGCCAAAGAATTCATGGCCGCCAATCCGGGCATCACGGTCGAGCTGCCGACACTCGAGAATGAAGCGTTCAAGGCCAAGCTGGTCACGCTGCTGCAGACCAATGAGGCCCCCGACATCATCAATTCGTGGGGCGGCGGCGTGTTCTACGAGCAGGCCCGCGCCGGCGTGCTTCGCCCGGTTGACGACATCCTGACGAAGGAAGCCAAAGACGCCGTCGGCACCGCCGGTATTGCCGCTTATACGGCTCCCGACGGCCATATCTACGGCCTCGCCCGTGACGTCTCCGAAGTCGTGCTCTGGTATAACAAGGCCCTGTTCACCCAAGCCGGTGTCGATCCGGCAAGCCTGGCGACATGGGATGGCTTCCTTGCTGCCGTGAAGACCTTCAAGGAAAAGGGCATCACGCCGCTGGCGCTTGGTGGCAAGGACAAATGGCCGGCTCACTTCTGGTGGAGCAAGCTCGTTGTGCGCCTGGCTGGCCAGGACCTCTTCAACAAGGCAGCCGCCGGTGAAGGCGATGGCTTTGCGGGAGCACCGTTCGTCAAAGCCGGCGAGTACTTCCTGCAGCTCGCTCAGCTCGAGCCGTTCCAGCCTGGCTTCGCAGCCGCCACCTATGGCGACGCTTCGGGCTATTTCGGCGACGGCAAGGCCGCGATGCACCTGATGGGCGACTGGGACTACAGCGTCATGAAGGACAGCTCGGCTTCAAAGGCCGGCCTCCCGGACGACCAGCTCGGCATCCTGCCCTTCCCCACTGTTGAAGGTGGCTTGGGCGATCCGACCGATACGCTGGGCGGCCTCGGTGGCGTCCTGTTCACCAAGAATGCGTCTGACGCGGCGGTGAAGTTCGTGGAGTATCTCAACTCCAAAGAAGTTCAGGCCCGCTTTGCCGAAGGCAATTTCTACATCCCGATCGCCAAGGGTGCCGCAGACGGCATGACCAATCCCTTCAAGGTGCAGATCGCCAAGAATATCGGCGGCGCGCACTGGCATGCGAACTTCTTCGACCAGGCTCTTGGGCCTGCAGTCGGTGGCGTGGTCAACGACATCTCGGCGGAGCTGGCGTCCAACGCCCTCACCGCTCAGGATGCCGCGCAGCAGGTCAAAGACGCTGTCGACGACTCCCTCTAAATCGACAACCTCCCTGGCGGGCGAACTCTGCGCCCGCCAGACTCTATCAGTCTTCCAGCAGGGGTCCTGCCCAGGCTTGTGAGTTGTATTGTCTACGCCGCAGCTCTCTTGATCGCCGTTCTGGATCAACATTTTACTGCGCAGGAATTTTTGAGGTACGTGTATCTTGAACGGTATCCTTCCATGAGCAATTGTTCCGCTGCCGGGGTGCGTAGCTTTACTGTCCACCCGCGGCATTGGGCTGGATGTGATCGCGAATGTGACGCAGTCCAGTGGGGAGTACTTGGGAGGTACCTATGAAACGAATGGCGCTTGCCGCAATGCTTGGTCTGATGGCCTTTGCGCCGGCTCAGGCCCAGACTGTTACTTATCTGAACATCAATACCGGCGAGAACGATCAGGCCCTCATGGCCGAGGCCGGCAAGGAATACTCGGCCGCCCATGCGGGCGTGACCGTCGAGTTTCCGGTGCTCGAAAACGAAGCCTTCAAATCGAAGCTGACGACGCTGCTGCAGTCGCCCGACGCGCCTGACGTCTTCCACTCATGGGGTGGTGGCGTGTTCGAGGAGCAGGCCCGCGCAGGCGTGCTGCGTCCGATCGACGATCTCCTGACGCAGGACGCCAGGGACGCAGTCGGCCAGGCCGGTATCGCGCACTTCACAGCCAAGGATGGCCACATCTATGGCATCGCCCGCAACGTGCAGGGCGTCATGATCTGGTACAACAAGAAGCTGCTGGCCGACGGTGGTGTCGATCCGGCGAGCCTTGCGACCTGGGACGGCTTCCTCGCGGGCGTCAAGAAGCTCAAAGACGCTGGCATTACCCCGCTTACGCTGGGCGGCAAGGACAAATGGCCGGCGCAATTCTACTGGGCGTATCTCATCATCCGCAATCTCGGCCATGATGGCTTCCAGGCCGCAATGGCCGGCGAGAATGGCGGCTGGGACAATCCTGCGGTCGTCCATGCGGGCGACATGCTCAATCAGCTGGCCGCTCTCGAGCCGTTCCAGCAAGGCTATCAGGCTGCCGGCTACGGCGATTCCTGCGCCATTTTCGGCGATCAGAAAGCCGCGATGCACCTGATGGGCGAGTGGGATTACAATTGCTCGAAGGATGCCTCGGTCAGCAAGTTGGGCGTCGGCGACGACAATCTCGGCCTGATGCCGTTCCCCGCGATCGAGGGCGGCGCAGGCAAGCCGACCGACAGCCTTGGTGGCATGGAGGGCTATGTGTTCTCCAAGAGCGCCGATGACGAAGCGATCAAGTTCATCGAATGGTTCAACAGCAAGGACGTGCAGTCCAAGTTCGCGGCCAAGAGCATCTATATCCCGATCAGCAAGGGTGCGGCCGACGCGCTGCCCAATCAGTTCCACAAGACCATTGCGGAACTCGCGGGCAATTCGACCTGGCACCAGCTGTTCTTCGACCAGACGCTGGGTGCCGATGTCGGCGGCCAGTTCAACGACCTCGCGCTCGAACTCGCCTCGGGCGAACTGAAGGGCGCCGAGGCGGCCAAGATGCTTGAAGAAGCAGCGGCGGATGCCCGCTAAGCTGATCTGACCAATGGCGACAGGCGGTGTAGCCTGCCTGTCGCTTACCTTGAAGTGAATGAGGAGACGAACGATGGCGAGTACGGCGGCAACGTCCGGGGGTGTTCCGTCGGTGGCGAGGCGATCGCGCTACATGGATCGCAAGAGCCTGGTTCCACTGCTCCTGTTCCTGCCCCCATCGGTCATCCTCTTCACCGTGTTCGTCGTACTCCCGATGGTCGACGCGACGACGTTTTCGTTCTTCGACTGGACGGGCTATGGCCCCATCACCGATTTCGTCGGCTTCGACAATTACGCCGACGTGTTGACGCATCGCAATTGGGGTACCGCGGTTCGCAACAGCCTCATCGCCGTCGCCGTGTCGCTCGCCATCCAGCTGCCGCTCGCCATGTGGTGCGCGCTGGCGCTGTCCGAGCGCGGCCCAGCGATCAACATCCTCCGCACCGTGTTCTTCCTGCCCTTCATGCTGGCGGACGTCGCGGCCGGTCTCATCTGGAAGTTCGCCTATGATGGTGACTACGGCATCATCCCCATTGTCGGGCACTGGCTGGGCGTCGATACGCCCTATGTGCTCGCCGACAAATTCTGGGTCATGCCGGCGATCATGGTCGTCATCACCTGGAAGTATTTTGGCTTCCACATGATGATCTATATCGCCGGCCTGCAATCGATCCCCGGCGAAGTGATCGAGGCCGCTCGGCTCGACGGCGTCAAGAAGTGGCAGATCGTGCGGCACATCAAGCTGCCGATGGTCCGTTCGGCGATTGTCATCTCGGTGTTCTTCGCCATCACCGGTGCGCTGCAACTGTTCGACATCATCCTGCCGCTCACCAATGGCGGACCCTCGCATGCGAGCCACACCATCGTGTCGTTCCTCTACCAGTTCGGCATATTGCGCATGAAACTGGGCTTCGGCGGCGCGGTCAGCGTGATCCTGTTTATTGCCTGTGTCGCGGTGGCCCTCGCCTATCGCCGAATTCTCTTCAAGGTGGAGCAGAGCTGATGGCCGCCATCGATACCGCAACTGCCGCTCCGGCCGTGGCCGCAGTTTCTCCATTGCCCAAGCGTCGCCGTCGCCCGGCGCTGTCGGTGTTCCAGTGGATCACGATGGCGGTCGTCGCGCTGTTCGTGCTCGTGCCGCTTTACACAACCGTGTTGGGCGGTTTCAAAGAGATCGGCGAGCTGCGCGTCAACCCGTTCGGCTTCCCGGCGAGCTGGGACCCTGTCCGCTTCACCGAGATCTTCACAGGGTCGAAGTATTTCGCCTCTATGGGCAATTCGCTCGTCATCGCGGTGGGCACCGTCATCCTTTCAATCGCGCTGTCGTCGATGACGGCGTTCGCTTTCGCCCACATCAAGTTCTTCGGCTCGAAATATCTGATGGGCTATCTGATGCTTGGCCTGCTGTTCCCGGCCGCAACGGGCATCCTGCCGCTCTTCATCAAGATGCGCGACCTCGGCATGCTGGACAGCCAGTGGGGCATCATCATCGTCCAGGCGGCTTTCAGCATTTCGTTCTCGATCCTCCTGTTCTACAATTTCTTCAAGGAGCTCCCCAGGGAGCTGATCGATGCCGCGCGCATGGACAATTGCGGCTACGTCAAGATCTACTGGTATGTGACATTGCCTCTTTGTCTGCCCATCATCGCGACGGTCGGCGTGTTCAACTTCGTGGGCAGCTGGAACAGCTTCCTCCTGCCGCTGATCGTGCTGAACACTGACGCGAAGTACACCTGGCCGCTCGGCATCATGCAGTTCCAGGGCCAGTACGGCTCGGACTGGCCCCGCATCCTCGCTTATCTGACGCTGAGCCTGTTGCCCGCCGTGGTCGCCTTCCTCGTCGCGCAGCGCTACATCATTTCGGGGCTCACCGGCGGCGCCGTGAAGGGCTGAGCGCGCTCTTTTCGCCGACGCCATCTCGACTATTGCGAAACATAAATGCACGCCGGCCTATGGAGCCGGCGTCACGCGAAGAGGCACTATTATGAAAATCAAATCGATCAAGACCGCCGCCAGCACCGGCCATTGCATGCATCTATGGGTACGCATCGAGACCGATGCCGGCATCACCGGGATCGGCGAATGCGTCCATGGCGGCTACCAGGCCATCGCCATCATCAAGGAGCTCGAAGAAAAGCTGGTCGGCCGCGACCCGTTCGCCATCGATGCGATCTTCGAGGAAACGCGCCGCAGCCTCGTCTTCGAAGGCGGCTTTGCCGGCGCCCTCATCACCGCCCTCACCGGCATCGAGATCGCGCTGTGGGACCTCAAGGGCAAGGCGCTCAAGGTCCCGATCTATGAGCTGATGGGCGGCAAGTTCCGCGACGACATCCGCGTCTATTGCGACTGCGAAGTGTCACCCGGCATGAACATGGCCGAGGTGCAGGCGGTCGTCGACGAGGTGCTCGAGGCTGGCTTCACCGCGCTCAAGGTCGATCTCGATATCCGCGCCTATGGCCATACCGGCAGCGAAACCGGCTGGTACGAGAAAGACAAGTTCAACATGACTCCCAACAAATGGGAGCATGACCGCATGGTCGAACTGGCGACGATGGTCGTCAAAGCCGCCGGCCCCTCGGTCGATGTCGCGGCCGACCTCCACACCCGCCTCGACAAGCACAGCGCCATCCGGCTCGCACGCGATCTCGAGCCGCTCAAGCTGATGTGGCTAGAAGAGCCCGTGCCGCCCGAGAACATCGACGTCATGGCCGAGATCACCCGCTCGACCTCGACGCCCATCTGCGCCGGCGAGAACCTTTATCTCCGCCACGGCTTCCGCAAGCTGCTCGAGCAGCAGGCGGTCGACATCATCATGCCGGACATTCCGAAATGCGGCGGCCTCTCGGAGTGCCGCAAGATCGCCGAGATGGCCGACCTCTATTCAATCCCCTTCGCGCCTCACAACGTCTCGTCGCCAATCGGTACGATGGCCTCGGCGCAGGTCTGCGCCACGGTGCCGAACTTCCTCGTCCTCGAGTTCCACTGGTTCAATCGCGACTATTGGTCGACGATCACCGATGGCGGCGAGATCATCAAGAACGGCCGCATCGCGCTCAACGACCGGCCGGGCATCGGCCTCGAGCTCAACGAAGAAGTCGCCAAGGCCTACCAATACCCCGGCACGACCTGGTTCGAATAATTAGCGCACCAGCGCCGGACGCTTCGGATCGAAGCTCCAGCCCGGAATGAGATACTGCATGGCGGCCGCATCGTTGCGGCTGCCGGCGGGAAGCGATCGATAGAGCGCATGCGCCGCCTCAAGCGCCGCCTCATCCAACTCGACGCCCAGCCCAGCCCGCTCAGGCACTGCAACATGTCCATCGACGATGCGCGGCGGCTCAAGCGTCAGATGCTGGCCGTCCTGCCAGATCCAATGCGTGTCGAGTGCCGTGATCTTGCCCGGCGCCGCTGCGCCCACCTGCGTGAACATCGCCAGCGAAATGTCGAAATGATTGTTCGAGTGCGAGCCCCAAATAAGCCCGAGCCGGTCGCAGAGCTTTGCCACATCGATCGAGCCGCGCGGCGTCCAGAAATGCGGATCGGCCAGTGGAATATCGATGGCACCGAGTTGGATCGCATGCCCCAGCTGCCGCCAGTCCGTCGCTATCATATTAGTCGCAACCCGCACGCCCGTCTCGCGCCGAAACTCGGCAAGGATTTCACGACCGGAATATCCGGCCTCCGCGCCGCACGGGTCCTCGGCATAAGACAGCACCGGCTTCAGCTGCGTCGCAATCCGTACGGCCTCGTCCAGCGACCACGCGCCATTGGGGTCGATGGTGAGCCGCGCTTGCGGGAACCGTTCCGCCAGCGCCACGATCGCCTCGGCCTCGCGCTCACCTGCCAGCACGCTGCCCTTCAGCTTGATGTCGCGAAAGCCGTACCGTCCCTCTGCCGCCTCGGCCAGCCGGACGATCGAAGCCGCATCCAGCGCCGGCTCATCGCGCAGCCGCAGCCACTCATCGCCTGTCCCGCCGCCGCGATAGTCGAGCGGCGTTCTGCTCCGGTCACCGACATAGAACAGATAGCCCAGCATCTCGACCCGGTCGCGCTGCTGGCCATCGCCAAGGAGCGCGGCCATCGGCACGCCGAGGAACTGGCCCATCAGATCGAGTAGCGCACATTCGAGCGCTGCCACTGCGTGGATCGTGACACGTTCGTCGTAGGTCTGCGTGCCGCGGCCTTTCGCGTCGCGGGTCGCGAAAGCCGTGCTCACCTCGCGCAGAACATCGCGATAGAGGCCGATCTGCCTGCCCTCGAGCAGCGGACGCGCATCTTCCAGCGTCCGTGCAATGGCCTCGCCGCCCGGCACTTCACCGAGCCCGGTATGCCCGAGGCTGTCGGTGAGGATAACGATGTTGCGGGTGAACAGCGGCGCATGAGCTCCGCTCAAATTGAGCAGCATGCTGTCGCGCCCGGCCACCGGCACCACGCGCATACCCGTGACGACAGGTAGCGCTGACAGTCCTGCCGTCACCGCTTCGCCCCGGGTGCCACATCGCCATGCTTTTGCATCAGCGCTTCGAGATCGGAGTAGGACTTCGCATCGAGTTCGGTCAGCGGTGGACGCAGCGGTCCGCCGGGACGGCCGGCTAGCCTGGCGCCGGCCTTGACGATCGACACCGCATAGCCGCGGCCGCGATTGCGAATGGCAGTATAGGGCAGAATGAAGTCGCGCAGCCCGGCCTCGATGGCCGGCACATCCTCTTTGCGCACCGCCTGGTAAAAACCGCGCGCAAAGTTCGGCATGAAGTTGAGTAGCGCCGACGAATAGGTCGCGACGCCCATCGCGAGGTAAGGCCGCGCGAACAATTCCGCAGTCGGCAGACCGCCGACATAGACCAGCCGATCGCCCAACAGGCTCCGCGTCCGCACCATCAATTCGATATCGCCGACGCCGTCCTTCAGCCCCACGAGATTGGGGCAGCGCTCGCAGAGCCGCGCGACGCTGTCGGCATCGAGCACTGCATTGTCGCGATTGTAGACGATCACCCCGAGCGACGTCGCTCTGCACACCGCCTCGACATGCGCCATCAGCCCCTGCTGTCCCGCATTCAGCAGATAGGGCGGAAGCAGCAGGATACCATCGGCCCCTGCCCGCTCGGCGCGCTTCGCGAGATCGATGGCGATCGCGGTGCCATAGCCGGCTCCGGCGATCACCGGTATGCGGCCGTTGACGCCCGCCACCGTCGTTGCCGTTACCGCTTCGACTTCATCGGGCGTCAGCGAGAAGAACTCGCCCGTGCCGCCTGCCGCAAAGACACCGGCCGGGCCGGCGGCGAGGATCCAGTCGAGATGCCCGCGATAGGGCGCCTCATCGAATTCTAGATAGGGCGTCATATGGGTAATCGGGAAGGCCAGCAGATCCTTGGCGATGGCCTGCGCCATCTCATTGGGTGCAAAGTGACTCATCGTCTTGTGCGGCCTTTCCCCTCGCTGCCATTCAGGCCAAGCTATTGGTCCCGCCCAGTCCGGTCCAGACGCAAATCAATCCGGGTGGGAATTGCGCGGACCCTAGAGGAGAGCACGATGTATCTGGGTACGCAGAACCGGGTCGCCACCGACGATGAATACCGCCAATTCGCGCAATTGGGCGTGGTGCATGTCAATGCCGATCCCGAGGGCAATCCGCATCATTGGACCCTGGACACCCTGAAGCGCCACCGTGAGCGCCTCGAAAGTCTCGGGCTCATCCTCGACATGGTGCAGCTGCCGCTCGAATCGAATCCCATCGAGCGCCAGAACAGCCCCGACATCCTCACCAAGGGTCCGGACCGCGATCGGCAGATCGACTCGATCTGCAAGCTCATCGAGAATGTCGCTGCAGCGGGCATCCCGTCGGTAAAGTACAATCTCAACATCATTGGCATCCCGCGCTCCCCCGCAGAGGCCGGACGCGGCGGCTCATCGAACGCGACCTTCCGTTGGGATCGGATGGACCAGTCAGAGGTGCCGGGCCTCGCGGGCGTTCTCTCCGAAGATGAGAACTGGGAGCGCATCGACTATTTCCTCGAGCGTGTCGTCCCCGTCGCCGAGAGCAACCGCATCCGCCTCGCCTGCCATCCGCACGACCCCTACACGCCGCCCGGCTATCGCGGCATCACGCGCGTGCTGGGCACAGTCGAGGGCCTCAAGAAATTCGTCACGATGCGCGAGAGCCCCTATCACGGGCTCAATTTCTGTCAGGGCTCGATCGGCGAGATGCTCGACAATCCCGCAGCCGAAATCGACGACGTGATCCGCTGGTTCGGCACCCGCAACAAGATCTTCAACGTCCACTACCGCAATATCAGTGGCCGCAAGCTGAGCTTCATGGAGACCTTCCCCGACGAAGGCGATATGGATATGTGGCGCTCGCTCCAGACCTATGCGGAGATCGGCTACAAATACATGATCATGCCCGACCATGTGCCAACGCTGTCGGGCACCCCAAACGATGCCGTCGCGTTCTCGTACTGCTTTGGCTACATCCGCGCGCTGATGCAGGTGCTCGCTACGACCCATCCACACGCGGTCGAGCTCTGAGCGGGCGCGGCCGGTTGCTCCGGCCGCTTCGATCTCTAGCCCTTCACCGCACCGACGGTGAGCCCCTCGGCGAGGAAGCGCTGCGCGTACATATAGAGGATGGCGACAGGCACCGCGGTCAGCACCGACGCCGCCATCAGCTTGCCCCATGGCAGGATGTCGCCGAACACCAGCGATTGGAGGCCAATCGGTAGCGTGCGCAGCGACTCGCTGTTGATGAACACGAAGGCGAAGAGGAACTCGTTCCACGCATTGGTGAAGGCGAACAGCGTCACCGACAGCAGCGCCGGAGCAGCGAGCGGCAACGTGATCCGGAGGAAGATGTAGAAGCGGTTGGCCCCGTCGATCATCGCCGCTTCCTCGAGTTCGACGGGGATCGAACGGAAATATCCAAGCAGCACCCAGGTCGCGAACGGCATCAGGAAGGTCGGGTAGGTGACGATCAGCGCGCCGTAGCTGTTGATCAGCCCGAGCGCGTTCAGCGTCTGGTACAGCGGAATGAACAGCAGCGTGCCGGGCAGCAGATAGGTGATCAGCAGCAGCGTCGTCAGCAGGCCTGCCCCGGCGAAGCGGAGCCGGGACAGCGCGTAGGCGGCCAGCGCCGCGAACGCCACGGAAATGACCGTGCTGATCGCGGCGACGATCACTGAGTTCATCAGCCAGGTGAGAAAGCCCGAGCCCGTAATGAGCGAGGTGTACTGCTCCAGGGTTGCCGGTTGGGGCCAGAAGATCGAGGTGCGGGCCGAAATCTGCGCGGTCGACTTCAGTGATGTGGTGACGATCCAGTAGAACGGGAACAGCACGAAGATCATGAAGGGGGCGAGGACGAGCAGCCGCGCCACCATCCCGGACCGCTGCTTCGCCTCCGCCGAGAGAATAGGTACCGCCGTGCTGCGTCCGGTCAGCGTTCTCGCGCGCCGGACCAACCACCCAATTCCGGCGTAGATGATCACCACCGGCCAGAGCAGCAAATCGACGACGAAGCTCACAACGCTTCCGCCTGCGGCCATGATGCGGTCCGCGATGCCGGGGGGCCGACCGCTGTTGCCGTCGCGCTTGTCGTCCTGCCGCATGAAGCGGGCCAACAGCCAGATCAGGATCGCCATCAACGGCGCCACGCTGAAGGCAATAGCGATGCCCGGCCCATACTGCAGCGAACCGATCGCTTTCTCGTAGGCCATGATGGAATAGAGCTTTGTCGCCCCGCTGGGACCGCCACCAGTCATCAGGAACGGTAACGCGAACTGGTTGAAAGTTGAGATGAATGACAGCAGCAGCGTCACCACGATGACATAGCGCAGGCCGGGCAGGGTGATGTGGCGGAAACGCTGCACCACATTTGCCCCATCCACTTCCGCCGCCTCGAGTTGCTCTTTGTCGATCGCCTTGAGGCCAGACAGGAAGAGCAGCACGAAGAATGGAATGCCCTTCCAGATATTGACAGAAATGATACTGCCCATCGCCATATGCGGGTCCGACAGCCAACCCAGCGGTTTGCTGATGATGCCCAAGCCTTGCAGGATCGGGTTCAGGCCACCGAACAGTGGATCGTAGATGCTGCGCCAGGCCAGCGCCGTGACGATTTCGGGTACGATCCAGGGCAGCAGCATCAAGCCGCTCAGGATGTTTCGATACGGCAGCCGGCTGTTGAGGACGAGCGCCACGGACATGCCGACGACAAACTTGAACAACAACGACCAGAAGGTGAAGACCATCGTATTCTGCAAAGACTGCAGGTAGTCGCTGTTCGTGAACAGGCGCTGGTAGTTGCGGAATCCGACGCTGAAGGTTTCACCAGTCGTGAAGTTGAAGGCTGTCGTGCTGGTGAAGATCGCGCTGATGAAGGGCCAGAAGATCAGCCCGCCCATGATCAGGACCATCGGCAGGACAAAAGCGTAACCTGTAAGCCAGTCTCGTCCCAGGAGGTTTTTCAACCTGAGGGCGCTGCTTTGGCCCGTCACTGCACCGCCGAGTGAAATCCGGTCGTCCATCTGCAACCTCCCGAAGAACCACGAGCTTGGTCCGCTGAAGACCCTCACGGCAGGGGATGGCTCTTTGGCTCTTGCCCCGCCTCACAGTGGCAACGGGGCGGCCTGGCCGCCCCGTTGAATGTCGCTCCCGTCAGGGCTGCATGATCCCGCCTTCTTCGAAGATCTGGACGATCTTGTCGTGGGCGTCCTTCACTGCATCGGCTGCGGACATGCGCCCCGAGATCGCGTTGCCAACGCCCTGTTCGAGCACGCTCTGCGCCCGGATCGCATCGATCTGCGCTGCCGGCTGTGCCGGCCACGATGCGCCGAGGAAAGGATTTTCGACGCTGATCTGCTCCTTGATGATCTTGAAGTTGGGATCGCTGGCGAGGAGTTCGTCGGTCCAGAGGTTCTTGTAGGCGGGCATGAAGAGGCCGCCGGCGACCGCAGAAATCTTGGCGAACTTGGCTGGATCCAACAGGTCGAGGGCGAGCTGCTTGGCGAGATCGACGTTCGGCGCGTTCTTGAAGATCGTCAGCCACCCACCGACGCCGCCGCCGCTCCGGTTGTCGCCGTTGTTGGCGACTGGCTGGCCGAGCACGAGCGTGTTCTTGAAGATGTCCGGCGTATTCTTCTTGGCCGCCGCATAAACGCTGAAGGCGTTCTGCGTGTAGCCGATGCTGCCGGCCGCGTAGGCCTCGTTGTTGCCGGTGTCCGTCCAGCTTTCAACGCCCGGCGGCAGCATGGCGGCAAACTTGCCGTTGCGATCGAAAGTCTCGACGAACCATTCGAAGGCGGCGACCGTTTCCGGCGAGTTGAACTGCACGATCTTGCCGGTCTCGTCGGTGAAGTGGCCGCCGAACGCCTGGACCACGTTGATGCAGACGCCCCAGCCGTCGCCGCCCTTGTTGACGGTCATGCCCCAGCCGTACAAGCCGTTCGCGGGATCGGAGATGGCGAGCG
>JBDSHC010000150.1:0-32664 GCA_039918675.1 Devosia sp.
CATAGAGCGAGTTCGCGACGAGCGATCTGCAAGGGGAGGTCGGGTGGTGCGGGGGTCGCCTCACACCATTCCGATCCTGCAGGAGGGCCGTGGACGAGACAACCTGCGTCCGGGGCCCGGCATGGCCTAGGAAGGCCACGCCGCGCGCCGCGATCAAGCGGCCGGCCAAGTGCAGGATTGGAATAGCCCCTGATCGCGAGGCGGGACCAGAGGTCCCATTTTACTCGCCGGAACTACCGGCTGGACCAATGGTCCCGCCTCGCTCGCTCTCCTCGGAGAGCATCCAGCAGACTCCGGGGCCCGCTGGGCCGCCGGATGCTCGCCGCTGGACGCGAGTCTCCCCGCGGTTGGGCTTCGTGACCCGCTCGGGTCGCGAAGGACAGAGCAGAGAGAAGAGCCGCCAATTAACGCAAAACCCGCTGCGGCTCCGTTTCACGCCCGATTTGGGGTAAACTGTCACAATATTCGACTCGGGAGGTTTTCATGGCGCGCAAATATTTCGGAACTGACGGCATTCGCGGCCTCGCCAATGGCGACAAGCTGACGCCGGAACTGGCCATGCGCGTCGGCATGGCGGCGGGGCTCAAGTTCGACCGCGGCGAACACCGCAACCGTGTGGTGATCGGCAAGGATACGCGGCGTTCGGGCTATATGATCGAGAGTGCGCTGACCGCCGGTTTCACCGCCGTGGGGATGGACGTCTATCTGCTCGGCCCGATGCCGACACCGGCCGTTGCCATGCTGACGCGATCGCTGCGGGCGGATCTGGGCGTGATGATTTCGGCGTCGCACAACGCCTACGACGATAATGGCATCAAGCTGTTCCGACCCGATGGCTACAAGCTCAGCGACGACATCGAGCACGAGATCGAAGCGCTCATGGACAGCGACATGTCCAAGGAGCTGAGCAAGGGCCGCGAGATCGGCCGGGCGCATCGCGACGAGGCGGCGCAGACGCGCTACATCGAGTTCGCCAAGCGCACGCTCCCCAAGAACATCGATCTAACGGGGCTCCGCGTGGTGATCGATTGCGCGCATGGTGCAGCATACAAGGTCGCGCCGATCGCCCTGTGGGAACTGGGCGCGGAAGTGTTTTCGATCGGCGTCGAGCCCGACGGCTTCAACATCAACGACAAGGTTGGTTCAACCGCACCCGACGCCTTGCGCGCCAAGGTGAGGGAAGTGCGCGCCGATATCGGCATCGCGCTCGATGGTGACGCGGACCGCGTGATCATCGTCGACGAGCATGGCGAGGTGGTCGATGGTGATCAGCTGATGGCGGTCATCGCGCAGTCGTGGCATGCCCGCGGCAGCCTCAAGGGCAATGGTCTCGTTGCGACGGTGATGAGCAATCTAGGCCTCGAGCGCTACATGGCGACGCTTGGCCTCGAGCTCAACCGCACGCAGGTTGGCGACCGTTATGTTCTGGAAGCGATGCGGGCGCATGGCTTCAATGTGGGCGGCGAGCAGTCGGGCCACATCATCCTCTCCGATTTCACCACGACGGGGGATGGTCTAGTCGCGGCGCTCCAGCTTCTCTCGGTGGTCAAGGAAGCGGGGCTGCGGGTTTCCGAGGTCTGCAAGCGCTTCGACAAGGTGCCGCAGAAGCTCACCAGCGTGCGCTACAAATCGGGCAAGCCGCTCGAGAACAAACTCGTCGTGCAGGTAATTGCCGAGAGCAAAAACCGGCTCGGCAAGGATGGACGGCTGGTTATTCGCGAGAGCGGGACGGAGCCCGTGATCCGCGTGATGGCCGAAAGCGATGATGCTAGTCTTGTCGATGCCGTGGTCGATCAAATCGCTACCACGATCAGGCAGGTCGCCTAACAAAATCGGTTAACGAGGCGTTACTAGAGCAGCGTTCCGAGGGCGATTCAGGTCCTGTTAGGGTTAAGCCTTAGGGTTAAGCGGCTTTTAAGGAAGTGATGGCAGAGTCAAGGTCGATCGACGGGTGTCGTCGTGGCGAACCTAAGGACTTGTAACATGCGTATACTTCTTGCAGCGCTGCTGGTGGCCTTCGCGGCCCTGATCGGCGCCCCGGCCCGCGCGGCCGACATGCCGGACTATCCGGATATCGAAATTCCCGACGTCGACTATGGCGTCTCGGGCTCCTTCTACCTCCGCGGCAGCGCGGGCTTCAACATGCTGTGGACCCGTGAGCACGTCGATACTCTCGGTTGCACCTGCCTCGTCGGCACCGCTGCTGGCTATGGCTACTCCGTCGGTGCCGGCTTCGGCTACGAGACGGGCAGCGGGCTCCGCTTCGACGGCACGCTCGACTATCTCAGCAATGAAGGCCTGACCGACGGGACCAGCACGCTGCATCTGCGTTCTACCGTTGCTCTCGCCAACGTCTACTACGACATTCCGCTGTCGGCCATCGGTGGTGGCTCGGCTGCTGAGGGCGGCTGGGGCGTCTATGTCGGTGCCGGTCTCGGTGGCGCCTACAATCTTACCCACATCACGCCGGTCAGCGGCGCAACGCCGGATGGTGCGAACTGGTCTGCGGCAGCTGCCGCGATGGCCGGTGTCAGCTACGATGCAGGCACGTGGGTCGCCGATCTCGGCTACCGCATGATCTATATGCCGACCATCACCAACAATGCGTATGGCACGCCTTCGTACTACCTCAACGACAACACGATCCACGAAGTGCGCGGCACGGTACGCCACCGTCTCAACTAATCTGCGGAGACACGACACCCTTCCAGCAACGGCGCCCCAGTGGCGCCGTTGTTGTTTCAGCGGCCGAGCTGGAAGCGCTCGAAGCGGGTCAGTTCCTCCTCGATCAATCGCTTGTGGGCGCGAGCCTTGCCGTCGGGCAACCAGTGCCAGGATTGGATCAAAAGCTTACCGGCAGCGCGGTCGGTCTTGAGGTCGAGGGCCGCGACGATCTGGTCGCCCAGCAGAACCGGCAGCGTGAAGTAGCCGAATTTGCGCCTGGCCTTTGGCACATAGGCCTCGAAGACGTGGTCGTAGCCGAAGAAACGCTTCAGACGGCGCCGCTGGATGATCAGTGGGTCGAAGGGCGAGAGGATGTGCGCCAGCGGTTCGCCCGGCTTCGGTGACGCATCTAGAAGGTCCGGCGACAGCCAATGCGGCTCGCCTTCGATGCGAACCTCTACGAGCTGCTTCTTGCGGACACGGCGCTCGAGCAGGGCGAGGACTTCAGGCGAGAAGCGCAGGCGTGGGTACATAACAGAGGCGGCGCTGATCACACCCTGCGATCGCAGAGCGCGGTCCAGTAGATACTCGGTGATCTGATTGACAGTCGCGGCCTTTGGCGCCGAGGTCCAGCCGAAATGTCGCTCCATCAGTTCATAGGTCTTGAGCATGCCGGCGCGTTCGCTGATCACGAGGCGTCCGTCGTAGAAGGCACGCTGCAGGGCGCCCTTCGAGGGTTTGCGACTGGCCCAGGGATGGTCCTTCTCGACCAGAACATCATCTTCGATATCGCGGATCGACATGGCGCCGTCCCTGCGGATGGTGCGTAGGATCTTGCTGACTTCTGTCGTGGGCGTGCTGGCGACCCATTGCGTGGGTTCGAGCCGTTGCCGCTTCATGGCGGGGAGAAAGAAGGGCAGGTCGCGGATCGGAACGTAGGAGAGGGCGTGGGTCCAATATTCGAACACCGACTTTTCGACCGATTGGGCGTGCTGGAGGTCGGTCCGGCGGTAGCCGGGGATGCGCGAGAACAGAATGTGATGATGCGAGCGTTCGATCACATTGATGGTGTCGATCTGAACGTATCCCAAATGCTCGATTGCGGCGCGCGTCGCTTCCGGACCGGCACCGAAGGGCTCGCGGGTGTCGAGCCGCTGGGCGCGAAGCCAGATTTGTCTGGCGGCGGAAAGGCTTAGTTCTGCGGGGGTCACGGCCATTTTGTAATCAAAGCTTGATGAGTTTTAAGCATGTTCGCTGAAAGGACACCGGGTTTTCGGTACGGCCGGATATTGATGTAGAGCGGCGCTTTAGGGAAATGCGCATTATGACTACCGCTATCTTCATCGTGATCTACGCCCGCAACAAGTGGTGGATCGACCTCAATGGCAAGTCCAAGGGTCCGTTCTTGAACCGCGACAGCGCGGAGATCGAAGCGATCAGCCTTGCCAGTACTTTCGCCAAGGACGGCCGCCGGGCCGAGGTGCAGGTTGCCGTGCCGGGCGAAAAGAACCACATCGTCTATCAGAGCACCGATATCGGCATGCTCGGACGTGCTGCGGCCCTCGCCAACCACTAGCTTCATTTCGCCCACATGGTGCGCGCTTGCGCGCGCAAATCGACGTTCGACTTCATGGCCTGAAGTTCGGACGACATCGGCTTGAGCGCCGGCCACAGGACATCGTCATAGAGCGGCAGCATGACGCGGGTGATGAAACGCGTGCGCTGTGCATAGAGATGCCGGTCGCCGAATTTCGCTTGCTGGGTGACGAAGAAGCGCTGCGGGATGAGAAGGTGAAGCTCGTCGCGGGCACGCGTCATCGCGACATAGAGGAGGCGGCGTTCCTCTTCCAGCTCATGCGTCGATCCCGTCCCGAGATCGGATGGAATGCAGCCATCGACGACGTTGAGGATCTGGACCGAGCGCCACTCCTGGCCTTTGGAGGAGTGGATGGTCGATAGGATGAGATAGTCCTCGTCCTTCGGGCCGGCGCCGGAAAGATCGGAACTGGCGTCTGGCGGATCGAGCGTGAGTTCGGTGAGGAAGCGTTCGCGGTTCGGATAGCCGGAGGCGATCTGCTCGAGTTGCAGCAGATCAAGCAGCCGGACTTGGGCATCGTCGTGAGCCTGTTCGAGGACGGGCTCGTACCAAAGACGGGCTCGCGAAAAGGCCGAGGGCCAGTCGCGCGCGGCTGCCAAATCGCTGATGACGGCGACAAAGGCTTCCCAACCTTCGGACCTTGCTGGCGTGGGAAAATCGGCGAGAGCGATGAAGGGGCGGGGGGCGGCGTCCAGCGTGTCGAGCAGCTTGCCAGCAGTGCCGGGGCCGATGCCGGGCAGCAATTGCAGGATGCGGAAGCCGGCGACGCGGTCGCGCGGATTTTCCGCCCATCGCAGCAGCGCAAGCACGTCCTTGACGTGCTTGGCGTCGAGAAATTTGAGGCCGCCATATTTGACAAAGGGAATGTTGCGGCGTGTGAGCTCGATCTCGAGCGGGCCGGAATGGTGCGAGGTGCGGAACAGCACCGCCTGATCCTTGAGCGCTGCACCGCCCTCGCGCTTTTCTAGCACGCGTTCGACGACATATTGCGCCTGGGTCGCCTCGTCGCGAACGGTAACGAGTTGCGGCTTATTGCTCGATTTGCGGTCGGTCCAAAGGTCCTTGGTGAAGCGCTCGGCGGCTTCGGCGATCACCGCATTGGCGGCGTCGAGGATGGTCTCAGTCGAGCGATAGTTGCGGTCGAGCGTGATGATGTCGGCGGCTGGCGTGAAGCTCGCCGGAAAATCGAGGATGTTGCGGATTGTGGCGGCGCGGAAGGAATAGATCGACTGCGCATCGTCGCCAACGACGGTCATGCCCCGGCCGTCGGGCTTGAGCGCGAGGAGGATCGCCGATTGCAGCCGGTTGGTGTCCTGATACTCGTCGACGAGCACATAGTCGAAGCGCGTGCCGAGATCAGCTGCGATGGCGGGGTCGCGCATCATCAGTGTCCAGTAGAGCAGCAGATCGTCATAATCGAGGACGTTCTGGGTTTGCTTGGCGTCGACATAGGCACCGAACAGCGAACGCAGCTGAGTGTCCCACATTGCGGCCCAGGGGAAGTGATCCTTGAGGGTCTCGGTGAGGTCGCTCTGGGCGTTCACGGTGCGCGAGTAGATGGCGAGGCAGGTGCCCTTGGTAGGGAAGCGCGAGGCGCTCTCATGCAGGCCGAGATCGTGGCGGACGATGTTGAGCAGGTCGGCGGAATCTTCGCGATCGTGGATGGTGAATTGCTGGTCGAGGCCGAGGTTGGGTGCATACTCGCGGAGCAGGCGTGCGCCGATGCCGTGGAAGGTGCCGGCCCAATGCAGCGCGCCGGTAACCGCGCCGGACGATGTGCCCATCACCTGCGTGGCGATGCGCTCGACGCGGCGGGTCATCTCGGCGGCGGCGCGGCGCGAGAAGGTCATCAGCAGGATACGGCCCGGATCTGCGCCGTTGACGATGAGATGGGCGACGCGGTGGGCGAGGGTGTTGGTCTTGCCAGAGCCGGCGCCGGCGATGACGAGGAGAGGGCCGCCGATATTACCCGAGCCGACGCCATGCTCGACGGCACGGCGCTGTTCCGGGTTCAGGCGATGGAGGTAGTCGATCTCGGCGAGCACGGGCGAATCAGCGGGGTAAGTGGTGCGGGTGAGTGAGCCTCATTCTCGTTTTGTTCGCAAGGTGAGGGGGATGACCCGGTGTACGTGGCCGCCCCCTTCCGTCGCCTCTGGCGACACCTTCCCTCGCTCGCGGGAGAAGGGCCCGACTGAGAGATACGTGTCGGTGGACGCAAAACGGCGGCCACTAGGGCCGCCGTTGATGCTTGTAGAGCGATGCCAGCGACATCAGCCGCCGCGGGAGCCGCTGGTTCCTGCGGCGGGGGCCTCTTCGCCTTCGCCGCCCTTTTCGATGTCCTTGAAGTACATGTCGTCCGCCAGCTCGTAGCAGTAGGTGATCATGTGGCTTTCGGGATCGTAGAAGGCGTTCGGTTCGTCGCAGAGCGCGCCGTGGATCTCGATGCCGGCGGGCAAGGTGAAGGTGGTGCTGAGGAATGTGGCGAGGTCTTCGAGGATGCCGCGCTTTTTCAGTTCGTCGGCATAGATTTGGAAGTCGCCGGCATCTTCATACTTTACCGGGATCGTCGGACCGGGCGTCTTGGCGCGGTGCGGATCGAGCAGGCTGTTCCAGGCTTCGTCGGCTTGCTGGTAAACGCCGATACAGGCGTCCTGCTGGTCGGCATCGAGCGCATAGACTTCGGCGGCCTCAGTGAACTCTTCGGGTTCGGCGCCGACCATCATGCAGACCATGGCGTAAGCGCGCTGAATATCGAGGCTGTGATCGTCATAATAGCTGAGGTCGTCGAGGCCTTCGCCCGTGCTGTCCTCAGCCGAGTAGTACCAGCCGTTGGCGGCATCGACGAGCGTGTTGAAGCGCTCGTCATCGTCGCCGGTGTTGTTGAGAATAAGGATGACGGCCAGCGAATCCGCGGCGTCTTCTTCCTTGCCGAGGACGGGCAGGCCCAGCTCGTGGGCGAGCAGATGCCCGGACTCATGGTAGAGCGTGAACACCGCATCGTGCATGGCGAAATCCATCGCCTCGGCATCCTGTTCCGGTGTGATGTCCTGCGCGAAGGCAGGCAGGGCCAGCGTCGCAAACGCGACCGCGGCAAGATGGCGTAGATAGTTCATGAAGCACCCCCAATGGCCGAGTGATTAGCATTTGATCGCCATCTGGTGAAGCGGGAGGGTGACAAATGGTCAATGGTACCGGGGGTTTTGGCGGCCAGATGGTGCCGTGGAGCGAGTTGGGCTAAGGCAGGCTGTGGTTCGGAGACTTTGATTTGAGCATTGGTGTTGTGGGCGCGGGGGCCGTGGGCTCGGCCATCGCGGCGATTTTGGCGCGGGCAGGGATTGCGGCGAAGATCGTCAACCGGCGGGGGGTGGCGTCGCTCGGCGCGCTGCTGTCGGGCGTGTCGCCGCATGTGACAGCGGGGTCCCGCGACGAGGTGCTGGCGGCCGATATCGTGTTCGTCGCGGTGCCATGGATGCGGCTCGATGAGGCGATCGGCGGGGTGGCCGATTGGGGCGGGCGGATTGTCGTCGATTGCAACAATGCGCTCGAAGGGCCAAGCTTCAAGCCGGTGGCGCTCAACGGTCGCACATCGAGCGAAATGTTTGCCGAGATGGTGCCGGGAGCGCGAGTGGTGAAGGCGTTCAACCATGTGCTGCCGCATCTCCTGGCGGGCGATCCTGCGACGGAGGGCGGGCGCCGGGTGCTGTTTATGGCTGGGGACGATTCGGAGGCGAAGGCGGGGGTGGCTGAGATCATCGACCGGCTGGGATTTTTCCGCATCGACCTCGGTGGCTTGCGCGATGGTGGACGGTTGATCCAGTTCCCGGGCGGGCCGCTACCGGCGCTCAACCTGGTGCAGTTCGATTGATGGCAAGCGGTGCACAAAGACCGCTGCTGGTGGTCGACGGGGATTCGTTCGCCCACCGTGCCTATCACGGCGTGCCCAAGAGTGTGCTGCGGGCGGGCGGCAAGGGCGGCAACGCGATTCTCGGGTTCACGAATTATCTGATCCGGCTCATTGAGGCGGAGACGCCGCGTGCGGTGTTTGTCGGGTGGGACAAGCTCAGCGAGAGCAATTGGCGAGCGAAGGAGTTGGTGGGGTATCAGGGCGGCCGCGAGATGGACGATTCCATCGTCGAACAGCTCGACGTGCTGCCGCAGATGATGAGCGCACTGGGCTTTATCTGGGGCAAGGGCGATGGCTACGAGGCGGACGACTATATCGCCTCGGCTGCGACGGCGGAGGAGAACCGCGGCGGGACGGCGCTGGTCGCGAGCGGCGATAGAGACTCGTTCCAGTTGGCGTCAGACAAGATCACGATCCTTAGTCCGGTGAAGGCCGGCGAGATTGCGCGGATCGGACCGATGGAGGTGGTCGAGCGCTATGGCGTGCTGCCCGAGCAGGTGCCCGATTTCATTGCGCTGCGCGGCGATCCCTCGGACAAGATCCCCGGCGCGAAAGGGGTTGGCGCGGTGACGGCGGCGTCTTTGTTGAAGCAATACGGCACGCTGGAGGCCATTCTTGCGGCGGGTAAGTTTCCGGCGCAGGCCGATGATCTGCGGCTCTATCTGCGGATCGCGACGATGGTGCGCGATGTGAAGCTGCCGGCAATCAAATCGGCAGCGCCGGATTGGGCCGCGGGGGCGGCACTGGCGCGGAAATGGGAGCTCAATGGGCTCGCCGACAGGCTGGAGAAGCTCGCGGCCAGCTAGAAGCCGCTCGACCAGCACAGCGGTCGGCTACTCGGATGAGACGCGGCTCGTTACGAGCCCGAACTCCCGCTCGACGTTACCGATGTTACTGGATTATTGCGCTTCCGAGGACCAGGGGAAGTTCAAATATTGGTCGCGGGTGTCGTAGCAGATGTTGCCGTACATTCGCAGGTAGAGATCGCGTCGCGCTGGATCTTTGAAGACGGCACCCGGATCTGCTTCGTCCGCGGTGTATTGCGGGAGGTTGTCCTTGGTCAGTGCGACGGGAAGAATGTCCATCGCCTGCGGGACGCTCTTGCCGTCGAGCCAGTCTGCCGCGTAATTGCCCATGGCGTATCCGAAGACAGGTGACGACAGAGCGATGCTCGCCTTGTAAGGGCCATCGCCGCTTTTGATTTCGGCAACCGCGGCCGGTTCGCCGTCGATGCCACCGAGGAACTGATCGGGACGAGCCTTGCCGGCCGCCCGTAATGCATCGAGTGCGCCGAGGACCACCGCATCGGCACCTAACACTACGTCCACATCACCCCTGGGATTGGCCTGAAGGATGGTGTTCATCGTGTCGAAGCCCCCCTTCCGCGTCACCGGCGACGGGGCGATATCGGCGATGATCGTCACGCCCGGGAGCGTGTCGAGGCCCTTCCGGATCGCGGTGAACCGCGGCGTCAGATATTGCATGGAGTCCTGCGTCAGCAACACGACATTGGCGCGACCGTTGAGGTGTGTCGCGATGTAGTCGATGGCTGCGTCGGCGAGGACTTTGCCGGTCTGGTATTGCGGAGCATTGAGAATGAGCGTGGCGGGGGGCGGGACGATGGTGCCCACAAACTCGCCGGTTCCGATCGCGGCCCGCAGGCTTGGCGCAATTGCGGTGGGGTCGGACGATGTCGCGATGATGGCGCCAACCTTGGCGCGGGTGAAGCCATCGACCTCGGCGATCGCCTTCGCCACGTCGCTTTCGGCCAGCGCCTTTTCGTAGCTCAACCCCCGATCGGCCGCGGCCGCGCTCAGGCCGTGATCGACGCCGGCCAGGAACTCGCGTTCGTTTTCCTGCACGTAGGCGAGCGTTCGCTGGAGATCCTGTGGCGCGGTGCAGGCTGCTGCGGCCTCGTTGAAAGGCGCGAGCTTCACTGGCTCGGTTATGCCCAGAGACGTCTCCTGCGCCAAAGCGGAACCGGGAGGCAGCAGCAGAGCAATGGCAGTCGCGAGGGTCAGGCTCGCGCGTTCCAATCGGTTCAACATCGGCTGCATGTCCCCGCCCGGCGCAGATGCGGTTGCGCGTGCGGGTAGCGTAACCGCCTGGCGCCGGTCACCACAAGGTGGGCAGACGGGGTCGGGCGGATGCCGACCCAAGAAAAGACGGATGGGCCCTTGCGCGGAAATCGCCGTGGGAGTATCTGCCGCCCTAGGACACCTCACCCTACCGTGAGGCTTTCGACCTGGGAGGGTCGCCATGGCTGATATGCCCACCGCACCGGCGGTAAAACCGGCTAATCCAAATTTCTCATCGGGTCCCTGCGCGAAACGTCCTGGCTGGACGGTCGATGCGCTCAAGGGCGCGCTGGTTGGGCGGTCGCATCGCGCCAAGCCCGCCAAGGCCCGAATCGAGAAGGCCATCGCGTTGACGCGCGAGCTGCTCGAAGTGCCCGAAGGCTATCGCATCGGCATCGTGCCGGCGTCGGATACGGGCGCGGTCGAGATGTTCCTGTGGTCGGCTTTGGGCGCCCGTGGCGTTGATATGCTGGCGTGGGAATCGTTTGGCGAAGGCTGGGTGATCGATGTGCAGAAGCAGCTGAAGCTGCCGGATGTGCGGGTGATCAAGGCCGACTATGGCTATCTGCCGGATCTGAAGCAGGTCGATTTCAACCGCGACGTGGTGTTCACCTGGAACGGCACGACTTCGGGTGTGCGCGTGCCCAATGCGGACTGGATCCCGGCTGATCGGCAGGGGCTGACGATCTGCGACGCCACCTCGGCGGCGTTTGCGCAGAACCTCGATTTCGCCAAGCTCGATGTGGTGACGTTCAGCTGGCAGAAGGCGCTGGGCGGCGAGGCCGCACATGGCATCCTGATCCTCTCGCCGCGCGCTGTGGAACGGCTCGAGACCTATAAGCCCGCCTGGCCGTTGCCCAAGATCTTCCGCATGACCAAGGGCGGCAAGCTTATGGAGGACATCTTCGAGGGTGCCACCATCAACACTGTGTCGATGATCTGCATCGAGGACGCGGTGGATGCGATGGAATGGGGCAAGACCGTTGGCGGCCTTAAGGGCATGCAGGCACGGGCCGATGCGAACTTCAAGGCATTGAACGACTGGGTGGCGAAGACCGACTGGGTCGATTTCCTGGCGCAGATTCCGGAGCAGCGTTCCAATACGTCGGTATGCCTCGTGATCGAGGATGCAGCAATCAAGCTGCTCGATGCCGACGCGCAGGCGGCGTTCGCCAAAGCGATCGTGTTGCGGCTCGATAAGGCTGGTGTTGCTTACGACATTGGCGGCTATCGCGATGCGCCGACGGGGCTGCGGATCTGGTGCGGGTCGACGGTTGAGACGTCTGATCTTGTGGCGCTGACCGGTTGGCTCGACTGGGCATTTGCGACCGAGAAGGCCGCGCTTAAGGCTGCTGCCTAAGGTTTTCGCGGCGCGCGATGTCGCGCCGCACTCTCCCCCATTCACATTCAGGAGGGCGTGATGCCCAAGGTACTCGTTTCGGACAAGATCAGCTCGGCGGCGCTGGCGATTTTCAAGCGCGAAGGCGTGGAGGTGGACTATCTGCCGGACCTCGGCAAGGACAAGGACAAGTTCCTCGAGGCCATCGGGCAGTATGATGGTCTGGCCATCCGCTCGGCCAGCAAGGTGACCGAGAAGATCATCGCTGCGGCGAAGAATTTGAAGGTCATCGGGCGCGCCGGCATCGGTGTCGACAATGTCGACATTCCGGCGGCGACCAAGAAGGGCATCATCGTGATGAACACGCCCTTCGGCAATTCGATCACGACGGCTGAGCATGCGATCGCGATGATGTTCGCGCTGGCGCGCCAGCTACCGGAAGCGGATGCCTCGACCAAGGCATCGAAGTGGGAGAAGAACCGCTTCATGGGCGTCGAAGTCACCAACAAGACGCTGGGCCTCATCGGCGCCGGAAACATCGGCTCGATCGTCGCCAACCGCGCGATTGGCTTGCATATGAAGGTGGTGGCATTCGACCCGTTCCTCACCAGTGAGCGGGCACAGGCGATTGGCGTCGAGAAGGTCGAACTCGACGAGCTGTTCAAGCGCGCCGATTTCATCACGCTCCACACGCCATTGATCGACGCGACGCGCAACATCATCAATGCCGAGGCCATCGCCAAGATGAAGGATGGCGTCCGCATCATCAATTGTGCGCGTGGCGGTCTCGTTGACGAAGTTGCGCTGTATGACGCGCTGAAGTCGGGCAAGGTCGCGGGCGCGGCGCTCGACGTGTTCCTCGAGGAGCCGGCACAGAACAGCCCGCTGTTCGAACTCGCCAATGTGATCTGCACGCCGCATCTGGGTGCATCGACCACCGAGGCGCAGGAGAATGTGGCGCTGCAGGTGGCCGAGCAGATTTCGGCGTATCTCATGACGGGCGAGATCACCAATGCGCTCAACTTCCCCTCGATCAGCGCGGAAGAAGCACCGCGGCTGACCCCGTGGGTGAAGCTGGCGGAATCGCTCGGCTCGTTCGCCGGACAGCTCACCGAGAACCCGATCACCGGGATCAAGATCGAGTATGAAGGCAATGTCGCCAAGCTCAATGTGAAGCCGATGACGGCGGCTGCGCTCAATGGCGTGCTGAAGCCGCAGATGGGTGACATCAACATGGTGTCGGCGCCGCAGATCGCCAAGGATCGAGGCATCAATGTCGAGGTTTCTACGCGCGACCAGCAGGGTGCCTATGAGGGCTACATCCGCATCACGGTGACCACCGAGAAGCAGACGCGCGGTCTTGCTGGAACGGTGTTCGCCAATGGCAAGTCGCGCATCATCCAGGTCAAGGACATCAGCATGGAGGCGGAAGTGACGCCCTCGATGCTGTATGTGACCAATGAGGACAAGCCGGGCCACATCGGCCGGCTGGGCACGCTGCTGGGCAATCTCGGCGTCAATATCGCCAATTTCAATCTCGGCCGGGCCGAGGTGGGTGGCGACGCGATTGCGCTGATCTCGATCGACGGGTCGGTGGGGGAGAAGCAGCTCAAGGAAATTGCGGCGTTGCCAGGCGTTAAGCAGGCGAAGGCGCTGCAGTTCTAAGGTCGCACTGCATCTCCGAGTTCTGAGGACCCCGCGTGAGCGGGGTTCTTGCATTTATGGCCGGGGCTCGTCATCCATTGGTCCCCGCTTCCGCGGGGATGACACCCGGTGGGTGGCGGGGGGATGCAATGACTTATAGTTATATGTTTGCGGCGGCTTGGGGCGTGTGGATGCTGTCGTGGGGGCTGGCAGCGATCTGGGCGAGCAAGGCGGCAGCGCGGCCGCCGGATCGGGAGGAGCGCTACCACTGGCTCGTGATGTTGGCCGGTTCGGTGCTGCTGTTTCTGAATTTCGCCACGGGCCGGCGGGACATGTTGTGGTCGACGCCGGACGCTTATGAATGGCTGCTGGTCGCGGTCGCCCTCGTGGGGTTTGCGCTGACCTGGTGGGCGCGCATCCATCTGGGGACGTTGTGGTCGGGACGCGTGACGCGCAAGGCCGATCACAAGATCATCGATACGGGGCCATATGCGATCGTGCGGCACCCGATCTATACGGGTTTGATCGTGGCGCTGGCGGCAACGGCGATGCTGCGTCCGGGGCTGTTCGGCATAGCGGGCGTAGCGCTCATCGTCGTGTCGTTCTCGCTGAAGTATCGGCTGGAGGAGCGGTTCCTGATGGAGGAACTCGGGCCGGAATATGCCGCCTACCGCAAGCGGGTACCGGCGCTGGTGCCGTTCTGGCCGGTGCGAGGCCCCTAGCTCAGGGCTTCGGGACCATCAGGATGGTTGGGGTCGACTGAAGTTGCACATAGCGCTGCGCGATGATGGCTTCGAGAGCGGGCGGCAGGCGATCGGCTGCGAGGTCGATGTCGAGCTGGATGAGGCCGATTGCACCTGATTGCAGTTGCGCCGCGAAGGCGGCGTCATAGCCTGGGTCGAGGCGGGCGCGCTGGCCGAAATTGAAGAACTCGATCTCGCTTTGGCGGCTAGCCCAGTAGCACAGGGCGAGGGTTTCGCAGGCGACCGGACCGGGCTCGGTGCGGATGCGATCGATGGTTGCGGTCCAGGCTTGCCGGGTCGCGACATCGGGGCCGGCGAGGGTGACGCCGGGGGCCAGCATGATAAAGCGCAGGGCGAAGAGCAGGCTCATCAGCGCGAGGACCATCGCCTGCGCGCGGGGCGTCGTGGCGGTGCGATCGGCGATGGTTTGGCAGAAGAGCGCGCAGCCCAGCATCATGGCGATCACGAGGTCGAACAGCGTGTTGTAGATGACGCCTGAACCGGTCATCAGCGCGAAGCCGAGGGTCAGCGATGCGGCGATGTAGATGCCGATAAAGCGGCCGTTGGGCGTGCGGCGCTGCAGCCAGGCGCCGACCGCGGCGACGATCACGAAAGGGGCGAGCTGCGGTCCCCAGGTTCGGCCGATGACACCGACCAGAGCGAGGGTGTAGCCGCGGCCCGAGCCGATCACCTGGTCGGTGAAGTTCTGGCCGTAGAGAGCGTAGCAGATCGCGAGGGCGATGGACGCTGCGACAAGGGAGGCGACAAGCCAGCGGCGCAGCGATGCGCGGTCTTCGATGGCGAGCCAGAGCGTGACGGCAATCGGCAGCTCGATGACGTTGTGCTTGATGAGACCACCGGCGACAATGAGGCAAGCGGCTGAGGCGAGAGGCAGCCAGTCGCGGCGATTGCGCAGCAGGATCACGAGCGCCGTCGACTGGAAGGCCTGCGCCAGCCATTGTGGGTCGTCGACGCCGATGTAGTCGGAAAAGAACAGCGCGATGAAGCAGAAGAAGGCGAGCGCCGCGATGGCGGCGAGATCGGTGTTGGCGCCGAGGCGGCACGCTGCGATTCCGACATTGAGCGTCGTGATCGCGAGAGCGATGAGCGCGACGATGCGGCCAGCAACGATGTCGTCGCCGATCAAGGAGGAGAGGCTGGCGACGATGTTGAAGGAGAGCGGCGGGTAGTTGATGAAGATCGCCGGCGAGATGGGCGGGTAGAGCAGGCCGCCGCTGCGGAGGCGTAGCGTGTGAAAGGCGTTCCAGCCTTCATTGTAGCTGAGGGGGATATGCGCGGTGAGGAGTTGGATCGGTTGGGCGAGCAGCGCGATGGCCAGCAGGACGAAGCCTGTGAGGACCAGTTTGGGGATGGCGCGCCAGAACAGGATCACAGATCTTTCCCATGGCCGGTGCCGGCCGATCCCAGGAGCCTAACGGCTTATTCCTTGCGCCCGGTAAATGTGCGGCGCGCGCTCCATTCGGCGAGGATGATGCCGGTGATGACGAGGGCGCCAGCGATGAAATGGAAAGGCTGGAGCTGTTCGCCGAGGATGAACACCGAGCCGAGCGCGCCAAAGAGCGGGATGAGGTTGATGAAGAGACTGGCGCGATTGGCACCGATGAGTTCGACGCCGCGGACGTAGAACATCTGCGAGATGAGCGAGGGAAAGAACACCGTGTAGCCGACGATCAGCCAGCCGAGCGGGGTGATAGTCGGGAGGGCCGCGATGAAGTGTTCGGGGCCGCCGCCGAAAGCGAGCTGGAAGACGATCGAGGCGAGCAACGCGCCGGTGAAGCTGGCGAAGAGGAAGCTCAGCCATTTGGTCTGCGGGCGCCAGCGGAGGCCGATCGAGTAGATGGCGTAGGCGAGGCAGGCGAGCAGCACGAGCAGGTCGCCGACATTGATGTCGAGCGCGATGATGCGGGCGAGATTGCCGTGCGTCGCGGTGAGCGCGACGCCGACAATCGTGATGGCGACGCCGACAAGTTGCAGCGGGCGGACCCAAGTGCGGAACAGTACGAAGCTGAAGGCCATGACGAAGATGTTGATGGCCACCTGGTCGATCGCATTGTTGATGCCCGAAGTGTAGTTGGCGGCGATATAGACGAGGACGTTGAAGGTCGCATAGCCGACCACGCCGTAGAACAGATAGAGCCACCATTTGGCGCGGATGATCGGCCAGTCCTGCTGCAGCGGCGCGATGGCGAAGGGCAGGAGGACGAGCAACGAGCCGGTCCAGCGAAGGACCATCAGAGCGTAGGGATCGATGTTGCCGACGGCGGCCTTGCCGGCCACGACATTGCCGCCCCAGAACAGGTTGCAGAGGATCAGCAGGACATAGGGCTGGGACATGAGCGCCGAGGCGCGCGTCTTGGTGGGCGAGGTGTCGGACATCGATTCGTTGCTGCGCAGGCGAGGAATGTGCCTGTGAGCCGGTTATTCACGCTTTCGGCGGTGGATGCCAGCCAATAGCGGCCCGCGACGCTCGGTAGCATTTGTCATCGGGGCGCGGGTGGTTTAAGGGACAACCGCAATTGCCGGACCCCGGTTGGTGGGGCGGCGCTTGCCCAAGATCAATGACCGGACGGCGTGCATGAAGGCTCATGCGCGCTGCAGTTTCGCGAGGGGCATCCTGTAATGGCAAATGTGATCGTCGTCGGCAGCCAGTGGGGTGACGAGGGCAAGGGCAAGATCGTCGACTGGCTCTCGGAGCGCGCCGATGTGGTGGTGCGCTATCAGGGCGGGCACAATGCCGGCCATACGCTGGTGATCGACGGCAAGGTCTATAAGCTCGCGCTGCTGCCCTCGGGTGTGGTGCGCGGCAAGCTGAGCGTCATCGGCAATGGCGTGGTGGTCGATCCGCACCATTTCGTCGAAGAGGTCGGCAAGCTTGCGGCGCTGGGCGTCGATGTGTCGCCCGAGGTACTGATGATCGCGGACAATGCGCCGCTGATCCTGAGCCTCCACCGCGAGCTCGATGCGATCCGCGAGAACTCGAATTCGGGTCTCAAGATCGGCACGACCAAGCGCGGCATCGGGCCGGCCTATGAGGACAAGGTTGGGCGCCGGGCGATCCGCGTCTGCGATCTCGCCGAGCCCGATACGCTGATGGCCAAGATCGAGCGGCTGTTGAACCATCACAATGCGCTGCGGCGCGGCATGGGGCTCACCGAGCTGTCGGCGCAGGTGCTCTATGACGAGCTGATCGAGGTGGCCGACAAGATCCTGCCCTATGTGGGCCAGGTGTGGCGGGTGCTCGACGAGAAGCGGCGGTCGGGGTCGCGGATATTGTTCGAGGGGGCGCAGGGTGCGCTGCTCGACAATGATCACGGTACCTACCCGTTCGTCACGTCGTCGAACACGGTGGCCGGACAGGCGGCGGCGGGATCGGGTCTTGGTCCGACGGCGATCGGCTATGTGCTGGGGATCACGAAGGCCTACACCACACGCGTGGGCGAGGGGCCGTTCCCCTGCGAGCTCAATGACGAGATCGGCCGGCACTTATCCACAGTTGGAAAAGAGGTCGGGGTGAACACCGGGCGGCCGCGCCGTTGCGGCTGGTTCGACGCGGTTCTGGTGCGCCAGACGGTGCGGACCTCGGGGATCACCGGCATCGCATTAACCAAGCTCGATGTGCTCGATGGTCTCAAAGAGATCAAAGTTTGTGTCGGTTATGAGCTGGACGGACAAAAAATTGACTATTTGCCAGCCTCTATGAGGGCTCAGGCGGCTGTGAAGCCGATCTATGAGTCTCTCGAGGGGTGGTCAGAAACGACAGCAGGGGCGCGGAGCTGGAACCAATTGCCAGCTCCGGCCGTCAAGTACGTCCGGTATATCGAGGAGCTGATCGGTGCGCCGGTCGCCATGCTCTCCACCAGCCCCGAGCGGCTGGATACCATACTCGTGCAAGACCCGTTCCAAGACTGAGGTTTTTTGGCTACAACTCACGCACAAATTGAGCGAATGTAGCGCATGGCGGATTACAAAGAACTTTTGCGTCGGGCGGTAGACGCCCTGCCCGAGAATAACGGGGGGGCCCGGCGCGCGGTCTATGAGAAGGCTCGCGCCGCTCTTGTGGGGCAGTTGCGGGCTATCAATCCGCCTTTGGCCGCTCGCGATATCACGACGCACCGCCTGCAACTCGAGGACTGCATCCGCCAGGTGGAGCAGGAAGCGAGCGAGGCCAACATTGCCGGCCTTGGCGCGGAGCCGCAATCGCCGCCGAATCTGCCACCAGTGTTTGCCAGCGAAGCCAGGAAGCCCAAGCCGGAACCGAAGCCCGAACCCGAGGCGCCGCCAATGCGGGCCGAGGCAAGGCCGACGAAGCCCGAGCCCAAGGGCCGGCCGATCAACGGCAGCAATTCGATCGAAGATATTATCGCCGCCGCTGAGCGCGACCGCGGGCCGGCTGCCACGCCGCGAGGTCCCGAGATCAAAGCGCGGCCGCCCAAATCGCAGCCGGTACTGGTCGCCAAATCGGAACCGCCAGCTAGAGAGCCCGCGAAAGAAAAGCCGGTGCCGCAGCGCCCTGCCGCGAGCAAGCCAGACACGCGGGCGCTGCCCTCGATCGTGGCGCGCGCCGAAGCTTCGAAGGGCCGCCCGATCACGCCCGGATTTGGTGTGAGCATCGAGAATGGCCGCCGTGGTCCGGCAATCGAGCCGCGCCGCGATGGCCGCAATGCAGCCGCTGCCGCGCGGCAGATGGAGCCGCTTGAATTCGATGTGCCCGATGATGTGCAGGCGATGACCGCTGTGCGCGAAGTCGAGGTTGAGCAGCAGCAGGCCGATCCGCAGGGCGCAATCGACCGCGCCATTGCGACGCTGGATCGTGCGGCGCAGGGCGACGATATGCCGGCGCAGTATGACGAGACCGAAGTCGAGTATGACGACGAGCCGATGCAGGCGCCGGCGCCGCAGCGGAACGGCTATTACAATGGCAAGGCTGCGAACAATGGACGCGCTCCCGGCACTGATCTGGTGCTGAGCCGTGGCGAGCAGCGCGACCAGATGCCGGCGCCGCGCGCGCCGCGTCCGGCCAAGGAATTCGCCAATCCGCGCCGTGCGCAGGCGAGCCGCGCCTTCGATGGCGCCGTGCCGCGTGCGCAATCGGAGCGGGGCGGGCTTGGCGCCGTTAGCATTTTCCTCATCATCTTCGCAGCCCTTGTGGTGGGCGCGGGTGGTGCGGGCTTCTGGGCCTGGCAGGAAGGCTTCATCAATCTCGACGCGATGTTCGGCAAGGGCGACGCCGTGGTGAGCACCGCGACGACGGCGCCGGTGGTGACACCTGATTCGACAGGTCCGGGTAACACCGAGACGACCGCCGCGACCACCGAGCCGGCAACCGAACTCAAGGCCAATCAGCGACTGCCCGCGATCGATGCGGCGACGGCCGACACGACACCCTCCGTAGCGCCGCTGGCGCTGCAATCGCCGAACGGCGATGCGAAGACCGAGGAGCGCCTTGGTGGGGCGGCGACGGCTCCTACGACTGCAGAAGAAGCCGTGGCCGCGATCGATCCGGCGAGCGTTGCCGGCAGCCAGTCGCTGCTGCTCGAAGCGTCGGACAATGGGACGACTGGCGCTGTACCGTTCTCGGGTACGGTCGACTGGAGCAAGGGCACCGATGAGACGGGTCTGCCGACGCTGGTGGGCAAGGCCAATATCCCTGCCCGCAATCTTTCGGTCGACGTGCTGATCCGCAAGAATTCGGATCCGAGCCTGCCGGCCAGCCATTTGATGGAAATCAACTTCACGGTTTCCGACAGCTTCATTGGCGGCTCGATAGCCGGCCTGCCGGGCGTGCTGCTGAAGAATGAAGAGCTGATGCAGGGCGTGCCGCTAGTGGGCGCCTCGGCGCGGGTAGTGGGCAATTCGTTCCTGTTCGCGCTGAGTGCGACGCCGGAAGATAATACCGCCAACACCAATCTGCTGACGTCGCGGAAGTGGATGGACCTCGCCCTGATCTATGCGTCGGGCAAGCGGGCGATCATCACGCTGGAAAAGGATCCGGCCGCGGAGCAGATGTTCAACGAGGTCTTTGCGGCCTGGGGCAAGTCAGCGGGCTAGCATCTGGTCTTTGAGCAGATAGACGCGATCGGCAATCGCCGAGATGTCGTCGGCATGATGGGTCACCAGCAGGGTGGCCCATTTGTGTTTCTGGGTGAGCGATTGGACGAGGGTGCGAGTGGTGGCGCGCGTCTCGTCGTCGAGCGCGGAGAAAGGTTCATCGAGCAGCAGCACGGGTTTGTTGCGCAGGAGTGTCCGGGCGAGTGCGACGCGCTGCTTCTGGCCACCGGAGAGGGTTGAGGCGCGCTGGGCGCCGATGTCGGGGAGGCCAACTTCGGTGAGGGCGGCCGTTACGGTCGCCCAGTCGCTGTGGAATAGGCCGAGCGCGACGTTGCGGGCGGCGCTGAGATGCTCGAACAGGGTTTCCGACTGGAACAGGATCGAGACCGGACGCTGTTCGGGCTTCAGCGCGGTGACGTCCTGGCTTTCGATGACGACGCGGCCCGAAATGGGAGCGAGGAAGCCGGCGATGAGGTCGAGGAGGGTCGATTTGCCGGAGCCCGATGCGCCGCGGATGGCGGTGATCTCGCCGGGGGCGGCCTCCATGGCGAAGCTGTAGAGCGGCGCGCCGGGATAGGCGAAGGTCACGGCATCAAGAACGAGCACGGCTGAGCCTCTCGAAAAGCAGCGGCAGGGTGACGAAGGCAGCGATGGTGAGGACCAGCATCAGCGCGGCGATGCTTGCCGCGTCATGGGTGCGATAGGCGCCGAGGGCTCGGCTCATCAGCAGCGGCAGGGTGACGAAATCCTGGGTGCCGAACAGCGCGATGACGCCGAGATCCCCGAGCGAGAAACAGAAGCCGAGTGCGAGGACGAGGCCGGCGTCGCGCGCGATGAGCGGCCATTCGACATCGAGGAACTGGCGCGTGCCGCTGAGACCGAGCGAGCGGATGAGCTTGCCGCGGCTGCGCGCGATTGCATCGAGCGGCGGCGCCAGCGTGGCCATCGCAAAGGGCAGCGAGAGGAGCGCGTTGGCGATGACCACGACGATGGGCGCGGCGAGGTCGGGCGCGATGCCGAGATTGCGGATGAAGAGAAAGGCGCCGAGCGAGAGGGCGACGGCGGGGACGGCCAGATAGGCGTAGGCGGGGGCACCGAGGATGGTGCGTGCTGTGCGCGAGGCCGTGGCGGCGCGGGCCGACGCGATGGTCAAAGCGAGAGTCAGCGCGAGGGTTGAGGATGCGGTGCCTATCCACAGACTGGTTAGAACGGAGGTCCAGAACGCAGGTTGCGCGAGGACGTCTGGGAGTCCGACAACGCCGTCGGCCAGCACTGCGGCCAAAGGCGATGCGAAGCCGAGGAGGGCAAGCGTGAGGATGGCGTATTGCAACAGGCGGGTTGCCTGTCCGTCGCGCCAGCGGGGTTCGACTGGACGGTCGAGACTTGAGGAGATTGGCATCAGAGCTGAGCTGGCGAGGATGATGGCCGAGCAGACGCCGATCTGGATCAGGGCCAATTTGACTGCGAGCGCGAGATCGAAATCGAGGCGGACGGCGGAATAGATCGCGACTTCGAGGGTCTGCACTGAGGGGCCGCCGCCAAGCAACAGCACGATGGGGAAGCTGGTGAAGGCGAGAAGAAAGATGATGGCGGCGAGGCCGGGCAGGGTGCCGCGCAGGGCTGGCCAGTCGATGATGGCGAAACGCGTCCACGAGTCTAGAGCGAGACTCTGGCCGGTCTTGAGGCGGGCTTCGGGGATGGTATCGAGCCGAGCGAGGAGGACGCGGGCGGCGAAGGCGCCATCGAGGATGATGTGCGCGGCCACGACCCCGCCGAGCCCGAAGATGGGGAGGCCGAGACCGCCGAGCCAGCCGCTGCGGCCCCAGACGCTCAGCAAGCCGAAGGCGACGACGAGGCCGGGCGTGACGATGGCGGAGGCGAAGAGGCCGATGACGAGATTGCGGCCGGGGAAGCGGAGGCGATTGAGGGCCCAGGCGAGCGCGATGCCAACGATCAGCGAGAAGATGGTGGAGAGCGCGGCTTGCAGGATCGAGATGTAGATGAGCCAGCCGATGTCGGCACTGCCGGCGGGTTGGCCATTGGCGGCGGCGAGGATTGAACCGAACAGCACGACGATCAGTACCGCGATGCCAAGCGCGATGGCCGCCCCGCCGAGGAGGCGGAGCGGGCGGCGTGGGATCGCGAGGTTCGCGCCGTGATCAGCGGATCGCGGCAAGGGCTTCCTCGATCCAGGCCTTGGAATTGGCGGTGACCGCCGCTTCGTCGACCGGCAGGATCTTGGCCGGGGGCGTGCCGAAGGCGGCGGGCAGATCGGCGCCGAGATCGACGACGGGGAACATCCAGTTGGTGGTGGGGATCACTTTCTGGCCTGCCGCCGACGACATGTAGGCGAGGAACTGGCGCGCCAGATCCTGATGCGGCGAGGATTTGAGGATGCCCGAGATTTCGATCTGCGCGATCTGGCCTTCGGAGAAGATCGCCGCCCCGTATTTGTCATCGCTCTCGGCGATGGCGTGATAGGCGGGCGAGGTGGAATAGCTCAGCGCCATGTCGGCTTCGCCCTTGAGGAAGAGGCCGTAACCCTCGGACCAACCGCGCGTCATGGTGAGAATATGCGGCTTGAGGCCAGCCCAGATTTCGGGCGCGCGGTCGCCATAGGCCGCCTTGATCCAGACGACGTTGCCGAGGCCCGGCGTCGATGAGCGCGGGTCCATGAGTACGATCTTGAAGCTGGGCGGCAGCGCGATCAGCTGTTCGAACGAGGTCGGCGGATTGGGCGTCTTGGTCTTGTCGTAGACATAGGCGAAATAGCCATAGTCGAACGGCACGAAGTCCTGGTCGGACCACGTCAGCGCGAGGCCGGAGGTATCGACGCCGTGCGGCGTGAAGAGGCCGGTGGCGCGGGCTTCGCCGGCGGTGAAATTGTCGAGGCCGACGACGAGATCGGCTTTGGTCGCCGGGCCCTCGAGCTGGACGCGGCGGAGGGCCGAGATGGCGTCCTCGGCGGCGACGTAGTCGACGGTGCAGGTGCAACTCGCCTCGAAGCCGGACTTGAGGCCGGGACCGGGGCCCCATTCGGCGGCGAAGCTGTCATAGGTGTAGATGGTGAGCGTGGGCTTATCCTGGGCAGTGGCCGGTTGGGCCAAAGCGAGGAGAGCCGCGAACGCGAGAGCAAGACGGTACATGCCGTTTCCTATCGGTTGCGGCCATGTGTTGAAGGGTAACGTAAATGGTGAGGAAGCGAGGGGCTCCCTTGCCATCTCGAACTTCCTCCGCCAGCATGACCTGGTTCAGGTTCAATGGGTGTTTCTCAGCTCCGTTTCCGGAGCACCCCAGCGAGACGCCTGAGACTTAGATCGAGTTTGTCCGTCGTGCAAGAGCGCGTTGTTCCCCCCAACATCCTGAGTTTCGAGGGTCTGCTGGTGATCGTCGGCGGCGGCGCGGTCGATCTCGATCTGCTGCGCGATCTTTATCTGACGGGCGGGCATCTGGTGGGCGCCGATGGCGGAGCTGACCAGATCGTCGCGGCAGGGTTGCAGCCGGAAGCGATCATCGGCGATTTCGACTCACTGGCCAATGTCGATGGCTGGCTGGGGCGGACGCGGTTGATGCGTATTCCCGAGCAGGAGACGACGGATTTTGAAAAGGCGCTCTACTCGACGCGCGCGCCGGTAACGATTGCGCTCGGGATGACCGGCAAGCGGTTCGATCACACGCTGGCGGCGCTCGATGCTGTGACGAAGTATGCCAAGGACCGGACCATCATCCTGGTCGATGAGGCGGATATCGCGATGGCGCTGACGGGGCCGCTAAGCTTCGAGGTCGGGCCGCGCGAGCGCGTGTCGGTGCATCCGCTCGGGCCGGTGCGGTTTCGCAAATCGATCGGGCTCAAATATCCGCTGGATGGGCTGAAGCTGGCGCCGGGCGAGCGGACGGGGACGTCGAACGAAGCCACGCAGGGGCCGTTCCGGATCGAACCGGAGCCGCGGAATAAATCGCCGTGGCTGTTGATCCTGGATCGGAAGTATTTGTTTGGGCTGGCTGCGGCGGCGAGCGCAATCGCGGGGTAGGTGGAGGGCGGTGCTTGGGGCCGCCCCCTCCACCAGCTTCGCTGGTCCCCCCCCCCCCCGTAAGGGGAGAGGAGTCCTGACTGCTAAGCCTGCTCTTGCTCGCGCAGTTTGGCTTTTGCCGCGTGGGTCACGGCTTCCTGGACCTTTTCGAAGGCGCGGACTTCGATCTGGCGGATGCGTTCGCGGCTCACATTGTATTCCTGCGCCAGCTCTTCGAGCGTTGCCGGATCTTCCTTCAGGCGACGCGCCTGGAAGATGGCCTTCTCGCGCTCGTTGAGCTCGCCCATCGCATTGGCGAGGAGGCCCATGCGTTCGGAGTATTCCTCAGAATTGCCGAGCGTGGTTTCCTGGTCTGGGGTGTCGTCGACGAGCCAGTCCTGCCATTCGGAGGCGCCTTCGTCGGCGCGCATCGGCGCGTTCAGCGAGGCGTCGCCGGTGAGGCGCTGGTTCATCGAAACGACGTCGGCTTCGGTGACGTGGAGCGTGGTCGCGATCAACTTGATCTGGTCGGGGTGCAGATTGCCATCATCGAGCGCGGCGATCTGGCCCTTCACCTTGCGGAGGTTGAAGAACAGACGCTTCTGCGCCGCGGTGGTGCCGATTTTGACCAGCGACCACGAGCGCAGGACGTATTCCTGGATGGCAGCGCGAATCCACCACATCGCATAGGTCGCGAGGCGGAAGCCCTTATCGGGTTCGAAGCGCTTGACGGCGTGCATGAGGCCGACATTGCCTTCCGAGATGACCTCGGAAATGGGCAGGCCATAACCGCGATAGCCCATCGCGATCTTGGCCACGAGTCGCAGATGCGAGGTGATGAGTTTTTGCGCCGCGCGAGGATCTTCGTGTTCCTTGTAGCGCTTGGCGAGCATGAATTCCTCGTTGGGCTCCAGCATCGGAAACTTCCGGATTTCCTGGAGATAACGGGAAAGTCCGCCTTCGGCGGAGAGAATTGGCAGATTGGTCTGGGCCATTGAGTACCCCCTTGGTCCCCCGCTTGCGCGGCGGGATATGCCCTGACGTCCATTACGGCACGCCGGGACGATGCTGCATATATAGGCCGGAAAGCGTCATTGGTAAGACCTGATGCGTCCGGACGTTGCGTCACCTTGTTGTGACGCGGGCGCGATCAGGCGCGATGGAAGGCCTTGTCATAGTCTTCAAGCGCCTCGGAAAGGGCTTCGAGGTCCGGCGGAAGCGGCGCTTCGAAGAACATCTCTTCGCCGGTGACGGGGTGCTCGAAGCCGAGTTCCGCGGCGTGCAGCGCCTGCCGGCCGAGAGTGTCGACGATTCCCTTCAGGCCTTCCGGGAGGCGGCGCGATTTGGTGGCATAGCCGGGGGCATAGACCGGATCGGCAACTAGCGGGTGGCCGATATGGGCCATGTGCACGCGGATCTGGTGCGTGCGGCCGGTTTCGAGTTCGCAGCGCACGCGCGTGATGTCCCAGCCTTCGGCGCCGTAGCGGGCTTCGACGGCGTAGTGGGTGATGGCCTCGCGCCCATCCTTGCGGACGCTCTGCTTGAAGCGGTTGTTCTGGTCGCGTCCGAGCGGCGCATCGATTCTGCCACGGCCCTGCTGCGTCTGCCCCCAGGCGAAGGCGGTGTAAGCGCGATGCAGCGGGCCGGTGCGGCCATGATCGGCAAATTGCGCGGCGAGGTGGGCCATGGCGCGCTCGGTCTTAGCGGCGACCATCACGCCCGAGGTGTCCTTGTCGAGGCGATGCACGATGCCGGGACGCTTGACGCCATTGATACCGGGCAGGGTGCCCCTGCAATGAAACAGCAGCGCATTGACGAGGGTGCCGCTGAGCGAGCCGGGGGCGGGATGAACGACCATGCCGACGGGCTTGTTGATGACGATCAGCTCGTCGTCCTCATAGAGGATGTCGAGTGTGATGTTCTCGGCCTCAGGGTCCGCCTCTTCGGGCGGTGGCGCGACAAGGACCAGAGTGTCGCCGAGCTTGACCTTGGCCTTGGGCTCGATGGCGGTTTGCCCATTGATCGCGGCGGCACCGGCCAGTATCAAATCCTTGATGCGGTTGCGCGAGAAGGCCGGAAGCGCCTTGGCGAGGACGGCATCGAAGCGGCCGCCGGCCAGATCGGCATCGACGGCAACCTCGAATTCTTCTTCCTCAATCGTGGATACCTGCATGACCGATCCTCAGCCCAATGAACTGACGCAGGAGCAGACCGCGATCATCGCGCGGGCGCGGCGATTGTTCCTGATCTCGATGGGTCTGCTGGTCATCGGGTTTTTCGCCATTGGCGCGGTGTTGCTGTTTCGGGCGAATAGTTCGGGCGGCGGATCGTCGGGGGCGGAGTATGTGATCGCCGCCATGAAAATCCCCGCCGGCGCCGAGGTCGTATCGGCTGTGGCGGCGGACGGCAAGCTTACCGTGACATACAAAAACGGCGCGATGACCAGCGTGCGAATTTTCGACGGCAAGAGCGGCGAGATGATCCGCGAGATTCCGGTGATCAGCGAGTAGGCGGGCGGGTGGCCGACTGCTAGTTCCGGCTTTGAATGTCCCGTAGCGCCGCCAGGCGGTCCGAGACGGCGCTGTTGGAGCCGACCGGCTCAGGGGTGCGGGTCTCTTCGGGTTCGGCGAGGAGCGCGTCGTCGGAATATTTCTGGACGCGCTGCAGTAGGGTCTCATCGCTGTCGGCGGGTTCGCCTTCGACGGCATAGACCAGACGGCTGACTTCCGAGGCGATGTCGTTGAGCTTTTCGCGCAGATGCGACTGCTCGATGCGGTCGCTGTCCCAATCGGCCATGATGGTCGATTCGACGGTGAGCACCTTGGTGCGGAGACGCTCCACCTCATCTTCGATGGCGAGTTTTTCGGCGAGCAATTGTTCGCGCTGGCCATCGACGCTATCGACGACTTTGGCGGTGTCGGCGAGCGCAATGCTGACGCGGTTTTCGGCATCGGCGATGCGCGCTTCGGCTTCGATGAGTTCGGCCTGCGCTGCGCTGCGCTCGTCGTCTTTTTTGGCGAGCGAGGCGCGGAGTTCGGCGGCGGCAGAAGCAGCGTCGGCGGAACGCTTGTCGGAATTTTCGAGCTGGCCGATCAGCGAGCGGTTCTGCGTTTCGAGGAAGCCGGCGCGCTTGCGTTCGGCCTCGAGTTTACCGAGCAGCACATCCATATCGGTGTTGTAGTCGCCCGAGAGTGCTTTGCCGTCGACATCGATGGAACGCGGGGTCTTGCCGCGCAGCGCTTCGCGGGCGGTCTCGAGTTGCGTGGCCTTCTCGGCGAATTCGCGGTCGCGCATGCGCAGGCGCTGGTTGAGATCGGCGCTTTCCTTTTCGAGATCGAGAATGCGGCGGCGGAGTTCGGCCTCGCGCTCTTCGAGTTCGCGCAATTGTGCGAGTTGGGTTTCGCGCTCGCCTTTGATGGCGCCGACTTCGTTGCGCTTGCGGTTGATGTCGCGAAGCTGTTCGGACAAGCGGCGGCGCAGGGCCTCGACATTCATTTCGAGGCGGCGCGTCGACAAGGCGAATTCAGCGCGGAGTTGATCCTTGTCGGCACGGAACTCGGCCATGGTGATGGGCGTGGCCGCTTCGATACGCTTCTTGGTGAGCCGCACGGCGCGACGCCAGACGGCGGGCATCACGGCAAGCGCCACGAGGCCGGCAAGCAGCAGCCCCAACGCAAAGTACATAATGTTCTCAATGCCCATAGGCAGGCCCCGACACTCTACTAGGCGGCGAGGGAGAGGAGCCGGTCTCCGTTCCATCGCGCGCAGCGTGGCCGATCATGGCTAAATGGCCGCGACCGGACGATGACAAAGACGGCGACGCAGCGCCATCTTTGCCATTGATTAACCTTACCGGGAAGGGGGAGCGTGCAGTCGAGAATTGCGTGCATGTGCGAAGCACGCGGCGGTACTTGGCCGAGTGCAAGCGGCCGCCCCATTCCGTCGCCTACGGCGCCACCTTCCCCCGCAAGCGGGAGAAGGAGATAGGCTGCGAGATCAGAACGGGTTCCAGGTCGGCTCTTTGGTGAATTTAAGATAGCCGACATTGAGGCCGGCGCGAAGGCCGACGCCGGAGCGGATCGGGACGACGATCACGTCGTGCGATTTCATCACCGACATTGCGAGGCCGCCCACGACATAGGCCGAGCCATCGACACCGGGGAAGCGCGAGAAGATGCCGTCAGTCGAGTCGAGATTGTAGACCAGCATCATGACTTTGGAGCCGTCGCCGCCGATGTCGAAGCCAATCGACGGGCCCTGCCAGAACAGCGGGTAGTCGCCCTGGTTGCGGGTATAGAGCGTGCCTTCGCCGAAGCGGCCGCCGACGATCAGGGCGCCTGAGCCTTCCTCGCCGAGGATGTAACCGTTGGGGAGTCCGAACTGGCTGGCGGCTCGCTCGACCAGCGAGGCGAGACCCTGCGAGACCGAGCCGAAGAACTCGCCCCCCTTGCCGACTATTTCATCGACCGAGAAGGTGTCGGATACCGAGCCGCCCGCGGCCTGGGCCGGAGCAACGCTCAGCGTGAGGCCCAAAATGAGGGCGAGGCTGAGGGCGAGACGTTTGAGCATTGTCGTTCTCCGGGGTCGGGTGACCTTTACCAAGCGCTCACCATAGGGGGTTAGCCTTGGCTCGCGTACTAGCGAGTGATCGGACCTTTTCGCGGCAATGATGCGGCAAACGGGTAAACAAATCTTAACCATACTTGGCTGGCTGCTGCTGGCGGCGGCCGCTCGTGCCGACTCCCTGGTGACGGCGATCGTCACCGACCCGCTGACCGGGGTGGCGCTCGAAGGCTATGATCCACTGACCTATTTCATCGAGGCCGAGCCGCGCCAGGGTGCGCCGGAGTACGAATATGAATGGGGCGGGGTGCCCTGGTACTTCGTGTCGGCCGCCAATCGCGATATTTTCGCCCGTAACCCCGAGAGCTACGCGCCGCAATATGGCGGGCACTGCCTGATGTCGCTGAGTCGGGGGTTTCTCAGCGACGGTCAACCGCGGCTCTATGTGGTCGAAGCGCTGAAGCTCTATCTGTTTTATTCCACTGCCAATCGCGAGGCGTTCCTGCTCAGCAAGCGCGAGGCGCTGGATACGGCGGCAGCCAATTGGACGAAGCTTTCCAACAGTTTGAGCGGAGTGTCCAAAGAGACGCCGGTCGCTGACGCGCTGCCGTCGGGGGAGGGGGGCGCCAGCTCAGTTGCTCCGGACAATTCAGAAGCTAATGTTCAACAACACTGATTCTCCAGGGGACTTACGAATGGCCGAGTTCATCGAACTCAAGGCGACGGATCTGGCGGCGATGCTGTGCTCGCGCGTCTGCCACGATCTGATCAACCCGGTTGGCGCGATCGGCAACGGGCTCGAAGTGCTGGCCGATCCCACTCAGGGCGCGATGGCAGAGGGGGCGCAGGAGCTGATCGCCAATTCGGCGAAGCATGCCCGCGCCAAGCTCGAATTCGCGCGCCTCGCCTATGGTGCGTCGTCGACGGCGGGGACCGATTTTGACACGCGCGAATGCGAACGCGTGGCGCGCATCCTGTTCGAGATCGAGAAGGCCGATCTGGACTGGCAGGTGCCGTTGATCCTCTTGCCCAAGCACAAGGCCAAGCTGCTGATGAACATGCTGCTGATCGCTGCGATGTCGGTGCCGCGCGGCGGCCTGGTCAAGGTGGAAGTCAGCGGCGCGGCGGGCGAGGAGGCGTTCAAGTTTACGTCGACGTCGGACAGCGAAAAGCGGCAGCGCACGCTGATGCCGGCGGGTGCCGAGGGGTTGCTGTCGGGAGCGCCGGAAGACGGAGTCGACGCTCGAGGGATCCAGCCCTTCTACACTGGCATCCTCGCTCGCATGACTGACATGGAATTGAAGATCGGCATCGAGAGCGATGTGTTCTCGTTCACCGCGACGCCCAAGGCCAAAATCGTCAATGAGCCGGACAAGGCCGCCGCCTGACCCGCCTGTTCACAGCAGACCAGCGCGCACGCGTGTTTTGCGTGCGCCGAGCATTCCCTTGCCGCAAGCGGTGTGATTAGTTGCGCCCCTGTTGCTTATCGGGGGACTAGCAAATGATGCGGCGTTTGGGCGTTAGCCTTGTCACGGTTCTGGCGCTCAGCGCCTGCACCGCCACCTCAATTGATTACAATACTTTCACAGCCGAAGAGTTCATCAAGGCGCCGCAGTGGATGGAAATCCGTCCGTCAGTGCCGAAGGACGTCGTAGTCGTCGGCGAGGTCACGGCCGAGATCTGCAACAAGAAGCGCAGCGATCCGATCCCGACAGATGAAACGATCCTCAACTTGCTCAAGCTCAGAGCGGCCGAGAAGGGTGGCACGCGCCTCGCCGACGTCACGTTCAAGGTGACACCAGAAGGCACCGACACCTGCTTTTCTTACGCACGTGCGTCAGGCACGGCCTTCATCCACAAATAGGGCGCCCGCCCAAAAGCTTATCGAAGTGCTAACCATTTCGTAGGGACCTTGGCGCCATAGTCCGGCCATTGCTTCTGTAGGCATTTTGGGACGGCAGCCATGAAATCGTGCCTCATTGTCGACGATTCGAGTGTGGTGCGCAAAGTGGCGCGGCGGATTCTCGAGGACATCGATTACATCGTGGACGAGGCCGAGGACGGGCAGGAAGCCTTCGATAAATGCCGCCAGGAAATGCCTGACGCCATTCTGCTCGACTGGCAGATGCCCGTGATGGGCGGGCTCGAATTTCTCAAGCTCATCCGCGCCTACATCGGCGGGCAGGTGCCGCACATCGTGTTCTGCGTGACCGAGAACGACATCGGCCAGATCGCCGTGGCGATGAAAGCCGGCGCATCGGACTACATGATGAAGCCGTTCGACCGCGATATCCTCGAGGGCAAGTTTATGCTGCCCCAGGCGGAAGCGCTGGCCGAAGCCGGCTGATCAGCCCTCGCTGAGCTGGTTGATGCCGAACGCGACGATCGTTCCGTCGCGCTCCTCATAGACAACATCCTGATAGATCGTGAAGCCCTGCTCGGTTTTTGACGGCGCTTCGCCGCTGTAGGAGAAGCGGCCATCGGCGTCAACTGCGGCTTGGCCCGCTTTGCCGCGTACCTCAGCGGCGGTAGCGCCGAGACCGGGAAGGCCAGTGTCGATGTACACGTCGCTGGGCAGTACAGCGCAGTTCCACTCGGCGCGCGGCGCCTTGGCTTCGACCGCAAGAATCGTGAGCTTACCATCGCCCATTTCGCCGTCGGACCTGAACCAAATGGTGGCGTCCCCTGAGCGGTAGCAGGTCCACATCATGTGCTCGCCAGCCTCGCCTTCATTGCTGATGTCGCCACCAAGAACGGCAGCGATATCGACCAAAGGCGTCTTCTCGAGCTCGATGTCGAGATTGCTGAACTTGATGATGCCGACTGGCGAGGCGAGTGGCGCGGTGAGCGTCAGATCGTAGAGACCTCGCGAGATCACATCGGCAAAGCTGCCGGCGCGCGTGGGCTCGGCGGCAAGCGAAGGCATCGCAAGCGAAATGACCGCGGCGGCTGTCAGAACTGTGCGGATCATTCGGTCACCTCGTCGTCGGTGTTGTAGTCTTCAGCGATGTAGATGGCGTCGACCGCGTCGTTCTTCAGCCGGTAGGTGACGATCTTCATATCGTAGATGCCGCTGTCCTCGATGGCTGCATCGCTCATGCCGGTGACGCGGGTGGCGCCTGCGGGGATCTGCGCCTTGAAGCGCGTGTTGAGTTCGTCGCGCGTTGTGCCGATGACTGGCAGCGCCCCGGGCTTCGTCAACATCGCCCCCGGCTGGTCAGCGCAAAGGAACAGCGCATCCGTCACCGGGTCGGCAGGCTCGTCGATGATCATGCTGACATTGACCTCGTCGGTGGTCTCATAGGTCAGATCGACGATGAACCAGACCCGGCGGCCGGCATGGGTGTAGCAAAGCCAGCTCGTCGTGTAGCCGGCATATTGATAGGTCTGGATGCCGGTGTCGAACGCGTGGGCAATGTCCTGCAACGGGGTGCGATCGAGCGAGATATTGAGCCCGCCCGCCAGCTTGATCGTGCCGAAGAAGCCGGGCTCCGGCTTGATCTCGGCGGCATTGTCCCAACTGCCTTCGACGTCAAACTCCGCCAGCAACGTCGGATAGGAGAAGCCGCTCGCCGCCAGGGTCGGCGTGACGGCGGTTGCCGCGCACAGAGCGAGCAGGAAAGGTTCGAATTTCATTGGGATCCCCAAATCTGAGCGGGGACTTAGTGGGCGGCGCTTGAACGGCAAATGAATGGACAAAACAAAGAGCCCCGGACGCTAGGGTCCGGGGCTCTTTGAGATCCGCCGCATTGTGGATCGATATTCTAGATGTGCTTAGGCGAGGCGCAGATCAGGCGACGCTGGACTCGGCGAAAACTTCGCTTTCATCGGGTTCGCGCAGCACGTAGCCGCGGCCCCAGACGGTTTCGATGTAGTTCTTGCCACCAGTGGCGACCGAAAGCTTCTTGCGGAGCTTACAGATGAACACGTCGATGATCTTGAGTTCGGGCTCGTCCATGCCGCCATAGAGATGATTGAGGAACATCTCCTTGGTGAGGGTGGTGCCCTTGCGGAGCGAGAGCAGCTCCAGCATCTGGTATTCCTTGCCGGTCA
>JBDSHC010000151.1:0-27783 GCA_039918675.1 Devosia sp.
ATGGGGATGTTTGTCGCCACCGGTGGGCGCGACAAACTGCTCGGGCACGAGCGCGAGACATTTCTCAAACAGGAATGGCCGCGCATTCGCTCCCAGATGAAAGCACTCGGCCTCGATCTTGCGACCCTTCTGAAGGATGACGGCAAATGACCAATCCCATCGTTTCGGTTCGCGGCCTCAAGAAGCAGTTCGGCCGCCTCGAGATCCTGCACGGCCTCGATTTCGATATTCCGCCCGGCCGCATCTACGGGCTCATCGGCCACAATGGCGCGGGCAAGACCACGACGCTCAACGCGATGCTGGGGCTCACCTCCTATGAGGGCTCGGTGAAAGTGCTGGGGGAGGACCCCTATCTGCACCGCGCCCGGCTGATGAAGAACGTTGCCTTCATCTCCGACGTCGCGAGCCTGCCGCGCTTCCTCAAGGTGCGTGAGCTTTTCGCGATGCTCGCCGACATCCACCCGAACTTCTCGGCGGAGAAGGCGCTGTCGTTCCTCGATGGCACCGACGTCAAGATCGGCGCGCTGATCGGCAATCTGTCGAAGGGCATGCTGGCGCAGCTGCATCTGGCCGTGGTGTTGGCAATCGATGCCAAGCTGCTGGTGCTCGACGAGCCCACGCTCGGCCTCGACATCACCTATAGAAAGCGCTTCTACCGCCGCGTCCTCGAAGACTACATGACCGCCGACCGCACAATCCTCATCACCACCCATCAGGTTGACGAGATCGAGTTCATGCTGTCCGACATCATGTTCATCCGCAATGGCGATCTGATCCTGCACATGCCGATGGAAGAGGTGGGCCAGCGCTACGCCCAGCTCGTCGCCCAGCCGGAGCATGCCGCCGCAGCACATGCTCTCAAGCCGGTGTTCGCAGAAACGCGCTTCGGCCAGACCGTGATGGTCTTCGACGGGGCCGATCGTGCTGCGCTCGAAACAATGGGCAGCGTGACGACACCGACTCTTTCTGACCTTTTCGTCGCGCTGATGAGCCGCGACACCGGAGTGAACTGATGCACACCCTCACCTCATGGCGCGCGCTGTTCGTCCGCGAGTATCTCGAACATCGCATGGCCTTCGTCTACTTCCCGCTCGGGATCGTCGTGCTGCTGGCGCTCTCGGCGCTGTCTGCGCTTGGCTTCAACCGCGTCAAGATTCTGCACAATTTCGCCTTCCCCGATCCCCTCAAGGTGTTTGAGCTCGGCTATCTCGTTCTGCTCGCGATGTGGCTGGTCTATCTGGCGATCGCGCTATTCTTCTATTATGGCGACGCCTTCGCAGCAGACCGGCGCAACAATGCGATGCTGTTCTGGAAGTCGATGCCGGTCACCGATCTGAAGGTGCTGGCGAGCAAATATTTTGCCGGCTCGCTGATGTTCCCTACGATCATCCTGTTGGTCGGAATGGTCACGGGACTGCTGTTCTTCGCTATGGTCAGCATCGGCGCTTACATCGTCCCCGGTTTCGCCATGGTCGATCCGCTCGCTGCCTTGGGCAGCTTCGTTCAAATCACGCTGTTCGGCCTCGTCTACTTCGTGCTGGCGCTCGTCTGGTACGCGCCCTTCCTCGCCTGGGTGGGGGGCCTTTCGACGGTCGTCGGCCGCTGGAGCCTGCCGCTTGCCTTCGTCATCCCCGGCCTGCTGATCGTGATCGAAAACGTCGCCCTTTTCGGCAACGTGCCACGCGGCGGCTACATCTGGGCCTATATCGGCCGACGGTTCAACTTCGGACTCGACGAGAATGATCTGAAGCTCCTGGTGTTCGATCCCCGCGGCTTCGACGCGTGGCGCACACTCAACCGGGTGGTCGTCGATATCGACTGGTTGCAGATGGGCATTGGCGTTCTGTTCGCCGCACTGGTGATCTGGCTCGCCAGCCAATATCGGCGTCGTCGCATCGTTTGATGCGGAAAAGCGAACGCTGCCTTCGTTGCGGTTGAACCTCGAGGCATGGTCCATCGGACCATGCCTCTCTATATGAGGGACAAGACCATGATGGAGGCGAAGATGATCTTCCCCGTCGAATCCCAAGCTGGCATTCGCACCAAACCCGCACTGCCACTGACCACGACGCTCGGTCCGGTCCACATCGCCGTCACCGATCGCGACAAGGCGCTCGCCATCTGGCGCGATGTCGTCGGCCTCGAACTGATTGCCGAAGCGGGCAATGCGCTCAGCCTCGGCGCTGGGGGTAAGGTGCTGATCGTGCTCGAGACCGGCGCGATCCGCCCCGTGGTCCAGCGCACGACCGGCCTCTATCATGTGGCGATCCATGTGCCGAAGCGCACCGACATGGCGCAGTTCGCCGTACGGGCGCTGCAGCGCGGGGTGCAGATTTCGCCGACCGATCACCTGGTGTCTGAGGCGATCTACGCCTGGGACCTCGACGGCAACGGCATCGAGATTACGTTCGAGACGCCTTGGCGCGGGTCGCTCGGCGATCCCGATAGTGGCGACTATACTTATGCCAGGACTGTCGACGGCAAGCCGCATTCGGGTCGCGAGCCAATCGACATGGACGATCTGCTGGGTGAACTCGGCGAAGCGCCTACCCTCGAAGCCTGGATGCCCGCGGGGACGCGTATCGGGCACGTGCATGTCCATGTCAACGATCTGCACCAGTCGATGGCGTTCTACCGCGACGGCATCGGCTTCGGTGGATTGTTCATCATCAAATCGTTCGGCATGGGCGATGTCGGGCTCGACTACACGCCCCACACTATCGCGTTCAACATCTGGGCTGGACCCAATGCTGCTCAAGCACCGGCCGGATCGGCAGGCCTGCGATGGTTCACAATCGTCGTGCCCGACAGCACGACGCTCGACGATGTCCGTGCGCGGCTGAATGCCCACCAATTTGCCTTCGGAGAGATCGCCGGTGGCATCGAAGCCCGCGACCCCTCGGGCAATCTGGCGAGAATCGTTTCGGCCTAGAGGTCGATGGACTTCGGGGCGGCAAGGGCGGTCGGCGTGATGTCGCGGGCCATTTCGTCAGCCCCGAGCAGTCGCATGGCGATCTCGACAGATTCCTTGACCGTGAAGGACCCGGCAGTCGTCAGCACCGCCGTGTCTTTCATGCCCTTCTTGACCATCACCACATAGTCCGGATTGATGAAAACCGGATTGTCGTCGGTGGTAAATTTGATGAGCTTCATCGAGAACTCCCGTTTGGCGACATGACTCCTGAGCCGAATCCGTTAACATCGTGCCCATGAAGACAGCGTCCGATGTCCTGGCGTTCTGGTTCGACGAGCATGGTCGGGCGGACTGGTTCGGCGCGAAACCCGAATTTGATTCCCAGATTGCGACGAAGTTCGCTGAAACCCACGCAGCCCTGGCCAAAGGCGAAGGATGGCGCTGGCGATCGACGCCCGCCGGCCGCCTGGCCGAGATCATTGTCCTCGACCAGTTCTCGCGCCAATTGTTCCGAGGCGATGCCCGTGCTTTTGCGTCAGACGGTATCGCACTCATCCTTGCTCAGGAGGCGGTCGCCGGAGGGCATCATCAGTTTCTCGCGCCGGAGGGGCGGATGTTTGCGCTGATGCCTTTCATGCACGCCGAATCTGCCGCGGTGCAGGACGAGTCGATGCGGCTCTACAAAGCGCTGGGCGGCGACGATCTGCTGAAATTCGCCCAAGGTCATGCCGACTGCATTGCGCGCTTCGGCCGGTTTCCGAAGCGCAACGCGGCGCTTGGGCGTACATCGACGACAGAAGAAGAAAAATACATGGCGGAAACGCCGGGAATGTTCTGAGGAGACGGAATGAAACTCGAGGGGAAAACCGCGCTGGTCACAGGCGGCGGTGCAGGCATTGGCGAGGCGAGTGCGCTGGCGTTTGCGCAGGCCGGCGCCGATGTGATCGTCACAGGGCTGAACGAGGGCGATCTGGCCAATGTAGCGGCTCAGATCCGAGCGCTTGGCCGAAAGGCGCTGCCAGTCGTCTGTGATGTCGGCGACGAGGTCGCGATGGCAGCACTTTTCGCGCAGATCGAGCAGGAGTTCGGCCACCTCGATTGCGTGCTGGCCAACGCCGGCATCAATGGCGTGTGGGCGCCGATCGAGGAGATCACGCCCGACGAGTGGGACAGGACGATGCGCGTCAACATGCGCGGTACCTATCTCACCATCCATCACGCCGTCCCTCTGATGAAAGCCCGTGGCGGATCGATCGCCATCATCTCGTCCATCAACGGCACGCGGACGTTCAGCACCGGGGGTGCCAGCGCTTACTCCGCGTCGAAGGCGGGGCAGATGGCGTTCGGCCAGATGCTGGCGCTCGAACTGGCCAAGCACAAGATCAGGGTGAACGTCGTTTGCCCCGGCTCCATCCGCACGCGCATCAGCGAGAGTACCTTCATGCGCAATGTTGAGGCCGCACGCCACCCGGTGGTGTTCCCCCAGGGGTTCGTGCCGCTCAGCGACGGGAAGGCGGCCGCAGCGGCTGAGGTCGCCAATGCCGTGACGTTCCTCGCCTCCGATGATGCGAGACACATCACCGGCACGCCGATCTATGTCGATGGCGGCCAGTCGCTGATCACCTGACGGAACCTCCGGCCTAGCCTGGAATATCGATCTGGATCGACGGGCGCAGTCACGGCCGGTCTGGCGCACGCAAAAGCAAACCCCGCGCTCTGTCAGAAGGCGCGGGGTCGAATCATTTTGTCCGAAGCTTACTTGCCGACGCGGGCAAGCGATTCCTTCGCCTGAGCCGTGATCGTTTTCCACTCCTTGGCGGCGATCTGCTTGGCCGTTGCGAGCCACGAGCCGCCGATCGACGAGACGATTGGGAGCGACAGATAGTCGTTCATGGTGTCGAGCGTGATGCCGCCCGTCGGGCAGAACTTTATGCCGAGCGGCGCATAGGGACCGGACAGCGCCTTGATGAAGTCGGGGCCGCCGGCCTGCACAGCCGGGAAGAACTTCAGCAGCTTGCAGCCAAGCGCGAGACCCAGCTCGATTTCGGACGAGGTCATGATGCCGGGGACGAACAGCGTGTCGGCCTTCTGGAAGCGCTCGACGGTGACCGGGTTGACCCCCGGCGCGAGGCCGAAGGTGATGCCGGAATTGAGCGCGCGCGTCGCCTGATCGGCGGTGACGACCGTGCCCGCACCGAGCAGCATCTGCGGTACGGACTTGGCGATCGCGCTGATCGCATCTGCGGCGGCCGCGGTGCGGAAGGTGATCTCGATCACATCGACGCCACCCTCGAGCAGCGCTTCGGCAAGCGGTACCGCGTCGGCGGCGTCATCGATGACGATGACGGGGATGATCTTGCGCTTGGTCAGTTCTTCAAAGGTCGTTTTCATTGCGAACGTAAATCCCTTCAGAGTTTAGCGATCGACGCGGGCACCGCCGCCGCCAACCAGTTTCTCGACTTCCGATAGGCTCGCCATCGTGGTGTCGCCCGCCGTGGTCATGGCGAGTGCGCCATGCGCCGCGCCGTAGTCGACCGCCTTCTGCGGATCGCCGAACTTCATCATGCCGTAGATGAAGCCTGAAGCGAAGCTGTCTCCACCGCCGACGCGGTCGAGGATCTCGAGATCCTTGCGCTGTTCGGACGAATAGAACTTGCCGTCCACCCAGGCCATCGCGCCCCAATCGTTGATCGTGGCCGATTTGACGCCGCGCAGGGTGGTGGCGGTGGCTTTGAAGTTAGGGAAGTCGGCGACAGCGCGCTTGATCATCGCCTCGAACGAACCCATGTCGAGCTCGGTGAGGTTGTGGTCGGTGCCTTCGACTTCGTAGCCGAGGCTGGCGGTGAAATCCTCTTCATTGCCGATCATCACATCGACATACTTCGCGATCTCGCGGTTGATCTCACGGCATTTATCAAGGCCGCCGAAGCCCTTCCAGAGCGACGGGCGATAGTTGAGATCGTAGGAAACGATGGTGCCGTATTTCTTGGCGGCGCGCGCCGCCTCGATGACGACCGAGCCGGTCGATTCGGAGAGGCCGGCGAAGATGCCGCCGGTGTGGAACCAGCGCACGCCCTGCTTGCCGAAAATGTCTTCCCAGTCGAAGTCGCCGAGCTTGATCTGGCTGGCCGCAGTGTTGCCACGGTCGGAAACGCCGACGGCTCCACGCACGCCGAACCCACGCTCAGTGAAATTGAGGCCATTCCGCACCGAACGGCCGATGCCGTCATAGGGCACCCATTTGAGCTGCGAGATATCGACGCCGCCCTGGAGGATGAAATCCTCGATGAGCATGCCAATGTCATTCTTGGCGAGCGCCGTGACGAGGGCAGCGCGCATGCCGAAGCAGCGGCGTAGGCCACGGGCGACATTGTATTCGCCGCCGCCTTCCCAGGCACGGAAGCTGCGGGAGGTGCGGATGCGGCCTTCACCAGGGTCGAGGCGCAGCATCACTTCGCCAAGCGAGAGAATATCGAACTTGCAGTCCTTGGCATCGCGAACGGTAATTGCAGCCATATTGTTCCCCATGCGGCCCCACTGCCGCCCCTTCGGTGCTGCGCCCCATTTTTGCGGGCGCGGGGCTTCATTTACACGTCCCCGCCCGCCTGGCAAAGAACTGGCATACCGATTTTTTCGGCGGGAAAGCCGCAGAAATAGGGGCGGCCGGAGCCGCCCCCTTCGAAAGTCGTAGGCTTGTAGGCTACTTCTTGAGGGTGATGCGGCCTTCGACCTTGGCGTCGATCTTGCCGCCCAGCGCGGTGACGTAGTTGACCACCGTAGAGGCATCGATACCGCCACCCTGTTCGGTGATGATTGAGTCGCCATTGCCGACGCTGGTGTAGCCGTCGCCGCCATCGTGCATGTAGTTGGTCATGGCGAGCTTGTAGGTCGCAGCCGGATCGAGCGGCTTGCCGTTGACCTCCACCGAGACGACCCGGGCGCCGGGCGCCTTGGTCAGATCGGCCGACACCTTGATGCCGGAGACCTGCGGGAAGCGGCCCGAGCCTTTTTCGACCTGGCTGAAGCCGTTCTCGAGTGCAGCGAGAAGATCGGCGCCATTGACGGTCGCCATCACCACCTTGTTGCCGAACGGGAACTCGGTGAACACGTCGCGGCGGGTGAGCACGGTGCCGGCGGGATAGACCTTGTCGCCACGGATACCGCCACCCGAATAGATCGCGACGTCGGAATTAGTCGCCGCTTTCATGGCATCGGTGATGAGATTGCCCCAAGCCGACTCTTCGCCGCGAACGATGGCGCGTACCGAGCTCATCTCATTGGCGATGGTCCCGATCTGAACGTCGAGTTCGGCGGAGAGGGTGGTCGCCAGCTTGTCGACCGCGGCCTGCGTTTCGGCATCGGGCGCGACGGTCGAGGTGTCGATGATGCGGAAATTGGGCGTCCAGGTGACGGTACGCTTCTTGTCGCCATCGGCCGGCGTCACGGTGATGTTGAGGTCGACGATCGGCACATAATTCGCCTCAGTCGAGGTTTCGACATAAGCCGTGATGCCGTCGTAACCCATGCGCAGATCGTGATCGTGTCCCGAGACGATCAGATCGAACTTGTGCGCGCTTTGCATCGCATAGTCCTGCTCGTGATCGGTATGGGTGATCGCGATCACGATATCGGCGCCGGCCTCACGCGCATGCTGCGCCGCATCGAGCGCGGTCGCTACAGACGGAGTGAATTTCCAGTCGCCGGGCGAGGATAGAACAGGCGTTTCGTCGTCGCCGACCGGAACGAGCGCGACTTTGACGCCGCCGAATTCCTTCATCACGGTTTCAGAGCCGAGACCCTCGACCGGCTTTCCGTCGGGGCCCGCGATGTTGATCGCGGCCCAGGGGTATTTCGACTGCTTCAGGCGTTCGAGGAAAATGTCGGGGCCGAAATCGAACTCATGATTCCCGGGCACCGCGAGATCGAAGGGCACGATGTTGGTGAGATCGATCGTGTTGGCGCCCTTGTCGATGCCCGAAAGCAGCGAGGGCGAGATCATGTCGCCATCAAGGACGTAGAGCGTATTCGGGTTAGCCGCGCGTTCGGCCTTGGCGAGTGCATTGAGACGGGCGAAGCCTCCGCGCACCTTGCCGCCGTCGAAGGCGTAGATATCGCCGACGCCGAGCACCGTTATCTTCACGTCTTCGGCGAGGACTGGCGCAGCAATGGCCGCCATGCCGGAAATGCCGAGCATTGCAGCTGCCGCCAGCCGCACGAATGTCGATTTCATTGTGATCTCCATGGGAGTTGTCGCCTTAGGAATACGGCGGCGGTGACGCTGTCCGGCCGCGCTGACCGAGATTATGACAGTCCCGGCCTCCGATGCCAGCCTTTAGGGCTTAGCGAGGTCGAATTACATCCCTACGACAGTATGAGACAAAAGGTGACCAAGTATCGGCGGCTCGAAAACCCCACAGCTCGTGGGATCTTTCGCCCTTCGCAGGCATGAAACCTGTCGATGCCTACATCCGGCCTTCATACGCCCGATCGAAAATCTCCAGCGCCCGAGCTTTGGTGAGCTCGATTGGGTTACCGCCGGCGGTGGGGTCGACAATGGCCATGTCGCCGATGAGATCGCGCTTGGTGTCGTCGACTTTGAAGTCGCGCAGGGTGTGAGGGACGTTGAGCTTGGACCGAAGCGCCGTGATGGCGTGGAGGAAAGCGTCGTAGCTCGGCGACAGGCCGCAATAGGCGGCAAGGCGCGCGATCTTGGCTTCGATGGCGTCGCGGTTCACGGTCAGCACATAGGGCATGAAGACCGCATTGGTCATGCCGTGATGCGTGTCATAGAGCGCGCCAACCGGGTGACTCAGCGCATGGATGGCGCCGAGGCCCTTCTGGAACGCCGTTGCACCCATGGCGGCAGCGCTCATCATATGGCCACGCGCTTCGATATCGTTGGGGTTGGCGGCGACCTTCGGCAAATTCGCGAGGACGAGACGGATGCCCTCCACCGCGATGCCATCGGCGAGCGGGTGATATCCGGGCGAGCAATAGGCTTCGAGGCAATGGGCGAGGGCGTCGAAGCCCGTGCCTACGGTGATGAAGGCCGGCATGCCGACGGTCAGCTCCGGATCGGCGATGACGATCTTGGGCATCATCAGGGGGTGGAAGATCACCTTCTTGGTATGCGTCGTCTCATCGGTGACGACGCCAGCGCGGCCGACTTCCGACCCGGTGCCGGCGGTGGTCGGCACGGCGATGATCGGGAAGATCCCTTTGGGATCGGCGCGCGTCCACCAATCGCCGATGTCTTCGAAGTCCCAGACCGGGCGCGTCTGTCCGGCCATGAAGGCAATGACCTTGCCTACATCGAGCCCGGAGCCGCCACCAAACGCGATGACGCCGTCATACCCGCCCTTGCGCAGGACCTCGATGCCGGCATTGACGTTGGCCGCGATCGGGTTGGGCCGGACATCGGAGAAGACACCGAATTCGACGCCCGTATCACGGAGGAGCTTCAGCGTGTTCTGTGTGACCGGGAGGTTGATCAGACCGGCGTCGGTGACGAGCAGCGGCTTCTTGATTCCGGTGGCCTTGAGGGCATCGGGCAGCTCGGCGATGCGACCGGCGCCAAAGCGGACGGCTGTCGGGTAGTTCCAATTGCTCTTGATGGCCATGGGTATCTCTTTTGTGCTCGGTCCAGGCGCGGCGAAGACGACCGCGGGGTCAAACGATCTTCAAATGATAGGATTTGGGCTGCGTAAGATTGTCGTAGCCGATCTCGCTGAGGCCGCCGCCCTTGCCCGTATCCTTGACGCCGGTCCAGACGAGGGCAGGATCGAGATAGTCGCAGCGATTGGCGAAGATCGTGCCGGTTTCGACACGGGCGCCGAGCTTGGCCACCTCATCGAGGTCCTGCGACCAGATCGAGGCGGTAAGTCCATACGGGCTGTCGTTCATCAGCGTGACGGCCTCATCGTCATCGGCGACCTTCATGATGCCGACGACCGGACCGAAGCTCTCTTCACGCATCACCGCCATCTGGTGGTTCACATTGGTGAGGACCTCCGGTGCCAGATAGGGCGAGCTTTCGTCGTCGAGATCGTGCTTGGTGTTGAGATGCGCCTTGGCACCCTTGCGCAGGGCTTCGAGCGTCTGGCCGCGCACGAGGTCGGCGAATTTCGGCGCCGCCATCGGGCCGACGATGGTGTCGGGATCGAGCGGATTGCCGAGCGTCCAGCCCTTGGAATTCTCGACAAAGCCGTCGACGAATTCGTCGTACACGGCGGCGTGCACATAGATGCGCTCGACGCCGCAGCAGGACTGGCCCGAGTTGAAGAACGAGCCATCGACGAGGTTCTCGATGGCGTTCGGCAGATTGGCGTCGGCGCGGACATAGGCCGGGTCCTTGCCGCCGAGTTCGAGGCCGAGCGTGGCGAAGGTGCCGGCGGCCGCGCGCTCGATGCGACGGCCACCTTCGACGGAGCCAGTGAAATTGATGTGGTCGATCTGTCCGGACGAGATTAGCTTTTCGGTATCGCCATGGTTCAGAACGAGGTTCTGGAACAACCCGTCCGGCAGCCCCGCGGCTTTGAAGGCCTCTGCAAAGCGCTCGCCCACCAGGAGCGTCTGGCTCGCATGCTTGAGGATCACTGCATTGCCCGCCACGAGGCCAGGCACGATGGAGTTGACGGCGGTGAGGAACGGATAGTTCCACGGCGCGATGACCATCACGGTGCCGAGCGGTTCGCGGGCGATCCAGCGCTTGAAGCCGTCCTTGGCGGGACGCATGGATGGGGCGAGCGACTCTTCTGCGATGGCGATCATGTGCCGCGAGCGCTCTTCGACACCCTTGCGCTCGCCGCCGAAGCGGATGGGGCGACCCATCTGCCAGGCCAGCTCGGGCACGATCTCGTCATTCTTCGACAGCAGCGCATCAACGAAATGATTGAGGAACTTGGCGCGCTCACGCACCGTGACTTCGCCCCACGCCTTGCGTGCGGCCTTCGCCTTCGCGACGGCGCTTTCGATCTCGGCACCGCTGGCGACGGGCCGCTCAGCATAGACGCGCCCATCGACGGGAGAAACGATGCGGATTGTTTCGGTCATCAAGTCACCTGCTCGTAAAGATGAGGCTGTTTACGACCGCTCGAACCCGCGCTTCAACTCCCAATCGGTGACGCGGCGATCATATTCGAACTGCTCCCACTCGGCGGTGTGGACGTAATGGTCGATAACGCCCTGGCCGAAGGCGGCGATGAGCATCTTCGATTGCTTGAGGGCGGCCGTGGCGTCGCGCAGGGTTTTGTGGACTTCGCGGAGCTTCTTGCCGGAATAGGCGTCGCCGGTGAACGGTGCTTCGAGCTCGAGCTTGTCCTCGATGCCCTTGAGGCCGGCGGCGATGAGCGCCGCATAGGCGAGATAAGGGTTGAGGTCGGCGCCGCCGATGCGGCATTCGACGCGCACGCCCTTGGTGTTCTCGCCACAGAGACGGAAGCCGGCAGTGCGGTTGTCAGAGGACCAGATGGCCTTGGTGGGCGCGAAGGTGCCGACCTGGAAGCGCTTGTAGGAATTGATGTAGGGCGCGAGGAAATAGGTGATGTCGCCGGCATAGGTGAGGAGGCCGGCCATGAACTGTTTCATCATGGGCGACATGCCGCGCGAATCCTTGCTGTCGATGAAGGCGTTCTTGCCGCCTTTCGCCAGCGACATATGGATGTGGCTCGACGAGCCTGCGAGGCCGAAATCCCATTTCGCCATGAAGGTCACGGCCTTGTCCTGCAGCCAGGCGATTTCCTTGGTCGCATTCTTGATGACGACATGGCGGTCGGCCATCACCAGCGCCTCGGCATATTTGACGTTGATCTCTTCCTGGCCCGGGCCCCATTCGCCCTTCGAGTTCTCGACCGGGATACCGGAGGCGGTGAGTTGCTTCCGCAGCGCGCGCATCACGCCCTCTTCCTTGGTGGTCTGGAAGATGTGGTAATCCTCGATGTAATAGCCGGCCGTCTTGAGGTTGCGATGGCCCTTGTCGTGGATCGTGCGGAAGTCATCGTCGAACAAATAGAATTCCAGCTCGCTGGCGAAGTTGGCGGTGAGCCCCATCTTTTCGAGCCGCGCCAGTTGCGCCTTGAGGATCGAGCGCGGCGCGTGCGGGATGGGTTCGTGGTGATGGTGATCGACCAGATCGGCGAGGATCAGCGCGGTGCCCTCGAGCCAGGTGGTCTTCATCAGCGTCGTGAGATCGGGCTTCATGACAAAATCGCCATAGCCTTTCTCCCAGCTCGACGCTTCGTAGCCGGGGACCGGCTCCATATCGATGTCGTCGGCGAGGAGATAGTCGCAGCCATGCGTCTCGTCGATGGCGCCTTCGAGGAAGAACTCGGCCTGGAAGCGCTTGCCGATCAGCCGCCCCTGCATGTCGGGGAACGCGACGAGCACGGTATCGATGACACCAGATGCAACGTCGGCTTTCAGCTGCGCAAGCGAATAGGCGGCCATAATGATCTCCCGGTAATCTTCTGAGTAAGGCGGGACCGCGGTCGTTGCCGCGGCCCCTTGATTTGCGAGCTACTTCTTCGCGGCGTGTTCCATCGCGAACTCTTCCTCGGGCGAGAGGATGAGCCGGTTCCGGCCGATCAGCGCGAAGTAGATGATGCCCACCACGCACCAGGCGATCACCCAGACCACGCCCTTCGAGAAGTTCGGGTCCTGCATCTGATAGAACAGCGTCACGAGCGCGATGATGATGGTGACGACGGCGCCCGGAATGCCCAGCGGCGAGCGGAACGGCCGCTCGATATTGGGCTGGTTGCGACGCAGCAGGATGAAGCTTGCCGCCTGTGCGATGTAGCTCAGCATGGCACCGAACACGGCCATGTTGAGCAGCACGGTGCCGATGAGATCGTCGCCCAGCTGCGTTTCACCAGAGCCGCCGCCGCCATTGGCGAACCAGATGATGAGCATCACGAGGAGGCCCAGCAGAGCGCCGGCGATCATCGCGATATGGGGAGTCTTGTACTTCGGGTGCGTCACAGACAGCGCCGACGGGAAGTAGCCCGCACGGCTCAGCGAATAGACCTGACGGCCCTGCGCGTAGAGGATCGTGTGGAACGAGGCGATGAGGCCTGTGAGAGCCACAAGGCCGAGCACCACGGCGCCCGCATCGCCATAGATGGCACGGAAGCCATCGAGCAGCGGTTCGAGCGAAGTGCCGAGCGCGAACGAGCCGATTCCTGCGACCGAGGGGTTGAGCAGCACGATCATGAACGCCGAGAGGATCAGCGTCGCGAAGCCGAGCAGAATGCCGCGCGGCAAATCACGTTTTGGATCGACGGATTCTTCGGCCGCAAGCGGCACCTGCTCGATGGCGAGGAATAGCCACACTGCGAAGGGCAGGGTCGCGAGAACGCCCGAGAAGCCAAACGGGAACCACGAGCCATTGCCTTCAGGCAGTTCGACGGCTTTGCCATCGGGACCGGCAGCAATGTTGAGAGCCCAGCGACCGAAATCCATATGTGTGATCGCACTGACCCAGAACACGACCAGCACGGCCAGCGAGATCACGGTGACGACGAGGGTCACCTTGTAGCTGAGCGCGACGCCGTAAATGTTGAGCGCGAGGAAGATGGCGTAGAACACGATCCACAGGATCGGATAGAGCGCCGTGTCCATTCCCGTGATTGAGCCGAAATAGCCCGAGATGAAGGTGACGATCACCGCCGGTGTGAGGACGTATTCGACATTCTCGAACAGGCCCGTGACGAAGCCGCCCCATGGGCCCATCGAGGTGCGCGCGAAGGAGTATGCCGCGCCGGTGTGTGGCAGTGCCGGGCTCATTTCGGCGATCGACATCACCAGACCCAGATACATGATGGCGATGATGATACCGGCGACGAGCATGCCTCCCCAGCCACCGGTCGTGAAGCCGAAGTTCCAGCCCGAGAAATGGCCGGAGATCACCGCGCCGACGCCGAGCGCCCACAGCGACCAGATGCCTGCATAGCGCTGCAACCCACGTTTTTCGAAATACGAACTGTCTTGCTTGGCGTATTTCACGCCACCCGATGTCTCAGCCATTTAGCCTCAAGCTCCCTGATGTTGACCTGTCGTAGCCCCCAGAACGACCGGGCTTTCGGCACGCGTCAGACGCGCTGCTTCAAGGCACCGGGCCAGCCGGGCCGCCCATTGGGCGACGCCGTTTGGTTCGAGAATTTCATCGTTGCGGATTTCGATCATCGTGGCCTCGAGGCCGCGGCCGTCGCCGTGATGTTCGAGCGTATAGGTGACGCCGTTGAGCGCCGAATAGGGCTCGTTCCAGCCGATGTTGAGATCAAGCGCATCGGTCGCGAGCGCGTCGCGGAGCGCGGAAGTGTAGCGCGCGTCGCGGGCGTGGATAAGGCCGATCGGCCAAGGGCGCTGCTTGCCTTTGTAACGCGGCGTGAAGGAGTGCATGCAGACGAGGATGGTTTCGAGGCCAGCCCTCTGCCGCGCATCGAGCAGATCTTCGATGGCACTGTGGAATGGTGCATGTGCAGCAGTGACGCGCAGACCCAAGTCGGTGACGGCCTGATTGCCGGGGATCTCGGTTAGCTCCGAGATCTTGGGCACGAGATCCGGCGCGTCGAGATCGCGATTGCAGTCGATGACGAGGCGAGACACCGTCGATTGCACCATTGGCGCATCGAGCAACTCGCTGAGCCGCAGCGAGACCGCGAGCGCACCCGGGTCCCATGCGATGTGACGAATACGCTCCGAGGCGGGCAGTCCCAGATCGCCCCAAGAGGGCGGAATGCGGTTGGAGGCGTGATCGACAACGATTGCGAACGGGCCGCGGCCTTCCGCGTTCACGGTCATGACCGGCTTCAGCAGATCCGCGGCAGGCCGCGATATCCCTCGAGTGCCCATGTCGCCCCCGGTTGCGGGCAGGGACGCCTATGCCCGCGCCGGCCTGGGCGAAGATCGCCTCACAGCCGGTTAAGCCAAGCAATTGATTCGGTTTTTTGCGACCTGTCAAACGCGAGAGGCCCGGAAAACCGGGCCTCTGTGGAAAATATTGACCGTTTGGTCAGCAGCCCTCGTGCTGCTTGAGAAACCGGTCGGGCTCGAGCGCGATCTTGTCGTCCATTTCGCCGATGGCGCCGAGGTCCTTGCCCTCATACTCGATGGCGCGGAGCACCGTTCGGATAATGGCGAGGCGGCTTCGCATCTTGTCGTTGCTGAGAATGACGTGCCACGGCGCGTAGTCCGTGTGCGTCTCCTTGAACATGCGGGTGCGCGCTTCCGAGTAGAGGTCGTAGCGCTTCAGCGCCTCCATATCGACGGGGCCGAGCTTCCAGCGCTTGAGTGGATCGTGGCGACGATCGTGGAAGCGCTTCATCTGCATCTCCTTCCCGATCGAAAGCCAGAACTTGAAGACATGAATGCCGTCATTGACGAGCATGCGCTCGTAATGCGGCACCTCTTCGAGAAACTTGCTGGTCTGCTCCGGTGTGCAGAAGCCCATCACAGGTTCGACCCCGGCCCGATTGTACCAGGAGCGATCGAACAGCACCTGCTCGCCGGCGGCGGGTAGCCAGTCGGTGTAGCGCTGGAAATACCATTGCGTGTGTTCGCGGTCGGACGGCTTGGTCAGCGCGACCGACATATTGTAGCGCGGATTGAGGTTGGTAAGGTAAGTGCGGATGCCGCCGCCCTTGCCCGCCGCGTCGCGGCCCTCGAACACCAACACGCTGCGCCGACCGGTCTTGGCCTGATCGTCCTGCAGCTTGGCGAGCTCCAGATACGCGCTATGGACCTGCGCCGCGTAGGCGTCCTCGTCCATCTTCCCGTCATAGGGGAAGTTGCCGGACTTCAGCGCCCGTTTCTTGACCCATTTGGGCAAGGTCGGGTTTTCGATGTCGAATGTTTCCTGTTCGTCGGCCATAGCGTCCTCCACAGTGCAACGTGCATCCCGCCCGCTTTTGTGGCAAGTGCGCCATCGGGCGATCGTTAGCGTCGCCATAAGCGATAGGGCTTGCCTTGGCCGAACCCATCTCCCCACAGCAGCGGCTCGATTTGCTCGCCGGTCTCGCCGATGCGCTGCCCGACCCGTGCTTTCTCCTCGACCGGCGCCTGGTGGTGCTGCACCGCAACCCGCCCGCGGCCGCGGATTTTCCCACCGTGGCCGAGGGAAGCCTGCTGACCCATAGTCTGCGCAACCCGACGCTGCTGGGCGCGATCGAAGCTGTGCGGCGGAGCAACGCCCCGCAATCGGTAGAGATGCATCAGACAGTGCCCAATGAAACCTGGCACCGCGCTTACGTCGCTCCGCTGCCGGGTGGCGAGGGGCGTGTGGTGGTCACGCTGCAGAACCTCACCGACCAGAAGCGGCTCGAGCAATTGCGCGCCGACTTCATTGCCAATGCGAGCCATGAACTACGCACCCCGCTGACCTCGCTGGTAGGCTTCATCGACACGCTACTCGGGCCCGCATCGAAAGACGAAGCAGCACGCGAGCGGTTCCTCGGCATCATGCGTCAGCAGGCCGGGCGCATGTCCAATCTGATCGACGATCTGCTGTCGCTGAGCCGCATCGAAATGCGCCAGCATTTGCGGCCCACCGGCTCGGTCGACATGGCGACATTGCTGCGCGAAGTCGCCGAGGGTCTCGAGATGCAGGCGAGCGAAGCCGGCGTCAAAATCGACATACTGGCTGACGAGTCGATCGAGATTACCGGCGACCGCAACGAGCTCTACGAGGTGTTCGAGAACCTCATCGACAACGCCATCAAGTATGGTGGCGATGGCGGCAAGGTCGAAATCGCCGCGGGCGAGGGGCGCGCCGGACACGACTACGCGGTGACGGTTACCGATTACGGAGCCGGCATCGAGGCGCAACACGTCCCCCGGCTCACCGAGCGCTTCTACCGCGTCGATGCAGAATCGAGCCGCAAGAAGAAGGGCACTGGCCTCGGCCTGGCTATCGTCAAGCACATCGTCCATCGCCATCGTGGGCTGATGAGCATTCGTTCCAAGCCGGGCGAGGGCACTCGCGTCGAGGTACTTCTCAACCGATGATTGTCGGATTTGTGTAGCGAGATCAACAGATTAACCTGTCACAAACACGTCGTCCAACTGACATAAAACTACAGGGGAAGGTCCATAGGTTGCGCCCTCGTAAACAGGCGCCCGGGGAACTCCGGTCGGCTGACCGGGGCACTGCCCGACACCTCCGAAAGGGACAAAAATGAAAACCGCTCTCTATGCCAGCGCCGCCGTACTGGCGCTCGTGAGCCTCACCTCCGCAGCCGTTGCGCGCGACCAGATCCAGGTCGCCGGTTCGTCGACCGTGCTGCCTTACGCCAAGATCGTCGCCGAAGCGTTTGGCGAAGCCTTCCCAAACTTCAAGACCCCCGTCGTCGAGTCCGGCGGTTCGGGCGCCGGCATCAAGCAGTTCTGCGAAGGCGTTGGCGAAGACAAGATCGACATCGCGAACTCGTCGCGTCCGATCAAGAAGGAAGAGCTCGAGAGCTGCAAGGCCGCCGGCGTTGCCGACGTCGAGGAAGTGAAGATCGGCTATGACGGTATCGTCTTCGCCTCCGACATCAACGGCCCGGACTTCGCCATCCAGCCGGTCGACATCTACAAGGCCCTGGCCGCCAAAATCGTCGTCGACGGCAAGCTGGTCGACAACCCGTACACCAAATGGTCCGAAGTGAACGCCGCGTTCCCCGCATGGGATATCGCTGCCTACATCCCGGGCGAAAAGCACGGCACCCGTGAAGTGTTCGAGACCAAGCTGCTCGCGGCTGGTTGTGACAAAGACGCGCTGGCCGCCGCCGGCGTTGGCAAGGACGATGTTGCCAAGACCTGCATCGCCATCCGTAAGGACGGCAAGGCCATCGACATCGACGGCGACTACACCGAGACCCTCGCTCGCATCGACTCGAACAAGACCGGTATCGGCGTGTTCGGCCTCGCCTTCTACGAGCAGAACCTCGACAAGCTGAAGGTTGCGACCGTTGGCGGCATCGTGCCCTCGACGGCGACCATTGCCGATGGCACCTATCCCGTGTCGCGCCCGCTGTTCTTCTACGTGAAGAAGGCTCATATCGGCGTGATCCCGGGCCTCAAGGAATATGTCGAGTTCTTCCTCTCCGACGACATGGTCGGTCCGGACTCGCCGCTCGCCACCTACGGCCTCGTCGCCGCACCGGATGCCGAACGTCAGGCCGCCCGCGACGCCTTCGCGGCCGGTAGCGTGATGTAATCGACTTCGGGTGCGGGCTCCGGCCCGCACCCACCTGGACTGAATGAGCCCGCTTAGGCTCAGTAAATGGGGCAAGTTGGATGTCGGGCTATCTCGTACTTGGTGTGATCCTTTTGATCGGCATCGCCGGTTATCTGCTCGGTTCGCGCAAGGCGGCTTCGCAGCGCACGACTGGAACAGTGTCCCACTCGCTGCCGATGTTCCACGGCTGGCTGACCCTCATCTTCGCCGTCGTTCCGGCAGTTCTCGTGTTCATGCTGTGGTCGCTCGGTTCGACCCTGCTGGTTGAGCGCACCATCGCCTCGGGCGTTCCCTCCGGTCAGGAAGTCTCGCTGGCGACCGGCATGGTCCGCTCCGTCGGAGGCGCGCTCGACGCCCTTGGGCTCACCGGCTCCACGCTGCCCAAGACCTATGCCGACCTCTCCTCCGCCGCCTCCGGCAAGGGCATCACCTTGCCCGACAATGGCGAAGACTACATGATTGCCCTCGCCGACCAGGCGAACCAGCAAACGCGGATTTCCCTGTATCTGGGCGGCGGCATTGCGGTTATCCTTGCGGCCATCGGGGCCTTCTACAGCTATTCGCGCATCGCAGTGCGCAGCCGGGCGCGCAACCAGGTCGAGACGGTGATGCTGTGGGGGCTGATTGCGGCCTCGACCACCGCCATCCTCACCACCATCGGCATCGTGCTTTCGATGCTGGGCGAAACCATCCACTTCTTCTCCGACATCAATCCGCTGAGCTTCTTCTTCGGCACCGTGTGGGACCCGCGCTTCTCGGCGGCGGGCTCGGCGGAAGTCGGCCAGTTTGGCCTGATCCCGCTGCTTGCCGGTACGCTCTACATTGCCTTGGTCTCGATGCTGGTCGCCGTGCCCGTGGGGCTGATGGCCGCCATCTACATGGGAGAGTATGCAAGCCGCCGGGTGCGCTCGACGGTGAAGCCGCTGCTCGAACTGCTCGCTGGGATCCCGACCATCGTCTATGGCATCTTCGCCGTCGTGACGATGGGACCGTTCCTGCGCGACCTGAGCGCGGCACTGACCGGCGGCACGCCGTTCATCCAGGCCCAGTCGGTGTTCACCGCGGGCCTCATCATGGGCGTGATGCTGATCCCCGTCGTGTCCTCGCTGAGCGATGACGTGATCACGGCCGTACCGCGCTCGATGCGCGATGGCTCGCTGGCGATCGGCGCCACCCGGTCGGAGACCATCAAGAAAGTCATCGTGCCGGCGGCGCTGCCGGGCATTGTCGGCGCGCTGCTGCTGACCGCCTCGCGCGCTATCGGCGAAACCATGATCGTGGTGCTGGCGGCAGGCGTTGCTGCGCGGCTCACAGCCAATCCGTTCGAAGCCATGACGACGATCACGGTCAAGATCGTCAATCAGCTGACGGGCGACCTCGAATTCAACTCGCCGCAGACGCTCGTGGCGTTCGCGCTGGGCCTGACGCTGTTCGTGCTGACGCTCGGCATGAACATCTATGCGCTCTACATCGTCCGCAAATACCGGGAGCAGTACGAATGAGCGACGCAATCATGTCTGCATCGATCCCTGTTACCGCAACCGCGAACCGCCGCGACATCGGCCTCAAGGCCCGCCACGCCGCCGAGCGCCGCTTCAAGCTCTACGGCGTCGCCGCGATCATTTTCGGCCTCGCCTTCCTCGCGATCCTGCTCGTCACGATCGTAGGCAAGGGCTACACCGCGTTTCTGCAAACGGCGATCACCATTCCCGTTGAGTTTACGCAGTCGATCATCGACAAGGACAACAGACACGCCGCCGACCCGAACGTACTCTACGCCGCCAACTATCCGGCCGTAGCGCGCAACGCGCTGATAAAAGCGCTGGGCGTCGACCCTACCGACAAGAAGGCGACGGCCGCTGTCGGCAAGATGGTCTCGGACGGTGTCCGCGGCCAGCTGCGCGATATCGTCGTTGCCGACCCGAGCGTCATCGGTACGACGCGAACCGTGAGCTTTCTTGCTTCCGGCGACCTCGACAGCGCGTATAAGGGCCAGATCGATCTCAAGGTCCCCGAAGCGCGCCGCAAGGTCACCGATGCGCAGGTCGGCTGGATGGAGCAGCTTCGCGGCAACGGCCAGATGGCCGGCGCGTTCAACTGGGGCCTGTTCACCTATGGCGCGTCGAGCCGCCCCGAAACATCGGGCCTCGGCGTCGCGCTGATCGGCTCGCTCTACATGATGGCCGTAGTGCTGCTGCTGGCCCTGCCCATCGGCGTCGCCGCGTCGATCTATCTTGAAGAGTTCGCCAAGAAGAACCGCTTCACCGATCTGATCGAAGTCAACATCAACAACCTCGCCGCTGTGCCCTCGATCGTTTTCGGTCTGCTCGGTCTCGCGGTGTTCATCAATTTCTTCGGGCTTCCCCGTTCGGCGCCGTTCGTTGGTGGCCTGGTGCTGACGCTGATGACCCTCCCCACGATCATCATCGCCACCCGCGCTGCCCTCCGTTCGGTGCCGCCCTCGATCCGTACCGCGGCGCTCGGCGTCGGCGCCAGCAAGATGCAGATGGTGTTCCAGCACGTGCTGCCGCTGGCCACGCCCGGGATCCTGACCGGCACGATCATCGGTCTCGCCCGCGCGCTTGGCGAAACCGCGCCGCTGCTACTGATCGGCATGGTGGCCTTCGTCGCCGATCCGCCATCCACGCCACTGTCGCCGGCAACAGCGCTGCCGGTTCAGATCTATATGTGGGCCAACGAAGCCGAACGCGCCTTCGTCGAACGCACGTCAGGCGCGATCATCGTGCTGCTGCTGTTCTTGGCCTTGATGAATATCGCTGCAATCCTGCTCCGCCGCCGGTTCGAGCGTCGTTGGTAAATTGAGGACAACATGAACATCCAGACCAATCTCGCTCAGGCGACGTCCCCCGTGAACAATGCCCTGCCGAAGATGACCGGCGAAAAAGTGGGCGTGTTCTACGGCACCAAGCAGGCGCTGTTCGATGTCGATCTTGAGATCGGCGAGAACCGCGTGACCTCGCTCATCGGCCCCTCGGGCTGCGGCAAGTCGACGTTCCTCCGGTCGCTGAACCGTATGAACGACACCATCGATGGCTGCCGCGTCGTCGGCAAGATCAGGCTCGACACTGAAGACATCTACGACAAGAGCATCGACGTGGTCGAACTGCGCGCCCGCGTCGGGATGGTGTTCCAGAAGCCGAACCCGTTCCCCAAATCGATCTATGAGAATGTCGCCTACGGCCCGAAGATTCATGGCCTCGCGCGCTCCAAGGCCGACCTCGACGAGATCGTGACGTCGTCGATCCGCAAGGCGGGCCTGTGGAACGAGGTCAAGGACCGGTTGAACGAACCCGGCACCGGCCTCTCCGGTGGTCAGCAGCAGCGCCTTTGCATCGCCCGCGCCATTGCCACGCGGCCCGAAGTGCTGCTGATGGACGAGCCCTGTTCGGCCCTCGACCCGATCGCCACCGCGATCATCGAAGAGCTGATCGACGAACTGCGTGAGAACTTCACCATCGTGATCGTGACGCACTCGATGCAGCAGGCGGCGCGCGTGAGCCAGAAGACGGCGTTCTTCCACCTTGGCCGGCTGATCGAAGAGGGCGCGACGAGCGACATCTTCACCAACCCCAAGAACAAGCAGACGCAGGACTACATCACCGGCCGCATCGGCTGATTGGCGAGGATCTATCGATATGGCAACTGCCCTCAACGAGCACATCGTTTCGTCCTACGAAGACGAGCTCATGAATTTGAACAAGGCCATCTCCGAGATGGGCGGCATGGTTGAGCAGGCGATCACCGACGCTGCCAAGGCGCTGCTCAAGCTCGATCACACCAGCGCGCAGGATGTGCGCGTCTACGACAAAAAGATCGACGAGATGAAGGACCGCATTAACGACATGGCGGTCTCGATCATGGCACGCCGCCAGCCGATGGCCGCCGACCTTCGCATGGTGGTGACCGCGATCCAGGTTGCCAACGATCTTGAGCGCACCGGCGACATGGCCAAGCAGCTCGCCAAGCGCACGCTGCAGATCGAAAGCCTGTCGCTCGCGCCGAAGTTCTACAATGGCGTCAAGCACATGACAGACCTTGTTGCCCGTCAGTTGCAGGCGGCACTCGATGCCTATGCGACGCGCGACGCCAAGAAGGCCGTCGATGTGTGCAGCCATGACGTCGAGGTGGACGCGATGAACACCTCGCTGTTCCGCGAATTGCTGACCTATATGATGGAAGATCCGCGCAACATCACGCAGTGCATTCATCTGCTGTTCTGCACCAAGAGCCTAGAGCGCGTCGGCGACCACGCGACCAACATCGCAGAAGCCGCCTATTACCTCGAGACCGGCCGGCACCTTTCCGCCGACGAGTCGCAGCGGCAGCAAGCCTGAGGCTGAGCAATGGCCAATATTCTCATCGTCGAGGACGAGGCGGATTTGCGCGAGCTGATGCGCTACAATCTCGAGGCCGATGGCTTCCGTATCACTACGGCGGAATCCGGCGACGAAGCCGTTGAGCGCATTCGTGATGGCGTGCCCGATCTGATCCTGCTCGACTGGATGCTGCCGGGCCTTTCCGGGATCGAGCTCTGCCGCCGCTGGCGGTCGCGCGACGAGACTGCGCGCACGCCCATCATCATGATCACGGCGCGCGGCGAAGAAGAAGAGCGCGTCCGCGGTCTCGCGACGGGCGCCGACGATTATGTGGTGAAGCCGTTCTCGATGCCGGAATTGGTGGCCCGCATTCAAGCACTCTTGCGTCGTTCGAGCCCGCAGCTGGTGGCAAATCTGCTCAAGGCCGGCGACCTCGAACTCGATCGCCAGAGCCACCGCGTCCGCCGCTCGGGCCGCGATCTGCATCTCGGGCCGACGGAGTATCGCCTGCTCGAATATCTGATGCGGCACCCCGGCCGGGTTTATTCGCGCGAGCAGTTGCTCGATGGGGTCTGGGGCAATGACGTCTATGTCGACGAACGCACCGTAGACGTGCATGTCGGCCGCCTGCGCAAGGCCATCAATCGCGGCCGCGAGGCCGACCCCATTCGCACCGTCCGCGGCGCCGGCTACGCCTTCGACGAGCGGTTTGCCGCGAACGCCTAACCGCGAATTAATCTACCTTTCCGACTTCGTGCATTGGTGCGTTTGAGGACGATATCTAGTTGTGATCCGCAGATGGCAACAGGAGCGATGATGTCCCAGCAGCATGATGACCACGACGACCACAAACACGGCCTCGAATTCGACCTCGAAGCATTGACGCAGCAGCGTATGCGGCGGCGGGGCGTGCTGGCCCTGCTCGGTGGCGGTAGCGTCGCGGCGCTGGTTGCGTCCTATGCGCCCGCCGCGCTTGCGGTCGACGCGATCTGCGTGGTCGATGCCTCTGAAACGGCAGGGCCGTATCCAGGCGACGGATCGAACAACGCGCCCGGCAACACCAGCAACATCCTCAGCGACAGCGGGGTGGTGCGCAGCGATATCCGGTCGAGCTTCGGAACGTCCACCAATACTGCCGCCGGCGTGCCGATGACGTTCAGGATCAAGATCGGCGATGCGGGCAATGCCTGTGCGGGGCTGCCGGGCTACGCGATCTATCTGTGGCACTGCACCAATGACGGGAAGTACTCGCTCTATACCGCGCCCGACGAGAACTATCTGCGTGGCGTCCAGGTGGCGGATGCCGACGGCATGGTGACATTCACCACCATCGTTCCCGGCTGCTATGATGGCCGTTGGCCGCATGCGCATTTCGAGATCTATCGCAGCCTCGACGAGGCGACCGATCACAAGAATGCCATTCTGACCTCGCAGTTCGCCTTCCCGACAGAGGCTTGCAACGAGGTTTACAACAATGTCGCGGGCTATGAGGCGAGTGTGTCGAACTTCAAGCGCATCTCGCTCGACAGCGACATGGTCTTCTCGGACAACAGCGATGACCAGATGAGCATGATGACGCCGATGCTGACCGGCAATGTCACGGACGGCTATGCGGCCGAGGTCACTGTCGGCGTCGCGGCCTAGCCGAAATGCTTAGGGCGCCCGCAGGCGCCCTAAGAAGCTCAGCGCTTCTTCTTTTCCAGCTGGTGGTAGGCACGGCGCGAGTGGAACTCGCAATAGGGCTTGGCCTCTTCCGAGTGCTGGCCGCAAAAGTAGAAGTTGGGCGTCAGGGGATCGCCGATCGGCCATTTGCAGGTGTGCTCGTTGAGCTCCAGCAGGCTGAGCCGCTGGTCTTCGGGAATGAACAGCTCTTGCACCTGCGGCGCGACATAGACTTCGCGCTCGAATTCGTCCTGGATCTTGAGCGCCGTCGCACCCTGCACCGCACCGGCGGACATGTTGCGCGACTTCATCATGCTGGCGATGCCGGAGCTGGGACGCTGTGCGCCGCCGGCCGTCGCCACGCGGCGAACACCGCTCGGGCGCTGCGCAGTGCGGGCGCGCGGCGCCGAGCTTGCCGGCTTGGCTCTGCCGGTGAGCTTCAGGCGGTGCACCTTGCCGATGACGGCATTGCGGGTAACCCCTTCGCCGAGAATTCCGGCGATCTGGCTTGCAGACAAACCCTCAAGCCAAAGCTTCTTGAGCAGCTCGACGCGTTCTTCGGTCCAGCCCATTACTTCCATGCTCCTAACCGCCTTCTAAACGGAATCCCTCACCGAGGCTGCGCGAGAGGTGCAAACAGCCGAAAACTCTACTCATCGTAGGTCGGAAGGGTCCGCCACACGAAATGTCGTGTCCCAACGCCTTTGATACTACACGGCCCGCGAATCCCGGATCAAGCGTCCCCTGGGGTTTTCACCGGGGAAAACCCCAGGTCGTGATGGCCGTTCCCAGTCTTGAGTCAAATCAGCCACTTGGGCGGCAAAGTTGACTTTGAGGGGGCCGGTAGGCATATCTCAGACTGCTCCAACGCGCGCCTGATGGCAGCGCGTTTTTGGTTTTTGTGGGGCAATTGCAACACCATCCTCGAAAGGGAAGACAATGTCCGCGCTGTACGGGACCTATGCCAGATCGCCACTCGCCTTTGAGCGGGGCGAGGGCGTGCGCCTGATCAGCGAGGACGGAACCCGCTATCTCGACTTCCATTCTGGCATTGCCGTGAATGCGCTTGGCTATGGCGACCCGCATCTGGTCGCCACCATGAAGGCGGCGGCCGACAAGGTCTGGCACACCTCCAACGTGTTCACGATCCCCGAGCAGGAGCGGTTAGGCCAGCGCCTGGTGGATGCGACCTTTGCGGATTCGGTGTTTTTCACCAATTCCGGCGCCGAGGCGATCGAGTGCGCCATCAAGACAGCGCGCCATTATTTCTGGGCCAAGGGCGAAACCGAGCGGTTCGAGATCATCGCATTTACCGGCTCCTTCCATGGACGGACGATGGCGACCATCGCCGCGGCCGGCAACCCGCACTATGTGGAGGGCTTCGGTCCGCCACTCGACGGCTTCGTGCATGTGGCGCCGGGCGATCTTGACGCGGTGGATGCTGCGATCAATTCGCGCACCTGCGCCATTCTGATCGAACCCGTACAGGGCGAGGGCGGCTGCACGGCGATGACGCCCGAATTCATGCGCGGGCTGCGCGCGCTCTGCGACAAGCACGGCATGCTGCTGGTGCTCGACGAAGTGCAGTGCGGCTATGGCCGGACGGGCAAATTCTTTGCCCATGAATGGAGTGGCATCACGCCCGACGTCATGGCGGTGGCCAAGGGCATCGGCGGCGGTTTCCCGCTCGGCGCCTGCCTCGCGACAGCCGACGTAGCAAAATCCATGGTGCCGGGCACGCATGGCTCGACTTATGGCGGCAACCCGCTGGCCTGCACCATGGGCAATGCGGTGCTCGACCGCATCATCGAGCCCGGCTTCATCGAAAATGTCGACAGGATGGGCCAGCGCCTTGCCTGGCATTTGCAGCAATTGCAGCAGCGCTTTCCGCAATATGTCGTCGAGTTGCGCGGCAAGGGCCTGCTGGCCGGCATCAAGATCAACGATACCGTCGTCGTGCGCGATTTCGTGGCCCGGCTGCGCGACGACCACCAGATGCTGGCGATCGGGGCCGGAGACAATGTGCTGCGGCTGCTGCCGCCGCTCGTCATTAACGAGGCCGACATCGAGGAGGCGATCGACAAGCTCGCCGCAGCGTTCACCGCCATTGATGCCGAAGCCGGCAAGGAGCACGTAACCGCATGAGTAGCCCCCGGCACTTCCTGACGCTCGAAGATTTCACCGAGGACCAGCTCCGCGGCATGCTCGCGGTCGCCAATGAACTCAAGGCGCGCACCAAGCGCGGCGAGCGTACCGAGCTTCTGACCCACAAGATGCTGGCGATGATCTTCGAGAAGCAATCGACGCGCACTCGCGTAAGCTTCGACGTGGGCATGCGGCAGCTCGGCGGCGAGACGATGTTCCTGTCGGGCGCCGAGATGCAACTCGCCCGCGAGGAGACGCTTGCCGACACGGCGCGCGTCCTGAGCCGCTACGTCGACGCCATCATGATCCGCATCCTCGACCACGACGATCTGCTCGATCTCGCGGGCGCCTCGGATGTGCCGGTGATCAACGGGCTGACGCGCCGCGCCCATCCGTGCCAGGTGATGGCCGACATCCAGACGTTTGAAGAGCATCGCGGCTCGATCAAGGGCGCCAAAATCGCCTGGGTCGGCGACGCCAACAATGTGCTGCAGAGCTGGGTGCATGCCAGTAAGCTCTTCGGCAATCACTTCTCGATCGCCTGCCCGGATGAGTATGGTCCGGATCAGGGGCTCTTGGCCGACATCAAGGAAGCCGGGCCCAACGTGACGCTGGGCGAGGATCCGCTGGCCGCAGCCAAGGACGCCGACCTCATCATCACGGACACTTGGGTGTCGATGGGTGACACTGACGTGAGCGACCGCCGCAAGACCTTGAAACCCTACCGCGTCGACACCAATTTGATGCGCTTGGCCGACAAGGATGCGCTCTTCATGCACTGTCTGCCGGCTCATCGCGGCGACGAAGTGACCGACGAGGTCATAGACGGGCCGCAATCTGTGGTTTTCGATGAAGCCGAAAACCGCCTCCACGCGCAAAAGGCGATCCTGTGCTGGTGCTTCGGGATCGATAGTGTTTGATGCCTGAACTGCAGCTTACCGACTATGGTCTCGACCGCCCGGAATCGGGCGATGATGTCGTGGTGCCCTTTACCCTCGAAACGCTGGACGGTCGCGGCCGCGTGGTGCGGCTGGGCGAGGCGCTCGACGCGATCCTGACCCGCCACAACTACCCTGCGCCGGTTGCACGCCTGTTGGGCGAAGCTGTGGTGCTGGCGGGGCTGATAGGTTCGTCGCTGAAGTTCGAAGGCAAGTTCATCCTGCAGACGCAGACCGATGGACCTGTGAATCTCATCGTCGTCGATCTCGATGCGCCGGATGGCCTGCGGGGCTATGCACGCTTCGATGCCGATGCGGTGCAGAAGGCGATCGAACTGGGCGAAACCAAGCCGGGTCAGCTGCTCGGCAAGGGCCACCTCGCGATGACGGTGGATCAGGGCGCTCACATGGAGCGCTATCAGGGCATCGTGGCGCTTGAAGGCGGGACGCTCGAAGACGTCGCGCACACCTATTTCCAGCAATCGGAGCAGGTGCCGACCCTGGTGCGGCTCGCCGTGGCGCAGCTGACGGTCAAGGGCCGCTCGCCGCATTGGCGCGCTGGTGGCGTACTGG
>JBDSHC010000152.1:0-6001 GCA_039918675.1 Devosia sp.
GCCGAACGGTCGGTGGTGAACGCGTCGCAACGGCCATCTTCGTAGGCCTTGTAGGCTTCGTCCTGCGACACGAAGGTCACCGGATTGTATTCGAGGTTGTTGGCGGCGAAGTAGTCGGCCGCGTTCAGCTCGGTGGTGGTGCCCGCTTCGATGCAGAGGCTGGCGCCGCCCAGTTCGAGGGCCGACTTGATGCCGGTTTCCTTGTGAACCATGAAGCCCTGGCCGTCATAGTAGATCGGGGCGACGAAGGTGAGACCTAGCGTCGTATCGCGGGTCATCGTCCAGGTGGACGTACGAGCCAGGATATCGACTTCGCGAGCGCTCAGGACCTGCCAGCGCACGGTCGAGTTGGTCGTCACGAAGCGGACGGCCTTGGGATCGTTGAAGATGGCGGAGGCGATGGCGCGACAGTAGTCGACGTCGATACCGCTCCACTCATTATTGGCGTCGGGAGTTTCAAAACCGGCGGTGCCTTCCGACACGCCGCACAGCAGGAAGCCGCGCGCTTTGACGTCGGCCAGCGTGTCCGCAAAAGCAGCCGTCGCAGTGAGTGCGAACGAGGCTGCAAGCGCGACGCCTAGGATGGTTTTTTTCATGTGGTTTAGCCCTTGTTTCCTGACCCTGTTGCCTGACGGTCCTTTTTGACCGGTCGGCGGTATCACTGCTTTTGTCCTCACAGTGATGCTGTTAGGTATCGAAGCGGCAATTGACGATAACGTCAAGCGTTGTGACGGGAATGTGGCAGCAACACTGTCGGTTTCTTACTCATGTTGGGCGTCTGTCGATTTTTTGAGCAGGGTGCATAGCGGGATGGCTGAAAAGAGCAGCAACCACGGCAAAAGTAGAAGCGTGGAGACTACGCTGACCCACAGCGGCCGGCATCCCGACCAGAATCGTGGCTACGTGAATACGCCGGTGTATCGCGGTTCCACTATTGTCTTCCCTACCCTCGACGAGCTGGAAAGTACTGAGCCGCGCTTCGACTATGGCCGGACCGGGAACCCATCTTCGGCTGCGGTTGAAGAAGTTGTAAGCGAGCTTGAAGGGGCATCAGGCACCGTCCTTTCTCCGTCGGGTCTCGCAGCTATATCATTGGCGCTTTTGACCGTGCTTAGCGCGGGCGACGAAATTCTTGTGACTGACAGCGCCTACCAGCCGACCCGGAGAGTTTCCGATGGCGTGCTGTCCCGAATGGGGATCGGCGTACGTTATTTTGATCCGCGACTGGGCGCGTCGATAGCCGGTCTGATCACAGAAAAGACCAGGGCCATCTTCATCGAGAGCCCCGGATCACTCACCTTCGAGGTGCAGGACCTTCCCGCAATCAGCGCTATTGCCAAACCGCGCGGCATTGCCGTGATCGTCGACAATTCCTGGGCCACGCCGCTCTATCACCGGCCGCTGCTGCTGGGCGCGGATATCGTCGTTCATGCGGGCACGAAGATGTTCGTGGGTCACTCGGACGCGATGTTTGGCACGGCCTCGGCCAACGAAATCTGGATCAAGCGGCTGCGCGACACGCATCGGATGCTGGGGATGTGCGCCTCGCCGGACGATTGCTTCCTCGCGGCGCGCGGCTTGCGTACGCTGGCGCTCCGCATGAAGGAGCACAACGCTCATTCGACCGACATGGCACGCTGGCTGGAGGGTCAGAGCGGGGTCCGGCGGGTCATCCATCCAGCGCTTCAAAGCCACCCCGACCACGAGATTTTCAAGCGCGACTTCACCGGGGCCGGCAGCGTATTCGCCGTCCTGCTCGAGCCGAAACCGCGGGCTGCGCTGGCGGCGATGGTCGACGGTTTCGAACTGTTCGCTATGGGCTGGTCATGGGGCGGCTATGAAAGCCTATGTCTGCCAATCCAGCCCAAGAACATCCGCACCGCGACCGAGTGGTCAGAACCGGGTCCGATGCTGCGGATTCACACCGGGCTCGAAGGCCTCGACGATCTCAAGGCCGACTTGGCAGCTGCGCTTTCACGATACCGCGCCGCTTGAGGGTCAGATACCGCTTCAATGAGGACATCGGCCGGGAGTCGATACCGCCCGCTTTGTTGAACGCAAACATCCATCCGAGCCGCGCGAAGGCCCAGCGGACGGTGTAGGCGCCCATGAGCCCGACGATCGCACCGGCCACGACATCGCTCGGGTAGTGGGCGCCCAGCGCAACGCGCGATACGCCGACCGCGGCAGCGAATGCCATGCCCGGATAGAACCACCGCTCGGAGATGAGTCCGATAACGGCCGCCAGCGCGAAGGCGGTGGTCGAATGCCCGGAAGGGAAGCTCTGATAGGTCCAGTCGAGCCAGTTGGGCTGAAAATGCAGCGCACCCACTTCGTCGAAGAGTTGCGGCCTACCGCGCCCTACAATCCGCTTGATCAACGTCGTGAACAGGCTGGGCAGGCCGACGCCAATGAAGATGAACGCGTAGAGCGAGGCGAACTGCCACAGTATCGTACGCATCAGCTTCCAGCGCACGATGAGTTGCACGGCGAGAGTCAGGAGCAGCAGCGCTCCGGCCGGATAGAGTATCCAGTCCGACTGGCCATAGGGGGTGATCTGCTCAAGCGCCCCGCGTACGGCCTCAGGCCAGCCCTGGGCCCGGGCTGACAATTGCCGGTCGAACGGCAGCGCCACAAGCACCGCCGCCAACGCTCCGACGACAGCTATCCACCAGCGCTTTTCGCCAAGCCCGAACGGCCAGGGTTTTGAGAGATCGATCATCAGCTAATCGTCCAGAGGTTTGGTTGCGCCGTCAACCGGCTATCGGCCTTGCCCTTTTTCGCTCTCTCCGGTAACGGATCAAGGCGAAATTCGGGGTATAGCTCAGCCTGGTAGAGCACCGGTTTTGGGAACCGGGGGTCGAGTGTTCGAATCACTTTGCCCCGACCATTTCTCTAGGGATCGACATGACAGCCCGCATCTATCGCCCCGCACCCAACGCCATGCAGTCTGGCCGCGGCAAGTCGAAGAATTGGATCCTCGTCCACGAGCCGGCGACGGCGCGTGAGATCGAGCCGTTGATGGGCTACACGGCAACGAGCGATACGCAGTCCCAGGTGAGGCTGAGCTTCGAGACGCTCGATGAAGCCGAAGCCTACGCGCGCAACAACGGTATCCCCTACTCCGTTCAGCCCGCCCACACACCGACGCCCAAGCGGGCGAGCTACCCGGACAATTTCCGTTCGGACCGCAAGACGCCGTGGACGCACTGAGCGCGTGTCGGTTTCCTCGGAACTGACCCGGCTGAAGCGAGATATCGCCTCGCTTGAGGAAGAGATCGCGGTGAACACGGGGCCTAAGGCAAAGACGCCGCTGACCGATCCGCAGAAGCGCTCGCTCAAGGCCGAGATGCAGGGCCTGATCCAGAAGCTGGACGAATTGGGCGGCCGCCTTACTTAACAGCCGCCCGCCCTAGCTCACACGTCGCTGAACTTCGTCCACTTGCCGTCGGCTTTGCTCGAGGCGATCGAGGCGGTGATGAATTCGAGGCCTTCGACGCCATCGGCCATCGTCGGCAGCAGCGGGGCATAGGCTTTGCCGGTGCCGCGGATGACGTCGGCGAACTGGCTGTAGATCGTCGCGAAGGCTTCGAGATATCCCTCGGGATGGCCGCCGGGGATACGGACGTTCATCGAGGCCGCGGGAGGACTCGAAATGGCGCCGCCGCGGGTCAGCAATTGCGCCGGTTTGCCGAGCTCGGTGAACCACATGTAGTTCGGATTGTCCTGGCGCCAGCTGATGCCGGCCTTGTCGCCATAGACGCGTAGCTGAAGGCCGTTCTCATTGCCGGGTGCGACCTGCGACGCCCACAGCATGCCGCGCGCGCCACCCTGGAAGCGGAGCATGATGTGGACGTTGTCGTCGACCTTGCGGCCTTTGACGAAGGACTGGAGATCGGCGCTGACGGCCTCGGTCTTGAGGCCGGTGACGAAGCGGGCAAGGTTGTAGGCGTGGGTGCCGATGTCGCCGATGCAGCCGCCGGCGCCGGAGCGCTTGGGGTCGGTGCGCCACGACGCCTGCTTGTTGCCGGGATCGGCAGCATTGGTCAGCCAATCCTGCGGATATTCGGCCTGGACGACACGGATTTTGCCCAGCGCGCCCGACTTCACCAGTTCGCGGGCCTGACGGATCCGCGGATAGCCGGTGTAGTTATGAGTGAGGAGAAACTTCGCGCCGTTCTTCGGCTTGATCGCCGCGAGCTTGCGCGCGTCCTCGAGCGTCGAGGTCAGCGGCTTGTCGCAGATGACATGGATGCCGGCTTCGAGGAACAGCTTGGCGGGGCCGTAATGCACGTTGTTGGGCGTCACGATCGCGACGGCTTCGATGCCATCCGGACGGGCCGCTTCCTTCTTCGCCATCTCCTCGTAGGAGCCGTAGGTGCGCGCGGGATCGATGCCGATGTTCTTGCCCGATTCCTTGGACGCTTCGGGGCGCGACGAAAATGCGCCGGCGACCAGCTCATAATCATTGTCGAGCCGCGCCGCGATGCGGTGCACGTAGCCGATGAAGGCCCCCGTGCCGCCGCCCACCATACCCAGACGAATCCGCCGCGATCCGTTCTCTGCCATTTCTCTTCCCCTGAACTTCTTCTTGTTGTTTCGCGTGCCGCTTAGCTGAGGCCGAGAATCTTGCGATTGGCGGCCTTGTCGGTGCCAGAGGCGGCGAAGTCGTCGAACGCCTTCTCGGTCACGCGGATGATGTGCGCTGCGATGAATTCGGCCCCTTCGCGGGCCCCGTCCTCGGGATGCTTCAATGCGCATTCCCATTCGAGCACGGCCCAGCCCTTGAAGTCGTACTGGGCGAGTTTCGAGAAGATCGAGGCGAAATCGACCTGGCCATCGCCGAGCGAGCGGAAGCGCCCTGCCCGGTTGACCCAGCTCTGATAGCCACCATAGACGCCCTGCCGGCCGGTCGGATTGAACTCCGCGTCCTTGACGTGGAACATCTTGATCCGCTCGTGGTAGATGTCGATGTAGTCCAGATAGTCGAGACACTGCAGCACGAAGTGGCTCGGATCATAGAGCAAATTGGCGCGCGGATGGTTCTTCACCCGGTCGAGGAACATCTCGTAAGTGACGCCATCGTGCAGATCTTCCGACGGATGGATTTCGTAGCAGACGTCGACGCCGTTGCGGTCATACTCGTCGAGGATCGGCGTCCAGCGGCGCGCCAGTTCATCGAAGGCTTCTTCGACGAGGCCGGCAGGGCGCTGCGGGAACGGATAGAGATACGGCCAGGCAAGCGCGCCCGAGAAGGTGGCGCTGGCATTAAGGCCGAGATTCTTTGAGGCCGCGGCGACCCATTTGAGATGCTGCACCGCCCAGTCGTAACGGGCCTTCGGATTGCCATGAACGGCAGGCGGCGCGAAGCCGTCGGACAGCGTGTCATAGGCCGGGTGGACGGCGACGAGCTGGCCGATGATGTGGCTCGCAAGCTCGGTGATCTTGAGCCCGTGCTTGGCGGCTGTGGCATTGAGGTCGTCGGCGTAAGCTTTGCTGGTCGCGGCCTTTTCGACGTCGATGTAAGCGCTGACCCAGGTCGGCAATTGAACGCCCTTGTAGCCGAGGCTCGCCGCCCATTTGCAGACGTTGTCCAACGTGTCGAACGGCGCTTCGGCGCTCGCGAACTGCGCCAGGAAAATGGCTGGGCCCTGTAGTGTACGCATGTGATCCTCTTCCCGTTTCCGACGTTCGCCGCCGGTATGAGTTACGTGAACATTGGCTTGAGACTTGGCCGCGCGTCAGCGGGGTTGTCAAGCCAATGCGGGCGTGGAACCGGGCTCTAAAAATGGGCGAGCAGAGGCTCCCGACAGCCTGACGGCTTCGGGTTGTACCTTGCCGCAGGAATAGACCTGCGGGCGGAGAGCGCGTGCAGCGCCTCCGAAAGGGTGGGGGTGTGATGAGACACCCCGCGCTCTCCGCGATGGATTTTGGGAATGGCCGGTTGACAGCCTTTGGGGCCGCGAGCCGGGATCCGAACCCGGAGGATGCGACCACCCTC
>JBDSHC010000153.1:0-19283 GCA_039918675.1 Devosia sp.
TCGAGTTCGGCGCAGACCAGCGTGTCCGGCCCAACGATCTGACGAATCCGCGCTAGGAACTCGCCCTCGCAATCGTCATAGCCATCGGCGACCATCGCGCCGTGCAGCCCGAGAACCACTGCGTCGACAGGCATAGCCTCGCGCAGCTGGTCGAGGATTTCGTCGCGGAGACTCTCGAAAGCGATGCGGTTCAGGGGCCCTGCCGGATCGGCCCAGCAGGCCGTGCCTTCGACCAGAGTGAAGCCATGCTCCGCGGCCAACGTCCGCCCCACCGTGATGGGCGCGGTGCAGAGCGTTGGCGTCGCCGGGTGCTGGCCGGGAGGCGCGTAGAGCGACGCCTCAAAGGCGCGCCGGTCGACCCAGATCGGCGCGAAGGTATTGGTTTCGGTTGCGAGCGCCGCGGTGAAAATGCGCAGGGAGTCGAGGGTCATAATTGGCTCGTTTCGTGCGCCGATTTCTACCACGGACAAGGGCTCGGCTTCACGCACGAAATTCCGTCAGCTGAGCTTTTTCTGCGCATTGAACCGCGACGCGATTGCCGCAATCGGCTAGAGTGGAACGATGTCTCATCAGGTCACTTCGCGATGACGCTCGATCCCTTTCGCCTCGATGGCAAATCCGTAATGATCACTGGCGCGGGGGGCGGCATTGGCCGGGCCTTGGTCGAGCGCTTCGCTGCCGCGGGAGCATCGGTCACCGGGGCCGATATCCGGGCATCGGCCATGGATGGGATGCACCTTGCCGGTCAGCTGGTTTGCGATCTGGCCGACCCGCACGCGACCTCCGACGCAATTCGGCTTTATCTCACCACTTCGCCGGCACCCGATGTCGTCATCTCAAATGCCGGCTTCACGCGGGCCGAGACCCTCGATCATCTCGATATCGACATCTGGGAATCCGAACTCGCGATCAATCTCAACGGCGCCTATGCCTTTGTCGCGCCGATCGTCGATGCGATGGCGGGGCGTGGTTCAGGCGCAATCGTCTTCGTCTCGTCCGTCAACGGCCTGGCGCATTTCGGCAACCCGGCCTATTCGGCGGCGAAGGCGGGCCTGATAGCCTATGCCCGCGCCATCGCGCTCGAGCGTGGAAAGGACGGCATCCGCGCCAATGTCGTTGCGCCTGGTTCGGTCCGCACCCCGGCGTGGGATCACCGACTGGCGGCCGATCCCGGGCTGTTGGCCAAGGTGCTGCCGCATTATCCCCTCGGCCATCTGGTCTCACCTACTGATGTGGCGAACGCCGCTCTATTCCTTGCCTCGCCCGCAGCGGCAGGCGTTACGGGTACCGTGTTGCCAGTGGATGCGGGTCTCCTCGCAGGCAATCTTCGCTTCGTGGACGACGTACTGCGCGCCTAACGCAGTAGCTCCGCCAGCGCGCGTCGCAGCACGCCCTCATGCTGCTTCAGCAGTTGATCGGCACGATCCATGGTCGCCCCGGCCGCGATGAGGATCGCCGGCTTCACCTGCCCGTTTGTCTTGCTCAACGCCGCTGCGGCCGCTTCGCCAGTCACCTTTGCGATGGCGGCCACCATACGCTCGGCACGTTTCTTGAGCTTCAGATTGTCGGCGTTGACGTTCACCATGTGATTGTCGTGCACATGTCCGAGCCGCACACCAACCAGTGTCGACAGCAGATTGAGCGCCACTTTCTGCGCGGTTCCCGCACCCATACGGGTCGAGCCCGAGATCACTTCTGGCCCCGCATCGAGCAGTACTGCAACATCGGCATGCTGGAACAGCGGCGCGCCGGCATTGCCCGCTATCGCAATGGTCGAGGCCCCGCGCTGCCGGGCCGTGGCAAGGGCGGCGACCGTGTAGGGGGTCGATCCGCTTGCAGAGACCGCGATCACGCTGTCCCTCGGCGCGATGTCGAGCGCCGCCATGTCGGCAATACCCAACGCCTCGTCGTCCTCGAACGGGCCGGTGAGATTCTCAGTAATCGAGTGGCCACCGGCGAAGCGGAGGACGATCCGGTCACGCGGAATACCGAAGGTCTGCGGCAGTTCGAGCGCGTCGCCGAGCGAGATCAGCGCGGGGCTTCCAGCTGCGACATAGATCAGCCGCCCCTCGCCCTGCAGGGATGCGGTGACGAGTTGAGCCGCTTTCGACAAGGCCGGGATCGCCGCAGTCGCGGCGTCGACGGCACGGCGCTGCCCATCGAGCAGCGCGCCGAGAATGGCGGCATCTGCCCAAATATCGAGCCCAACGAAAGACAGATCGATCGCTTCGGTGGTTGGCAAGTTCGTGGTCGTCATTGACCTTTCCACCTACGCTTGTAAGGCAGTCGATAAAGTTGAACACACGGGCATGGGCCGTGGCAAAGGCGGTGCGGGCAAGATTCGCGTGCCGGCACCGAATGTCCACCCAAAAGCAAAGTTTGTGCTTGGTCAATGGTCTTTTATTGGTATTATATCGCTGGAGGATGCGATGATACCCTGGCGTAGGCAAGAACCATCGGGAGCGCGGCTCCCTACGCGGGAAACGCAGGCAAACGGGGCCACACATGCCTGAACACGTGATGTTTGAGAGTGGCGCGCTGCAGGCGACGCGAGGGGGCCCACTTTATCTCCAGTTGAAGCGATTCATCGAGGACGCGATCCATCGCGATCTCGTCCGCGCTGGCGATGCGCTGCCCTCCGAACGCGATATCGCCGCCAAGCTCGACGTTTCGCGCGTCACCGTCCGCAAAGCCGTGCAGCATCTGGTGCGTGAGGGCGTGCTGGTGCAGCGCCATGGCTCAGGCACCTACGTGGCGCCGCAGCCCAACCGGGTCGAGCAATCGCTCTCGCAACTCACCTCGTTCACCGAGGATATGGCGCGCCGCGGCATGGCGGTTCGCGCCATCTGGCTCGATCGCGGCGTCTACCATCCATCGCCCGAAGAAACCGTAATCCTCGGCCTGTCGTCGAGCGACAATGTCGCCCGCATCGCGCGCCTCCGTATCTCGGGCGATACGCCCTTGGCGATCGAGCGCGCCAGCCTGTCGGCCCGCGTCCTGCCCGATCCGCAGGCGATTGGAACGTCCCTCTATGCGCATCTCGAGAAGGACGGCAACCGTCCGGTGCGCGCCATCCAGCGCATCCGCGCCGTCACGCTGGGTGAGGAAGACGCCGCGCTGCTCGAAGTGGCTCCGGGGGTCGCGAGCCTTCACATCGAACGCACCTCCTACCTGCCGTCAGGCCGAGTGGTCGAATTCACCCGCTCGATCTATCGCGGCGACACTTATGATTTTGTCGCCGAACTGCGGCTCGACGGGAAGCGCTGATGAATAACGCCACCCATATGCGACTTGAAGTCGAGGAGATCCCCGACGCGACGCGCCGGCTACTCACCGATTCCGCCGACCAGCTGCGAACCGCGGGCGCCGCATTGAAGGCGCGACGGCCCACAATGATCGCGACGATCGCGCGCGGTTCTTCCGATCACGCCGCCTCGTTCCTCAAATATGCGATCGAGCTTGTCGCTGGCATTCCGGTCGCGTCGATCGGACCGTCGATCATGTCGATCTACGGCCGCGAGCTGCAATTTGCGGGTGGCGCGGCCATCGCCGTCTCGCAGTCTGGCCGCAGCCCCGACATCGTCGCGATGGAACAGTCCGCCCGCCGCAACGGCGCCTTCTGCCTCGCCCTCACCAACACCGCCGACTCCCCTCTCGCGCTCTCGGCCGACCTCGCCATCGATCTTCGCGCCGGCGTCGAGACGTCGGTGGCGGCGACCAAGAGCTATGTGAGCTCGGTAGTGGCCGGTCTCAGCGTTCTCGCCCACTGGACTGAGGATGCCTCGCTGCTCGCCTCGCTTGATGCGCTCCCCGATGCCTTCGCGCGGTCGGTGACGCGCGACTGGACGCCGCTGATGGCCGCGCTCAAAGGCCACGATTCGCTCTATGTGCTGGGGCGCGGCCCTGCCCTCGCCATCGCCGAAGAGGCAGCGCTCAAATTCAAGGAAACCTGCGGCATCCATGCCGAGGCCTACAGCGCCGCGGAAGTGCTGCATGGTCCGGCGCGGATCGTCGAAGCAGGCTTCCCCGTGCTGGCGCTCGCATCGCGTGACGCGGGAGAAGCCGGTGTCGCGGAGATCGCCGATCGCCTCGCACGGCAGGGCGCCAATGTCTTTGCGACCACCGAGCGGGTGAGCGTGGCTCAGCAGTTGCCCTTCATTGCTACGGGTCACCCCATCACCGATGCGCTGACCCTGATCGTATCGTTCTACGCCTTCGTCGAAATGCTGTCGCGCTATCGGGGCCTCGATCCGGACAACCCGCCGCATCTCAAGAAGATCACGGAGACGGTATGAGCCGCATCGCCTACACCGGCGCCCGCATCTTCGACGGCGAAGCGTGGTGGGAACATTCGGCGCTGGTCGTCGATGGTGACCGGATCGAGGGCATCATCGCGGCAGATTCGCCGACGGATGCGCAGCGCGTGTCACTTGGCGGCGGCATCCTAGCGCCGGGCTTCATCGATCTGCAGGTGAACGGTGGTGGTGGCGGGCAGTTCAACCTGACCCCCGATGTCGCAACCATCGAAACGATCTGCCGGGCCTTCGCGCCGTTCGGTACCACCGCGTGCCTGCCGACGTTCATTACCGACACACCGGCCAAGACCGCTCAGGCGATTGCTGCCGGCATCGAGGCAGCAAAAGCGGGCGTGCCCGGCTTTCTCGGCCTCCACCTCGAGGGGCCGCATCTGAGTCTCGCCCGCAAAGGCGCGCACGATCCGGCACTGATCCGTCCCATGGACGAGGCCGACCTCAATGCGCTGATCGAAGCGTGCAAGGCGCTGCCCAATCTGCTGGTCACGATTGCAGCCGAAACCGTGACACCGAACCAGATCACCCGCCTCCGCGAGGCCGGCATCGTCATCAGCATCGGCCATTCGGATGCCTCCGACGAGGCCGTGCGCGCCGCTGCCGAAGCGGGTGCGACTATGGTCACCCATCTCTTCAATGCGCAGAGCCAGATCGGCAATCGCAACGCCGGCGTCGTCGGCGCGGCGCTCGACCTGGGATCGCTATGGGCCGGGATCATCGCCGATGGCATTCACGTCTCGGCAATATCGATGCGCATTGCGCTGCGGGCCAAGCGCGAACCGGGGCGCATCTTTCTCGTCACCGACGCCATGTCGCTTACCGGCACCGATGCGACGAGCTTCGAGCTCACCGGCCGTACTGTCTATCGCAGGGATGGCGCTCTACGCCTCGGCGATGGCACGCTCGCCGGCGCAGACCTCACAATGATCGATGCTGTGACCTACATCCATCGCACGCTCGGTGTCGCGCTCGAAGAGGCGCTGCGCATGGCCTCGCTCTACCCAGCGCAGGCGCTCGGCGTCGCCAATGAGCGCGGCACGATCGCCCGCGGCCTTCGCGCCGATCTGGTCCATCTCGACGACGGCCTCAAGGTGCAGCAGACCATCATCGGCGGCGTCCGCGCCTGACGGCGCAACGCCCTTGTTCTACGAGTGACAACAAAAGGCCCCGCCCAAAAGGACGGGGCCTTTTGATTCCTCAGCGACAGTTAGACCGTCGCGGCCTTCAGTTTCGAAAGGGCGCGGATCTTGACGCGCACGCTTGCTGGCTTAGCGGCGCCGGGCACCATTTCGCCGGTCGATGGGTTGCGGATCATCGTGCCAGCCTTGCGGGCAGGAACCTTGCGCAACGAAATCTTCAGCAGGCCCGGCAGTGTGAACTCGCCGACACCCTTGGGGTGGAGCGAACCTGTCATCACGCTCTCTAGCGTCGCAAGAACGCCATTTGCGGCAGCGCGCGTCAGATCGTTCTGTTCCGCGATCAGATTGACGAGCGCCGATTTGGTCAGCGCTTCCTTCACCGGCTGCAGCTTGGCGGCGGGTGCCTTGGCAGCTGCTTTTTTGGCAGGGGCTTTCTTGGCGGCAGGTTTCTTGACGGGCGCTTTGGCCAAAGGGAATCTCCTTGAAATGTTGGGAAGTCACGAACCAGACTCTGGAACGAAACTATCAATTGCAAGGAGGCGCATAAAGAAGAAGGTGCGGGAAATCACAGGCTTCCACTGCCTTCGCACCGCTTTTGACTGGCTCATATCGACAAAGTGGGCGCTCGATCCCGCCGATGGCGTCAATAGCGGCTATTGCGCGCTTCGAGAGATTCGCCAAAAGCGAACGTCGCGATCGGCTGCTGTCGTCGCGTAAACTCGAGATCAAGCGTCGCCGTTCAGGTGCCTGTGGACCTATCTTGATCAGGCTTTGGCGCATCCGATCGAATGATGAGTTCGGCGCGTTCCACCTTTTGCAGCGACGCAACCGGGGCACCCCGGATCACTTCGACCAACATCTCCGTCAGGTGCTTGCCCGCGTCAAAGAGGGGGTAATAGAGGCTCGACACAGCTGGTTGGATATAGTCGAAAAGCTGGCTGCCATCCCTGCTGACAAAACCCAGGCTACGGAACACCGCCTCGGGCAAATCTCTACAGGCGCGCAGGGTGCCGAGCATCGCAACCTCGTTTGAGGTCACAAACCCCGTGGGCGATGCATCCAGCTTCAGAAATTCGCTGACGCGTTCGTGGACGCTGCGAATGCCGATGTCCATCTCACTGACATAGGCCTGGTCGAAAGCGATCCCTGCATCAATGAGCGCGCGTCGATAGCCGCGGAGGCGCTGCCTGCTGAAAAGGTAGCGGTTCGGCGCATCGATAAGCGCTATTCTTGTGTGTCCCGCTTTGGCGAGTTGCATGGTCGCGCGATAAGCGGCGTCCTCATTGTCGATGTCGAAATAGGGATGTTCCGAGAGCAATTCCGTCCGCCCAAAACTGACGAACCGCGCTCCCCGTTCAAGGAGGAGACGTATGCGAGCATCGAGTGGCTCGGTCGCGTCGAGAATGAAGCCGTCGAAGCGTCCATTTGCAACCAGTTCATCCAGCATCGCGAGTTGGTTCTCGCCGCTATCCGTGGGCAGGACCACCACCTTGAAGTCGCTGGCCGCAGTGCCCGCGACCAATCCTTGGATGAGGTGCGTGGTGGCCGGGTCGGCAAACTCGACAGTGGGCACCGTAGTGAGCAGCGCACACAGGGTGTAGGTGCGCCCCGTGCGCAAATTGACGCCACGAAAATCGCGGCGATAGCCCAGCCGCGTCGCCGACTCGTTGACGCGCGCGCGGGTTTCCTCGGTAACGAGATCATCGCCTTTCAGCGCGCGCGACACAGTCGCGATCGAAAGTCCAAGATCCGACGCGACAGTCTTAATGGTTGCCGGCTTTCGGCTCACGCGGTCATTCACCGGACTTGGTCCCCAATCGGCGCATTGTTCGCCTTATCCTGCCTCAGACGTCAACTGGCAGGCGATTATGAAAACGTCTACATCGCCTTGATTCCTTTGCATCTCTTATTGCATCGAGACAAAATGTAAACGTTTCCATTGACTCGGATTTTTTGGTCACTTAGCGTTGGCTGTCTGCTGAGACAGACAAACAGGACGCGGCGAAGCCGCTTGGAGGAAATCATGAATCGTCTTTTGGCGGCGGGCGTCAGCCTCGCCGTAGTGAGCCTTGCTTTGCCTGCGATGGCTCAGAACATGCCCGACCCCGCCAACGTGAAGGGCAAGATCGTCAACTACGTCCATTTCACCAATTACATCGATGATGGCAGCTACGATCGCTGGGAAGCCGAGTTTAAGGCGATGTATCCCAACGTCGAGGATGTCGAAGTTCTCGGTATCGCCGACTATGCCGGCCAGATCGCGACCCGCCTGGCGACGGGCGACCTCGGCGACGTGCTCGAAATCTCCGACCAGGTTCCGGTCGACGAACTGGGCGACTTCTTCATGCCGCTCAACGACCTCGGCATCGACAAGGACTATTATTTCGCTGATCGCTGGGCCTATGAGGGCAATGTCTACGGCCTGACCTTCGGTGTCAGCGCCGATGGTATTGTCTACAACAAGGAAGCCTTCAAAAAGGCCGGCATCGATACCATCCCGACGAAGTTCTCCGAACTGACGGCCGCTTACGCCAAGCTAAAGGCGTCGGGCGCGTACCCCATCGTCTTGAACCTTGCCGATGGCTGGCCGGTGACCTCGTTCGAAGGCCTCGCGGCCGCGATTTCGGGCGATCCCAATTTCATGAACAGCACGCTCCAGGACGACACCCCGCTGGCAGCCGACAAGCCCTGGGGCAAGTCGCTCTCCATTCTCAAAGGCTTCATCGACGCTGGCTTTGCCGAAGACGATCTCAGCACCGCGCATTGGGGTGATTCCAAGGGCTGGCTCGCCAGCGGCAAGGGCGCCTCGTGGTTCCTGGGCAACTGGTCCATCAGCCAGATCGCGACCGAAGGCGCCACGCTGGCCGGCCTCAAGGATTACGATGCCAACAATCTGGGCTACTTCCCGCTTCCCTATGATGAGAGCGGTGGTCCGTACAATGTGAGCTCGGGTCCTGACTGGGCAATGGTCATCAACGCCAAGACGGCGAACCCCGAACTGGCGAAGGCCTGGCTGGCGTTCATCCTCACCAAGACCGACCTCGCTCAGAAGGCCGGCTTTATCCCTGGCTACAAGAAGCTGCCGCCGACCTTGCCGCAGCTGGCTGAGTTCCAGACCTACAAGCCGCATCTGATCGAAGGTGCTCCCCCGACACCGGCGCTGACCAACGTTCGCAACGCCAGCGGCTGGAACGGCGGCAATGCGATCCGCGATCTGGCCAACGCTCCGGACTTCAATGCAGCCGTCAACGACATCAACGCCAAGTGGGCGGCCTCGGCCGCGCGCGAACGCTAGAGTCAGCTTCCGGGCGCCGTACCCTTCCCGTGGGAGGCGGCGCCCGGGTCTCTTCAGCCGGCATCCCCGCTTGCAGGGTGCCACCTGAGGAAGCGGTTCAGAGCCGCGTAGGGGGATCCGTGACATTCGACGCCAAATTCCAGCGACGGCTGACGATTTTCGTCTTTCTTATCGTGCCCGTCACGTTCCTGATCGTCCTCAACATCTATCCGGTGCTCCAGCTTTTCTGGATCAGCCTGACGGACTTCAACTCCATCAACTGGCAGCGGGCCAAATTCGTCGGCATCCGCAATTTCGTCGATTTGTTCACCTTCGACCGGGATCTGCTCATCCCGATGACGCGCTCGCTCTATTATCTCGCCGGCAGCGTGATCCAATTGATCCTTGCGACCTGGTTCGCGGTTGTGCTCAACGCGAAACTGCCCGGCAGCAGGATGTTCCGCACCATCCTGTTCATCCCCTTCGTGCTCAATGCGGTGGCCGCCGGCCTCATCTTCCGCAACTTCCTCGAGCTCAACGGCGCGGCCAACAATATCCTACAGCTTTTCCTCGGGCCCGATTTCAAGATCATGTGGCTCGACTCGTCGGAACCCTATTCCAATTTCTCGCTCGCTGCGGCGAGCGTCTGGCGCTACCTCGGCTTCAATCTGGTGGTGACATTCGGCGCCCTGCAAGCCATCTCGCACGACCAGTATGACGCTGCACGCCTCGAAGGGGCCAATCAATGGCAGCAGTTCTGGCGCATCACTTTCCCTTCGATCCAGCTAGTGCTGCTGCTCCAGTTCATGCTGTCGCTGATCGGCTCGCTTGAAGTGTTCGAAGTTCCGATGCTCATCACCCGGGGCGCCGGTGAGACCTCGACCTTCGCCATCACCATGCTCGAGACTGGCTTCCAGAACCGGCGCACAGGCACCGCGGCCGCCATGGCTGTGCTGATGCTATTCGTCGCCCTGACCGTGTTTCTCATCACCCGGTTGATCTCTTCAAAAGGCAGCATTGTGAAGAACCCGCTATGAGCCGTCGCCGTCCGCTTACGCCGGGGAAAGCCCTCGCCGTGGGGTTTCAGTATCTCACGCTGATCCTCGCATCGGTCCTCGTCATGCTGCCGCTGTGGAGCCTGATCGTCTCCGCGCTCAAAACGGCGCGCGAGTATCTCGACACCAACCGGATCGTGCCGCCGAGCAACTGGTTCAACCTCTCCAACTTCGTCGAAGCGATCTGGCCGGAACAGGCCAATGGCATCACGATCGGCGGGGCCTTCTACAACACCGGCTTCATCCTGCTGTTCTCGCTGTTCTTTCTCATTCTGTTCGGCACCAGCGCTGCGTTCGTCATCGATCGCTTCCGCTTCCGCGGCCGCATCCTGATCCTCATCGCCTGGGCCGTGGTCGTTGCCGTACCCGGTATCCTGACGCCCGTTTCGACGTTCCAGGTCCTCAAATTCCTGGGCCTCGCCAACTCGAAATGGGCGCTGATCGTCCTCTATTCCGGCGTCGACATCCTCTCGATCCTGATCTTCGTGCAGTTCCTCAAGAACATTTCGACCGAGATCGACGACAGCGCGCGCATTGAAGGGGCCAATTATTTCCAGATCTATTTCCGGCTGATCGTGCCCCTGCTGACGCCCGCAATTGCCACGGTGGTGATCCTGAGGACGGTCGGCATCTACAATGATTTTGTGACGCCCTACCTCTATGTGCCGCAACCACAGGAGGCGACGGTATCGATGATGCTGTTCAACATGGCGGGGTTCCAGTCCGGAACGTCTCAGGCCGTACTGCTCGCCGCCGTCGTACTGGTCATCATTCCATCGGTGCTCGGTTTCTTCCTCCTTCAACGCTACATCTACGCCGGCATCACGAACGGCTCGGTCAAGGGATAAGAGAATGTCGTTCTTGAAGCTCGAAAATGTCAGTAAATCGTTCGGCTCGTTCAAAGCCCTGAACAATATCAGCTTCGAAGCCGAGGCCGGTGCCTTTGTCGTGCTGCTCGGGCCGTCCGGCTGCGGTAAGTCCACTCTGCTGCGTCTCATCACCGGCCTCACAGAGGACCATGATGGCGAGATTTACATCAAGGATCGCCGTGTTACCGACCTCGATCCGAAGGATCGCAGCGTCGCCATGGTGTTCCAGTCCTATGCGCTCTACCCGCATCTGAACGTCGCCCGCAACATCAGCTTCGGCATGGAGATCAAGCACGTCCCCAAGGCCGAGCGCGACCGGCGCGTCATGGAGGCTGCCAAGGCGCTGCAGCTCGACTCCCTGCTCAATCGCCTGCCTGCCCAGCTTTCGGGTGGCCAGCGGCAGCGCGTCGCCATCGGCCGCTGCCTTGTGCGCGAGCCTGACCTGTTCCTGTTCGACGAGCCGCTCTCGAACCTCGACGCCAAGCTCCGCCACGACACACGCGTCGAGCTGAAGCATCTTCATCAACGCCTCAAGGCCACCACGGTCTATGTGACGCACGACCAGCACGAGGCGATGACGCTGGCGACGCAGGTCGTCCTGATGAAAGACGGCGAGATCGTCCAGATGGCGCCGCCGACCGAGCTCTATTCCCGGCCGATAAACCGCTTCGCCGCCACCTTTATCGGCTCGCCGCAGATCAATCTCATCAAGGGCGACCTGACCGCCGACGGCCGGTTCAAGGGTGGCGGCCTCGACATCGCGATTCCCGCCGCCTCGTTCGTCGGCGAACCCAGCGCGCGTCCGGTCGAATTGGGCCTCCGCTCGGAGAACGCCCGCATCGCGGACGCCACGGAGATGCAGCACATTGTCGATGTCGAATATGTCGAGCACACGGGCGCCGACCTCTACGTGAACGGCAAGTCGGACGGCCAGGACATCGTCGTGCGCGTCGAACGCACTGCCAATGTCGCACCTGGCGACAAACTCCCCGTGCGCTGGCAGCTCGATCAGGCGGTCGTTTTCGATCAAGGCACCGGCATGCGCCTCTGAGAGCGCTCGCACCGCAGCGGCTTCATCAGACAATAGACGTCGTGTAGCGACCTGGTGACGACCCGCGCCCTGACGCGAGGTCGCTGGCGGTCCACAGCGAGAAGAGTTCGAAGACGGCGATCGACGCGAGCGCGATTCGGCCCGCAAGGCGGCTTTTGCCCCAGCTGTCGTTGAAGAAGACGCCGGCGAGAAAAGCGGATACGCCGCCGCCGGCTAACGGTGCACCCGGTTCGATCAGTTGCCGAAGTCGATCTTCTGGCTGTTGACTGGCGTGACGTTGACCTGCGGTCCCGCAAGGAATTCCGCATCGACCGGGACGACCTGACCCTGCATCGCGAGTCCGAAGGCTTCCGGCGTCAACACTCCCTCTCCGACAAAGCTGCAAAGACAAAGGGCACGCCGTTGGCGTTCATTGTTGAAGGACTGTCGGTTAGATGGAAGTGGAGATGCGGTCCTACCGTCTTCCCCGAATTGCCCAGAAGGCCGATCAAATCGCCAGCTTTGACGACATCCCCGGCTTTGACAGTGACGCTGCCCTGCTGCATGTGAGCGTAGAAGGCAAAGTGTCCGTTGCTGATGTCGATAATCACCGCATTGCCGCCAGCCACATCGTCAGTGATATCAACCGAGAGTATGCCCGGCGTCTGGGTAGGCTGGTTGTTGCGGGCCGCAATGACAACGCCATCGGCCACAGCATAGATCTTCTCGCCGTAGTAGACGTAGCTCTCGACTTCATTGCCCGGTCCGCTGACCATGTGGCTGGTGGCGTCGAGGCGAACGAAGTCGATCGCGAAGCGCTCGGTGATCCGGACGTTGCCGTTGAAGTTGACGGTGTTCCCACGGTGCGAGCTCATCAGGTCGCAACAGCTGCGGAACGCGACCCAGCCCTCGCCGTGGACTGGCGACGCCAGGGCCACCGCGGGCACATCTCTGACGCTGACCGGCGCCGCCGTAAACTCGATATCGGGCAATGGTCCGGTCTCGGCCGCAACGTCTATACCACCCAGATTGATGCTGCCCTGTTCAGCCGGCGCGGTCTGGCCGACAACGAAGCGGTGGTTGAGCGTGGTCGGCAGTGTGTCGCCACGCGGCACGGTCACGTCGAGAAAGACGAAACTCGACTGCGAGGGCTCAAGCGCGGCTACGCTGCCGCCGACAAAGCTCACGCGCGACATCCGGGCGACTGCTGCGCCGTCGAGCTCAGTGAGCGCGTTCCCGGCCTCGTCGAGCACCGCTAGCGAATCGACAGTGACTGCGACGGTACTCTGGTTGATCAACAGCAACTCATAGACCAAATGGGTGGCGCCATCAGCGCTTACGAAGGGCTGCACCGCCGCGATCGTCTCGACGATCAATGGCGTCACAACGCCGGTTTCCGCGGCTGTGACCGGCATGATTGCGATGGTGCCGAGCGTCAAGGCGGCCAGCAAGAATTTGAGGACGGACATTGGGTTCTCCTGTGAGGTGGACGGACAATCCCGTCCGCACTGGAGGTCTAAAAGCTCGATGCGGACCTGAAAGTCGCGATGCGGTTCTGAGGGAATTCTGATATCGCCCGCTCGAAGTATCAAAGCCGGGCAGGCGCTCCGTGGCGGGAGCGCCTGCCCGGCTTTGGTTATTGATATTTCAGGCGACGACCGGCCTGACGGGATACCGCGTATCGAGCCGGCGGATCAGGAACGAGGCGGAAACGATCACCCCGATCAGGGTCAGCACGCCGCTTTCACCGGCGAGATACTCGAAGGCGAGCGGCGAGGCGGCCACCGTGAGGGCGTTGAACATCGTCCAGTACGAGTTGAAGATCGAATGGGCGATGGCCGCCGGCCACGTGCTCTTTCCGGCGATCCGTAGATAGCCAAACAGGATGCCGGCAATTGTCATGGTCATGACGAACAGCGGCACGGTCAGCAGGGCATTGCCTTCGCCATGATAGACGGTGGTGAAGACCAGGAAGGGCACGTGCCACAGCGCCTGCAGCAGGCCCGTCACCACCATGGCGAAGGTGCGTCCATAGGGCAGCAGCTTGGGCAGGAGGTACCCGCGCCAGCCGATCTCCTCGCCCAGGCAAAGAACGAGGCCCATAAAGAAGCTGATCGCGACATTGAGAAGGAAGTCGATGGGATCTGCGGGTAACGAGACCCCTGCGATGCCAATTGCCCACACAATGCCATACGAGATCAGGAGCACCATGAACGGGAGGCCGAACGCCAGCTCCCAAACCCGCAGACCGAGGGTGCCGAGGCCCAGATCGCTCCAGCCCGCCCTTCGATAGCCTTCGCGGGTCACGATGAGCTTCATGATGAGCACCGACGCGAGCGGCGTCATCATGACGATTGGGAGGGCGTAGGCGCCGATGATCGGCACCAGAAACAGCGCGATGGTGAGCGAGGCGCCGAGTGCCATAGCGTAGAAGATGACGATTTTTGTAACGTTGGACATTTTCACTTGGCCTTCCGTTGGGAGCGGTTGCCCGAGCTCGTGGCCCGAGGGCGACCGGTCGTTGCTCAGTTGATGATCTTGACGTCGCCGCCGCTGCTGGTCTCGTCGTCGACATGGTCGGGACCACCCAGCCGATTGACGATGGCGCCGCTTGAAGCGGTCGCGTTGACGTACCCGGTCGTAAAGAAGGTCGATGAGCTGCCGCTCGACGCCTCGATTTCGAGATCGACGCATTCGAAGCCATTGCCCGCGATCGACGCTTCGCTGGAGATCTGCACCGTTTCGGTGACGCAGCTTCCGTCGAGCCAGATCGAGCCGCCGCTCGATGCGCTGATCCGCGACGCGCCCGCATCGATCCCGGCGACCTTCAAGCTTGCCCCGCTCGAGACCTCGAAAGCAACATTGCCGCGCAGCCCGGCCGCTTCGACCTGTGCACCGGAGCTGGCGCCAAGCTGCTCGAGAGCAGGCACCGTGACCGCGATGGCGATGTCGTGGAGATTGAACGTCACATAGTCCCAGAAGTCGCGGGCAACCCAGGCGTGGAGATGCCCATCGATGACCTGAAGGCGCAGGTCCTCCATATCGCGAGCATCGACACTGTCGACAGCGACCGACTGGGTTGCTCCGACTGCGAATTTGGCGGTCAGCCCCGACGTGACGGTGGCGCGGCTGAACGGCGCGAGTTCGAAGGTGCGAGCGCCGGCGAGCGCCTTGACGGGGGTCATCACGGCAAGAGCGGCGGTCAGAATGACTGCGCCCGCGGCGATGCCGATCACGAGGGAGGTATTCATGGTGAGATCCTTGGCTGCGCCGGAATGGCGTTGACCCCGATCTAGTGAGCCCCTCGCTCGAACTCCTGAGGGTGTTCTGAATGACTTCTGATTTGTCGCCGCGAGCGGGGAACAGGCAATTGGGGAGGGGCCCCACGGGCTGTCGGCCCAAATCAGCAGGGCAGGAACACGGGGCGATGGCCAAGCCGGCCGCGCTTTGCGGGTGCGGAACGGCTACCACTATTGTAAGAACGGTTGTTTTCATCGGAATACGACTTTGATCCCGACAGTTTCTGAGGATGCGGTCTTTCAGTTCGGTGCGTTCACCCTCGACGTGCGCCGCGGCACGGTCGTGCGGGAGAGAGCCGAAATATTCCTCAGGCCGAAGGCGTATTCGCTACTGCTTTGCTTGGCGCGGAACATGGGGCGCGTGGTGCCCAAGGCCGAGCTCATGGATGCGGTCTGGCCCGACGTCTATGTGACCGAAGATTCCCTGACCCAATCGATCCGCGAGATCCGCAAGGCACTCGGCGATGACGAGCAGCACATCGTGCGGACTGTATCGCGCCGCGGCTACGTGCTGTCCGGCGCGGAAGCGACGCCCATTGTCGCAAAGACGCAGCCGATCGTCGCCGTATTGCGGTTTCAGAACGAGGGCAACGATCCCGCCAATGAGGGTCTCGTCGATGGCTTCGCCGAAGACATCATCAACGGGCTCGCGCGCTTCGGCTCGATGGCGGTGCTGGCGCGCACATCGAGCTTTGAGTTCTCATCTTTCGCCGCCGACGCCTGGTCGGACGCCGCCTCCCGCATCGGGGCGGACTACCTTGTCGAGGGTTCCGTCCGGCGGCGGGGCAATCGCTTCGTGGTGGCCGTCAATCTGATCGCCGCTGCCAAGCAGAAGCAGCTCTGGGGCGAGAAGTATGAGGCGGACGACGTCGAGCTCTTCGCCATCCAGCGCGAAATCGGCGAGCAGATCGTCAGCCGGCTCGTATCGCGTCTCGATGATGATCGCGCCCATCGGGCCGAAATCGAACCTGCGGCGAGCCTCGCCGTCTACGAGCTGGTGATCCGCGGTGCGAAATATCTGCGGCCGGTGATGGACAAGCCCATTCCAGAAGCACGGGCGCTGTTCAACGAGGCCATCGCGCGCGACCCCAGCTACGGCCTTGCCTACGCCTATCTCGCGCTCGAGATGGTCGTGGCCGCCGGCCTCGGCAAGGCATCGCGCGAAGTCCTGGCCGAGGCGACGCGCCTCGTCGGCAAATGCATCTCGCTCTCCCCCAATCAATCGTTCGGCTATCGCGTCCTCTCGATCATCAGGCTCTATGCGCGCGAGCATGCCGGAGCGGTGCATGATCTGCAACGTTCGCTCGAGCTCAATCCGTGCGACGCCGAGGCCATCGAGCAGATGGGCTATATCCTCGTGCTCCGCGGCCGGCCGCTCGAGGCGATCGAGTGGATCGACAAGGCCGTGAAGCTCAACCCGCTCTACCCCTGGTGGTATGATTTCGATCGCGCGCTGTCGCACTATCTGCTGGGGGAGTATAGGGCCGCCACCGACATTCTCGATCGCGCCCGCCGTCTTACAGCCTGGATGCCGACGCTACAGGCTGCTGCCTATGCGCAGCTCGGCGAAATCGATATCGCTGCGCGGCATGCCCGCGCGATCACACAGACCGACCCAGACTTCTCTGCCCTCGATGAAGCCCGCGGTACACTCGCCTTCGAAAACGCTTCCGACAACGAGCATCTGGTCGAGGGCGTCGCCCTGGCTCTCGGCGGCCTCGCGCGGATCCGCTGATGGCGCACCCGCTCAACCGCCGCGCCTTCCTCCAGACCGCGACGGCCGGCACCGCTGTGTTGGCAATGCCCTCGCTTGCCCGAGCTCAGGACGGGCCGCTGAAGATCGGCACGTATGGCGGCTATTTTCAGGAATCGTTCGACGCCCACATCTATCCCGATTTCACCGCCGAGACCGGCATCGAGATTGCCTCGATCGCCGAACCCACCGGCGAGGCCTGGGTCGTCCATCTCGAAGCCGCAGCACGGGCCGGCCGGGCCCCAGCAGACGTTTCGATGGTCTCGCAAGTGGCGCGCCTGCGAGGCGACAATGCCGCGCTTTGGGCCTCCTTCAGCCCATCTCAGTTGCCCAACATTTCCAAGCTTCAGGATCACTTCATCGCCAGAGATTCGGCGGAGAGAATTACCGGCGTTGGGGCGGTCTCGTGGTTCATCACCCTCGTCACCAATACCGACAGTTATCCTCAGGCGCCGTCCTCGTGGAAAGCCCTGTGGGACCCGGCAAATCTTGAGAGCATCGGCCTCCTGGCACTGGCCTCCAATTCGTTCCTCCTCGAGGTCACCGCACAGACCTGGTTCAGCGGCCCCGAAATTCTGGACACGGAAGCGGGCCTCGATCAGGTCTTTGCCAAGCTCGCCGAAGTCAAACCCAATGTCCGGCTCTGGTATCGCGATGAGGGCCAGTTTCAGGAGACCTTCGAAAGTGGTGAAATCCCGATGGGCCAGTATTACCATGACGTGACCACGATCGCTGCAGCGCAGGGCAAGCCGGTGCGCTCCACCTTTCCGGTCGAAGGCGGCATCCTCGATTCAGGATCGTGGGTGGTCTCACACGCGTCCCCAAATCTCGACCGGGCAGCAATCTTCATCGACTATATGTGCCGACCCGAAATCCAGGCCAAGCTGGCCCGGCTTGTCGGCACATCGCCAACGGTGCGCCGCGATTTGATCGATTTGACCGACGAGGAATTTGCGACGGTCTCCAGTTCCATCCCGCCGATATTGCCGCGCTACCAATTGCACGTCGATCGCGCCGACGAGATCGCCCAAAGATGGTCGGAGACCATCATCAGCTAGACCCTCGGCATGGCCGCGCAACATGGAGCGATTGGGATGAGTGGTCTGCGGATCGAGGCGGTGAGCAAAAGCTTTCACTCCGGCGAAGTCGTCCGCAACGTTTCCCTCGAGATTCCCGATGGCCATCTGATCTGCATCCTCGGGCCGTCGGGCTGCGGGAAAACCACCCTGCTGCGGATCATTGCGGGATTGGAGCCGCCACGCTCCGGACGTATCCTGTTCGACGGCGAAGATATCACCGAACAGCCGGTCCACCAGCGCAATTTCGGAATGGTGTTTCAGTCGCTTGCATTGTTCCCACATCTGTCGGCCGGCGAAAACATCGCCTATGGTCTCAGCATTCGCGGCATCGGCAAGCGCGACAGGCGGAAACGGGTCGATGAGCTGCTGGAGCTCGTCCGTCTTCCGGGTGTTTTCGAAAGGGAAATCGGCGAGCTCAGCGGCGGTCAACGTCAACGCGTCGCGATAGCCCGGGCACTGGCTGTGCAACCCCGTCTGCTCCTGCTTGACGAGCCCCTGTCGGCCCTCGATGCCAATCTGCGCGACGCCATGCAGATCGAACTGCGAGACCTTCAGCAACGCCTGGGCCTAAGCACCATCTGTGTTACTCATGATTGGCGGGAGGCCATGTCGATCGCCGATCTGATCATTGTCATGAAGGAGGGCGCGATAGAGCAGATCGCCGCTCCAGCCGAGCTCTATCGCCGCCCCAAAAGTGCCTTTGTCGCGCAATTCATCGGCTCATCCAACATCCTCAGCGCAGTCGCTGGAACCGAGGGTCTGGTGACGATCAACGGCCGCCCCTTCCGCATCGAGACGACACGGCCTCCGGCCCCGCAAGGCGCCACAATCAGCATCGCCATCCGGCCCGAAGACGTCCAACTCCTTCCCCCAGATGACACACCCGAAAACACCCTCGCAGCATCCATAACGCTCATCCGCGACCTGGGCGCGACCGTCGAAATCACCCTGCGCTCAGGCGACATAGAACTTTTCTCTACGGCCCAGCGGAAGAGCTTCACCGTTGGCGACCGGGTGAGTGCCCATCTTCCACCAAACTCCTGCGTCGTGCTCGTCTCATGATCACGGCACGACAGCGAGGATGGCCGAGTCCATGGCTGCTTTGGCCCGCCGCTATGCTGGGGGCGTTCTTCCTTGTGCCGCTGGCGATGATCGTCGCGACCAGTTTCTTCCATCGCGTCGAGGGTGGATTCTACACACCCGCCTTCGAGTTCGACAATTACGCCCGGCTCCTCGGCGCCTATTTTGCGAGAGCGCTGGGCTTCTCGATCGCGATCGCCGCCATCGCATCGGTGCTGACACTAGCGATCGGGTTCCCCTTCACCTATCTGCTGACCCGGTTGCGACACAGCTCTCAGAGCCTCTGGCTCATCCTCATCCTGGCTATCCTTTCGCTGTCGGAAGTCATCGTCGGATTCGCCTGGTCGTCACTGCTGTCGAGGACCGCCGGGCTGTCCAATCTTCTGGTTTCGATC
>JBDSHC010000154.1:0-22743 GCA_039918675.1 Devosia sp.
CCCCGCCCCCCTCAACCGACATCAGGCAGCTGCGCTCCCAAGCCCAGATGCAGGGCTACACGGGAGACCAGTGCAGCAATTGCAACTCGATGCGGATGAAGGTGAGCGGTCACTGCATGGTGTGCGAGGACTGCGGGACGACGACCGGGTGTAGTTGAGGAGTTAACTTGACTGTTGAAGCCCAGCCCTAGCGGCTGGGCCTCAATCTCTTGAAGAACAAAACAGGAATGACTAGATAAGTCGCTGCGGTTTCTGGAGAACGACGGCTTGGGCTTTCGAAGACGGGTAGCGACGCCGACCAGGATGATCATCAAGCTGGATCGCCCTCGCCTAGAGGATTTTGCTCAAGCAAAAATCCTCAGAGGGCCTCGTATCGAAATAATAAGACTCGTCATCGAGGCATTAGCAATTCTTGCCGCCATTGGAGCGCTCTTCTATTCCGGCTGGCAAACGGAACTCACGAGGGTTGCCCTAGAAGACCAGCGCAAGATGAGTGCTTACCAGCTAATGGGAATGGCCGGCATCTCCCCCGCAACAAGGTGGCAGGGAGCCATAGTCGCATTGCGCGTGGACACGGAGGTCTCCGGGTTCGACGACGGTTGTGAGGACCTGTCAGATGCCGTTTCCGACTTTAGCGGAATATGTGTTTGGCATCGCGACTTGAGCTTAGATGGAAGTGCATCACCTGACCCTTGGAGCCTGCTTCGCCCGTCCCTGACTAGAGAGCTTTTTTCAGGCGGTGAGATGCGCAATCTCTACGTGGCCGAAGGCAAAATGACCTCGACTACACTTCGTCCCTCGCTGATGGAAGACGTAGTCTTCCTACTTATGGATATGCAGAACCTGGAGTTTGCCCCCCGGAGCATCGGAAAATCTGCCCGCCAGTATTCTGTCTTAATTTCGAGAAGTTCGCTAAAAAACAGTGTGATCCGCGCTCGTGGTCTCCAGGGACTGCGCATTAGCAAAAGCGACATTTCAGACATACAGGTCTTCGGCACAGAAAACCTAAGTCTAGACGGAAACTGGTACTTAGAAGGTCATCCGCCATTGCGTGAGAATGCTCCTGCGCCTTCGCTTGCCGCCTTTGTCTGCCGTACGCCCCTTGCGATGGGTGAGGCCCCTGCCGACGGAACAAACTGCCGTCTTCTTGAGACCCCTTAACTGGCCGCTTGGTACCGCGTATCTCGAAGTCGGGTTCCTCTCCCGTTTACGGGGGAGGGGGACCATGCATAGCGTGGTGGAGGGGGCGGCCGCATACTCGATGAACGAGGCGGCCAAAGGATCATGCGCTCGACACTCTCGACCGAAGGCCGCGCCAAGGATTTGCGCCGCGCAATGACGCAGCCGGAGCGCACCCTGTGGGCTATGCTGCGTCGTAACCAGCTCGGCCTGCATTTCCGGCGTCAGCATCCGCTCGGTCCATATATCCTCGATTTCTACTGCGCCGCCGCCAATCTCTGCATCGAGATCGACGGGCCATCGCATGAGGGGCAGGCCAGCCGCGACGCCTACCGCACCCGCCGCCTCGCCGAAGACAGCGTGCGCGTCATCCGCTTCACCGCCGACGATGTAGAACGCCGTCCTGCCTGGGTCATCGCCGAGATCGTGGGCGCGGCCGCCCCCTCCACCGGCTGACGCCGGTCCCCCTCCCCCGCTTCGCGGGAGAGGTTAAGAGCGACGGATTCGCAGTCACGCTCGACCAAAGGCCGCGCCAAGAGTTTGCGGCGTAGACAGCGCGAGCTGTAATCCCATCATCAGCATTCCTGCCAGTTTCCGAAGTCTTCACGCTCGCCTGCGCAAATGTCGGCATGATTTTAGTCTGCCGCATACTGTCGCTCGCGCTTCTTGCCCTGCTCGCTGCTTGCTCCGCAGAACCAACCGGAAGCAGGTCCGCGGTGATTTCTGCAACCATTGTGGTCGACGGCAAGGAATTCACGGCGAGCAACATTTGGCGCCTGACTCTCACGACCGAGCACGCGCTCTACCCACCGATCAGCTACCGGAAGGTGGCTGAAGGCGAGGCTTTGGTTTTTGATATTGGCGACGGCAAACAGCTGTTCCTCGCGGTGGACAGCTATCCCCTGATGGGCTGTGCCATGCGAGCAATTGCCGGCGAGGCCAAGGACCCTGACCTCCCTGCTGCGCTCGCCGCACTAAAGGGGACTTGCGACATCGACCCCATGGGCCGGTTCATCCAGACGACCGCATCCGGCTCCGATATCCCGCGATTCACGAACATCGGGTGGAGCCACCAGGCCCCGTTCGCGGACTACGGCATCACCTTCAAATCGCTTTCGGCCACCATGACCGAAGAGGCACCGCGCGCAGAGATGATCCAGCGGTTCCCGTGGATTTCAGTTCTGCAGAGAACTGACTGTGGCCAAGGTTGCTACCACTGGCAGGCGGGCCTCGTCTACGCCAACGACTTCACGTCGTCGCTGCCGCCGCTCGATTGCCCCCCGCTTACAGGCAACAGACTGGCGGATGACAAAGCGCAAAAGGGCACTCCCTGTGATCCCTTCAGGAAAGTCCCGGACGATGCCATCCGCTACGAGCGAGGCGAGCCCTAGGCGCGCACCGCCTCATACCGGACCACCACCGCGCCCGACTTGAACTGCCGCTGGCTCACCAGCTTCAAATCCACCATCGATTTCAGCCCGTCGAGCAACCGCGGCCCATGCCCCGCAATCCGCGGCAGCATCACGAATTCATACTCGTCGATCAGCCCCATCTGCGCGAGCGTCGCCGGCAGCATCACGCCGCCGACCAACAGCCCTTTCCCCGGCTGCGCTTTCAGCGCGCGGATTCGAGCTTCGATCTCGTCCGGCCGGATCAGATCGGCGTTCCAGTCAGCACTCTGGAGCGTCCCCGACACCACATATTTCTTCGCCCGGTCGATCGTCTGCGCGAACGGCACCATCCAGTCCTGCACCCAGGCCTCGCGCTTGCCATGCGCCACGTCGCGCCACACCTCCATCATCCCATAGGTGATCCGCCCGAAGATCAGCGCATCGGCGCGCTCCAGGCTGTCGGCGTGAAACGCATCCGACTCCGCATCCGGCACCCCGACCGTATGGTCGACGCAGCCATCGAGAGTCACATTGATCGCATATCGAAGTTTTCGCATGCGGCCAGCCTGCCACGAGTCCTAACTCAACCCCAAGCCTTTCCCACCGCACCCGAAATCACCCACCTCCGATGGGGAGGCAAGCGCAACGGGAACCCACGAACGACCAACTTATCCCCGTCCCTCCAGCCGCCCCCATACTCCGCCCATCGCAACCCCGGAGTATCCCATGCCCCATCCCCTTCCCTCCCCAGCCCACTTCCGACGCCTCAAGCGCGTCACCCTCCGCCTCCTCGATCTCCTCGATTCCCTCGATCTGCCCGACCGCAAGGCCCAACTACCCGCGCGCTTCGCCGGCCAGGCGCGGCGCACGCTGGGCGATGCGGAGGAACTGCTGCATGGCGACCTGCTGCCGCCCGCGGGCACGCGCCAGCCGGCCGATCTCTTCGTCTCCACCTTGCTCAATCTGAAGCTCATCAGCGACGCTAACGGCCTGACGGATCGCAGCAATTTCCGCTGACACCGAAACTTATCCCCGTACCTCGCGGCGGGCCTAGAGTCCCCTCACCTGCTCGTTGGAGAGCGTGGTTGCAAACGAGCAGCCAGCGGGCGGGGACCGGGGGTGCGGGGGTCGCCCTGCGCCCGGCGAAATTATCGGATCCTGCGGGCCTCGGCCCGGGTCCGGCGCCACAAGCGGTTGGCCGACCGAGCCCTCCTGGGATCGTTCGAACAGAGCGCGGTGAGAGGTGGAGGCCATGGTCGGCCGCCATCGCGGAGCGAAACGGGCGGACCCTCGCCCCGATCGCTCCAGAACAGCGCCGGGCGGCCGTGCATCGGCCGGGACCCCATGCCGAAGCTGTAAACCCGGATCGCGAGGCGGGACCCATGGTCCCTTCACTTCGCCGGAATACCGGCTGGACCAATGGTCCCGCCTCGCCGCTCTTGCCCGCACGGCAGGGGCCATCGCCAAACCCCGGGACCGCAAGGTTGCCGGACGCCTGCGGTTGGCCTTCGTGACCCTCTTGGGTCGCGAAGACCAGAGCAATGGAAAGAGCGCTCGGGCACCCTCCACATTTTCGTCAAATCGCGCCTCCCGCTTGCCGTCCCGCTGATATACGGTCGCGCCGCGTTCAACTGCGGAGTCGCGTGTGACCTCGAAGACGGATTGGGTGGCGGTCGATTGGGGCACGTCAAATGTGCGTGCCTGGGGCATCGCCGCCGACGGCGGCGAGACCTTTGCGGTCGGCTCCGACAGGGGCATGGGCAAGCTCAGCCGCGACCAGTTCCCTGCCGTCCTTGATGCGTTGATCGGCACGCAGACCGAAGGCGATCTGCCCATCATCATCTGCGGCATGGCGGGCGCCCGACAGGGCTGGATCGAGGCCCCCTATCTCGACACGCCCGCAAACCTCCACGAGATCGTCCACCACGCCGTCCGTCCGGAAGGCGCCGATCCGCGCTTCGCTGTGCGCATCCTGCCGGGCGTCTGCCAGCGCGCCATCGGCAGCGAAGACGTCATGCGTGGCGAAGAAACCCAGCTGCTCGGCCTCCTCGGCCTCCGCCCCGATTTCGAGGGCACAGCGATCCTCCCCGGCACGCATTCCAAATGGGCCGAAATCCGCGACGGCCGCATCATCCGCTTTTCCTCCGCGATGACCGGCGAACTCTACGAAGTCCTCTCGCAGCACTCGGTACTCCGCCATTCGTTCTCGGGCGAGGTCGACCCCGCCGAGATCGAATACGGCATCGCCGAAGGCATCATTGCTGGCATCGAGCGCCCAGCGCTTGTCACCTCGGCAATTTTCCGCACCCGAGCGGCCGGCCTCGTTTCCGGCAAAGGGGCGGGCTGGTCCTCCGGCTACCTCTCCGGCCTCCTCGTCGGGGCAGAGATCGGCGGCCATCGCGACTGGCTCGATGGCGCCGCCGTTCCCCTTATCGGCTCGGCGCGTTTCGGCCAGCTCTACGGCGCCGCCCTCAAGACCATCGGCATAATTGGCGAGCCGCTCGATGTGACCGAGATCACCATTGCCGGCCTCATGCAAGCCAAGGCACAGCTCCAATGACCCAGCATCGCCAGATCATCGCCATCCTCCGCGGCGTCACCCCGCCCGAAGCCATCAATGTGTGCAAGACCCTCATCGAGGCGGGCATCACATTGATCGAGATCCCGCTGAACTCGCCCGAACCGTTCAAATCCATCGGCGCCGCCGCCAAGGCACTCGGCGACCGCGCCGAAATCGGCGCCGGCACCGTGTTGACGGTCGACGACGTGGATCGCCTCAAGGAAGCTGGTGGCAAGTTTGTGGTCTCGCCCGACACCAACGAAGCGGTGATCATGCGCACACGCGAACTGGGTATGACGTCCTACCCTGGTGTGTTCACGCCGACCGAAGCGTTCCGCGCCATCCGCGCCGGGGCGAATGGGCTTAAATTTTTCCCGGCCGAAGTGCTCGGCGTCAAAGGGATCAAGGCGATGAAGGCGGTCCTGCCCAAGGATATGCCCCTCTTCGCGGTGGGCGGCGCCAGCCCTGATAATTTCCGGGAATACTTCGAAGCAGGCTGTGCGGGCTTTGGCCTTGGCAGCTATATCTTCAAACCGGGTATGGATTTGGGCGAGATCGCCAAGCGCGCGCAAACCGCGGTCGCCGCTTATGACGAAGGACACGATAGATGAACGACACGGCCGAGCTTTTCATCGACAGCCGCTGCGAGCTGGGCGAAGGGCCGTTCTGGCATCCGTTGCAGGAGCGCCTGTTCTGGTTCGATATTTTGAACAAGACGCTGTTCTCGGCGACGGCGGGCGGCATCATGGTCGACCGCTTCACCTTCGACGCGACCGTCACGGCTGCGGGCGTCATCGATGCCGACCATCTGGCGATCGCCTCTTCGGCCGGCATTTTCAAGCTGCAGATTTCGACCGACACCCGTGAACTCATTTCGGCCCTCGAGCCTGACAGCACGGCCGTTCGCACAAATGATGGGCGCGTCAATCCGGCTGGCGGCCTCTGGATCGGCACCATGGGCCTCAATAACCCAAGCAAAGTTGCCGCAGGCGCCCTCTACCAGGTCCGCGCCGGCCAGGTGACCAAACTGCGCTCCGACGTCTACATCCCCAATGCCAATTGCTTTTCGCCCGATGGCCGCACCGCCTATTTCGCCGACACCCCGACGGGCGTTATCCAGCAGGTGTCTATCGATCCCGAGACCGGCCTCCCCAATGGCGAGTGGCGCGAGTTCGTGCGTGTCGATGGGCCGGGTCAACCCGATGGTGCGGTCGTCGACTCCGAAGGCTTCATCTGGAACGCGCAGTGGAACGGCAGCCGCGTCGTTCGCTATTCGCCGAGCGGCAAGGTCGACCGCATCGTCAAGCTGCCGGTGTCCAAGACCACTTGCCCGGCATTCGGCGGCAAGGATTTGAAGACGCTCTACATCACCTCGGCCCGCGAGGGCATGTCTCCGGATGAGCTAGCGGCGGAGCCGAATGCGGGCAGCGTCTTCGCCATCGAGGTCGACGTGCCGGGCCTCCCCGAGAATTTGTTCAGGGCTTAGCGCCAACTCGCCAGGGCCGGGTCAGCTCACCGATCGCGGGCCGGATCTCGAAGCTTTTCGAGCCCGCATCCCAGCGCAGCCATTGCACGCCGTGGCGCGCGAGATCATCAGCGTCGATCACGGCCTTCGCGTCGCAATAGGACGGCGCCCTGACCCGCGTCACGACGAGGTCGCGACTGCATTCTTCAGCGAATGCCGCCGGGTCGTCGATGATCGCGTAGCTGAAACCCGCCGAGCTCTCGCCGATACAGGCGAGGCTGTCGCAGCTCTGCGTTGCGGACACCGCGATCGGGTCGGCGTAGGTCTTGCGCCAGACGTCGAGTGCGAAGCTCGCAGCCTTGCCGTCCGCCAGTTCGAGCCCGCTCGGGCCCCGGATGGCCATGGCCTGCGTGGTGTCGGCGATAAGGACGTCTGGCGGATGATCAACTGCGAACAGGACGACGAGAGGCACGATCGCCACCGGCACGAGAAGCCGCCAACGGTCCCGGAAGAACGCGAACCACCCCAGCGCCAGCAGTCCAAGCACCAGTGCCAGCGGCGTCAGCAACGGTGACGCCCGCAAATGCTCGGACCAGACAGCAACGACGCCGGCAACATCAAGCATCCGGTCGATCGACCATCCCATCGTCGAAAGGAACGGCCCCTCCAGCCCGAACGGCATCATAAGCACGGTGATCGCCGCTGCTGGCATCATGACGAAACCAACGAGTGGGAGCGTGACGAGATTGCCGACGACACCAAGAGGAGACGTTTGCTGGAAGTGGTAGACCGAGAACAGCAATGTCGCGACGCCCGCAACGAGGCTGGTCAGCACCACGCCCTTCGCATACCCCCAGGCATGGGCAATGAAATTTGCTCCTCTGCTTCTCTCGCTCCTGAAATTCTCGAACGCGCCCACCAGAGCCACGACGGCCGCAAAGCTCAGCTGGAAGCTCGGTCGGAACACGCTGGCTGGATCCGTTACGATGACAATGAGCGCGGCAATAGCCACGTTGCGCATGGTCAGAGCTCGCCGTCCAAACAGGACGGCGCCAAAGACCAGCAGGATCATCAGCGTGGACCGGAACGCCGCGACATTGCCGCCGGAAATGGCGAAATACAGCAGGGCGGCCGCCATGCCCGCCACCGCGGCCGAGCGCTTTGCGGAAATACGGGTAGCTATACCGCCAAGCGCGGCAAGGAGCACTCTGATAGCCCCAAACACGCCGCCGGCGACGATGGTCAAATGCAAACCGGAAACCGACAGCACATGCGCGATACCGGCCGTGGCCATCGTCTCGCGCGCCTCGTCGGTCACCGCACTCTGATCGCTTTTGATGATCGCACGGGCAACCCCCGCCGCTGGTTGAGGCAACTCGGCGTCGATGCGAGCGGAAATGCCGCGCCGCACCGCGTCGATCACATGCTCCGGCGCAGTCTCGCTACCCGGAGATACGATGACCGGAGTTTTGGTCGAATTGCCGTACGCGCCGATGCCGTCGAAATAGGCGTGGAACTGCGTATCAAAACCACCCGGATAGACCGGCCCCGGCACGGGTGCAAAGCGGAACGGGCCGCGCAGAATGTCGCCCGGCGACAGGTCCGGCCCCTGCTTGATCAATACCCGCGCTCGCCGAACGCCGACCGCACGTCCTCCCGCCATGGGCGAGATGTGGGAGACTATCACCCGCCGCTCGGTGCTGGTTTCGGACAGCACCTCATCGACCCTGACCTCGTATTCACCGTAGGCGGCCCTGGTCAGCATCTGAGTGCCCCAGAGCGCCCCATGAATGGGGAGCAGGCAGAGTCCAACCCAGAACGCGAGTGCCACGGCAATCAGCCGCACCAGAACCATAGACCGCAGGGACGCGGCCATCGTGGTGGTGAGCGCCACTGCGCCGCCCGCGAGTACCCACAGCGACATTTCATTTGGCAGCGTCGCCGACACGACAAGCGCCACAATCATCGCAAAGGGCAGCAGCACGATCAGCCGACGCTCATCGAGAGCGCGAGCAAGGCCAGCCACAAGCCCTCGCCGTTCGACGGAAGGGCTGCCGAACGGCACAGTTTGCGGTGCTCGCGGCGACTGCGTGTAGAGAGCGGCGTCGGGCAATATCCGGCCAGCCTCAAGGGTCTCCGTCATCGCGCCCCCTCGCCCTTGCGATCCCTATGGGCCATGCTACACGGTGGCGCCGCCCAACTCCAAGGTCCCAATGACTAAGCCCGTCGTAACTCGCTTCGCCCCTTCGCCGACCGGCTATCTGCACATCGGTAGCGCCCGCACGGCGCTGTTTTCCTGGGCCTATGCACGCAACATGCAGGGCAAGTTCCTGCTACGCATCGAGGATACCGACCGTGAGCGCTCGACCGAGGGCGCAGTGCAGGCGATCTATGAGGGCCTGAGCTGGCTTGGGCTCAAATGGGATGGCGAGCCGACCCTGCAGTTCAGCCGCGCCGCGCGCCACGCCGAGGTCGCCAACGAGCTGCTGGCCCGCGGACAGGCCTATTATTGCTATTGCTCTCCCGAGGAACTCGCCACCATGCGCGAGGACGCCCGTGCGTCCGGCAAGCCGCCCCGCTACAACGGCATGTGGCGCGACCGCGATCCGTCCGAAGCCCCCCAGGGCGTTATGCCGGTGATCCGCATCAAGGCGCCGCTGGCCGGCGAAATCACCGTCGACGATCACGTCCAGGGAAAGGTCGTGTTCAAGACCGAGAACCTCGACGATTTCATCATTCTGCGGTCTGACGGGACGCCGACCTATATGCTCGCGGTCGTTGTCGACGATCACGACATGGGCGTGACCCACATCATCCGCGGCGACGATCACCTCACCAACGCCGCGCGCCAGATCATCATCTACAACGGCATGGAATGGGAGGTGCCGGACATGGCGCACATCCCGCTTATCCATGGGCCGGATGGGGCAAAGCTCAGCAAGCGGCATGGCGCGCTGGGCGTCGGCGCGTACCGGCAGATGGGCTATCTGCCCGAGGCGATGATCAACTACCTCGCCCGGTTGGGTTGGTCGCATGGCGACGACGAGCTGTTCTCGGTCGATCAGATGATCGACTGGTTCTCGCTCGAAGGCCTCAACAAGGGCGCCGCCCGCTTCGATTTTGCGAAGCTCGAAAACGTCAACGGCCATTACATCCGGCAGGCGAAGCCCGACTACCTTTACGGCGTGATGGTGGAGACGGCCCGCGAGCTTGGCCGCGACCGCGATCACGCTGGCCTGGTCGCGAACCAGACGACCGTTCTTGCGGCATTGCCCGAGCTGCAACCCCGCGCCAAAACAGTGCTTGAACTGATCGATCTCGCACAATTCATCTACGCAGTCCGTCCGCTCGCGGTCGACGCGCCGGCCGCCGAGCATGTGGCAGGCGATGCGCAGGCCGTTTTGAGCAATGCGTTATCCGTGCTCGGTGCACTTCCCGACTGGTCGGTCCCGGCCATCGAAGCAGCCGTTCGGGGGCTTGCGGAAAGCCATGGGTTGAAGCTCGGAAAAGTCGCACAGCCTTTGCGCGTGGCCCTTACAGGGCGAACAGTGTCACCCGGTGTATTTGAAGTCATGGTACTGATCGGGAAAGAGGAGAGTCTGGCCCGCATCGGCGATCAGGTGAAAGCATGATCTACACGCATAGATAGGTCAGCCTTGTTCACCTATCGATTGCGAAAAATGGGCTGATCAGATAAGTCTATCGAACTGCATCCCGCCATTAATTGGCCGTGCTGCGTTATCTCTCCACGCTGCAGGCCCTTCAGGAGAGCACCCATGACAGAGACAATCGCGAAACTCACAATCGGTGACCAAACCCACGAGTTTCCGGTGCTCTCTGGATCGATGGGCCCCGATGTCATCGACATCCGATCGCTCTACGCCAAGACGGGGATGTTCACCTACGACCCAGGATTCACCTCAACGGCGGCGTGCGACAGCACCATCACCTACATCGATGGCGACAAGGGCGAGCTGATGTATCGGGGCTACCCGATCGCGCAGCTGGCCGAGAAATCCAACTATCTCGAAGTCTGCTTCCTGCTGCTCTATGGCGAGTTGCCGAGCGCTACGCAGCTCAAAGAATTCGACACCGTGGTGACGCGCCACACCATGGTGCACGAGCAGATGCATCTGTTCTTCCGCGGCTTCCGTCGCGACGCCCACCCGATGGCCGTGGTCTGCGGCGTCGTCGGCGCCATGGCCGCGTTCTATCATGACTCGACCGACATATCGGACGAGCGGCAGCGCGAGATCGCCTCGATCCGCATGATCGCCAAGATCCCCACCATCGTTGCGATGGCCTACAAATACTCGATCGGCCAGCCCTTCGTGTATCCGCGTAACGATCTCGACTATTCGGGCAATTTCCTGCGCATGTGCTTCTCGGTGCCGGCCGAGGAATATGTGGTCAACCCAATCATCTCGCGGGCGATGGATTTGATCTTCACGCTCCATGCCGACCACGAGCAGAACGCCTCGACGTCGACGGTCCGCCTTGCGGGCTCGTCCGACGCCAATCCGTTCGCCTGTATCGCTGCGGGTGTCGCTTGCCTCTGGGGCCCGGCCCATGGCGGCGCCAATGAGGCGGCGCTCAATATGCTGAAGCAGATCGGCACGCCCGATCGCATCCCCGATTTCATCGCCAAGGCGAAGGATAAGAGCTCGGGCATCCGCCTGATGGGCTTCGGCCACCGCGTCTACAAGAACTACGATCCCCGGGCCACGGTGATGCAGAAGACAGCCAAGGAAGTCCTTGGGCTACTGGGTGTTGAGAACAATCCGCTGCTGCAGGTGGCGCAGGAGCTTGAGCACATCGCGCTGACGGACCAGTATTTCATCGACCGCAAGCTCTACCCCAATGTCGACTTCTATTCGGGCATCATCCTCGAGGCGATGGGGTTCCCGACTTCGATGTTCACCGCCATCTTCGCGCTCAGCCGCACCGTCGGCTGGATCGCGCAGTGGAAGGAAATGATCGCCGACCCGCAGAAGAAGATTGGCCGTCCGCGCCAGCTCTATCACGGCGCCGTCGAGCGCGATTACGTAGACGTCGGCAAGCGCTGAGGCAAATGGGCGAGCACGCGCTCGACCGCGTCGACAAGGGGTGCCTCCGGCGCCCCTTTTTCCATTCCGGCCCGGATGCGCGCGTATGCCACCCGCTGCCGCTCGGCCTCGTCGGGCTCGTCGAGCAGACGCTCGATATCGGCGATGAACGGCCCGGGCTGTGGCTCCGGCCCGACATGCTCAGGCGCGATATCGCTGCCGGCGAGGATGTTGGGCAGACCGATGAAGCGCGGCTTATGTTTCCGCCACCGGCCGATCTGCCCGCGATCCCCGACATAGGTGATCACCATGGGCACCCCACTAAGAGCGAGTTCCAGGGTGACGGTGCCGCTCACCGCGGCGGCGACGATCGAGTCCGCGAACGCGGCACGCTTCGCCTCGGTGGTGGTCGTCACAAAGATGTTGGACTTCCAAGCGGTGATCTCGTCGACGACGCGCTGCTCAAGGTGTCGAGGCGTTGGCAAGACGAAGCCGGTGACGCGCGGATGATTGCGCAGCGCATGCGCGACCGTCGCCATCAGTGGCAAGTGCCGCCGCAGCTCGCCGACGCGGCTTCCGGGCAACAACAGGATGGGACCGCGCTGCGGCTGCCGGTCACGAAACACGGTCTGGTGCAGGGCCGGATGCCCGACATAGCTGGTCAGCGGCCCGTTCAGTCTCTTCATCACCGCCGGCTCGAACGGCAGCACGGCTAGAACCTCATTGTAGAGCGGCCGCAACTCCGGGGCGCGCTCCGGCTTCCAAGCCCACACACTGGGCGCGACATAGAGCAGGATGTCACCCTCGTAATTCGCGGCGCGGAGTTGCGTGGCCACCTTCTCCGAAAAGACCTGGGAGTCGATCAGGACGACGAGGTCGGGCTTCTGCGCGAGGATCGCCTGCGCTGTCTGGCGAATGCGCCACAGCAACAATGGCAGGCGCTTGAGGACGTCGGCGACGCCCATCACGGACAGATCGGCCATGGGAAAGATCGAGCGGAGCCCCTCCCCCTCGAGTTCGGCGCCGCCGACCCCGGTCAGGGTCACCCGCTGCTGGACGCGCAGGCGCTTGATCAGATCGGCGCCGATGCGATCGCCCGATGGCTCGCCCGCAACCAGGAAGAGGCGGACCGCGTCAGCCATGCTTGACGCCGATCACCGTCACGCCGCGCGCCGACGCCTCGGCAGCGAGGGTCGCCCGGTCGAGCAGCAGCGTCGCGCCCGCCTCGACGACAATGACGGAAATCCCGGCCGCAGCAGCGTTGACGATGGTTCGAGGACCGATTGCCGGCAGATCGACAAAGGCCGGCTGCTTGGGCTTTCGCGCCTTCGCCAGCACCAGCGGGTGGCCGGCATTGCCGACGAGGCCAGCCCGGCGCAGCTCTGCGACCCGCGTCAGCAGCGCATCGGTACCCGCGATGTCCTCGGCTGCGACGGCGCGCATCCCGGACAGCACTACCGACTGGCCGAGATCGGCCGCACCGACCTTCTTGGCCACTTCAACCGCATGCTTTGAGATGGTCGAGAGCGCGTCGATGTTGCCGGGGCCGGCGATGTGACCCGCAGGAGCCACCAGTTCGGGCACGATCTCGTGGGCCCCGACGAGCTTGATCCGCTGCAGCTTGCAGTAGAGCAGAATGATCCCCGCGAGCCCGATGTCGCCGATCCCGCCTGCGACGGTGCCAGCGAGCCCGAAGGCGCTCACGAGGCTCTTGCGGTCGGCGTCGGAAATGTGGACGGCACCGGCGAGCAGCAGATGCGACGGCCCGAAGGCCTTGATCGATGCAATCAACTCGCTCGAAAGGCTCAGCGAGGCTCGCACGACGTCGTCGGCGACGAGGTCGTCGCGACCCGCAAGGTCGACAATCTGGAGGGCGGCAACATGCTGCCGCGCCGCTTCAGCCAGGTGGGGGACAAGCTCACCGGCCCCCGCAACGAGGGTCAGCCTGCGTGCCATCAAATTTCGCCGTGACCGTTCCGCGGCAGCGTGAGCGGGTTCTCTTTTGCGCTCACGATGAACTTGACCACGTCCTGAACAAGCTCGTCCTTGGGGAAGATGGCCGCGGCATCATCGACCCGCTCGCGCAGTGTGCCTTCGCTCGCAAAGATCATGCGGTAGGCAGTTCGCAGATTGTGGATCGCCTCGCGGTCGAAGCCGCGGCGCTTGAGCCCGACCAGATTGAGCCCCGACAGCTCGGCAGGATTTCCGACCGCGGTGCCATAGGGAATGAGGTGCTTCTCGACTTTCGAGAGCCCGCCGACAAAGGCGTGCGCGCCGATATGCACGAACTGCGTCGCGCCGGAATAGCCGCTCATCACGACATAGTCGTCGATCCGGCAATGGCCGGCAAAGGTCACATTGTTCGAGAAGATGACATTGTTGCCGATGATACAGTCATGCCCGATGTGAACGCCGATCATGATCAGGCAGCTGTTGCCGATCCTGGTCGTCATACCGCCACCAGCGGTGCCCGGATTGATCGTCACATGCTCGCGAATGGTGACGTCCGACCCAATTTCGAGCGTCGAGGGCTCGTTGGCGTATTTCAGATCCTGCGGGCGGTGACCAATGGAGGCGAATGGGAACACACGCGAGCGGTCGCCTAGCGTCGTGCGGCCCGTGACGATGGCGTGTGAAATCAGTTCGACGCCATCGCCTAGCTTGGTCTCGGCACCGACGATGCAATAGGGCCCGATCTTGACGTCGTCGCCGAGCGTCGCGCCATCCTCTACAATGGCAGTGGGATGAATGAGGTTCGACATTACGCGCCTTCGGCCATCACCATTGCACCGACTTCCGCCTCGGCGATCAACGTCGAGCCGACCATGGCGCGGGCCTCGTACCAGCCCATGGCGCTGCGCCGTCTGATCTTGCGGATATGGTACTCGATGACGTCGCCCGGTCGCGCCGGCTTCCGGAACTTACATTTGTCGACGGTGACCATGTAGACGATATGCCGGCCGGCGGTCTTGTCCGCAGCGATCGCGATAGCGCCGGCGGTCTGGGCCATGCCCTCAATAATGAGAACGCCCGGAAATACTGGATTGCCCGGGAAGTGTCCCTGGAACACCGGTTCATTCACCGACACGTTCTTGATGCCGATAGCCGAGTTGTCGCTGTCCACGTCGATGATCTTGTCGATCATCAGAAATGGATAGCGATGCGGAAGCAGGCTCAGGATCCGGTCGATGTCCATCGACGTGAATTCCTTACTTTCGCTCGGGATCGGATCAGGTTTCGCGTCCACTCTTGTTCCCTTTGCTCAACTGGCGAAGTCTTGCTGTCTCACGACGCCACAAATGCACATCCTGCGCCGGATATCCACCGACCCGGCCGCCGCGTTTCACATCCTTGGTCACCACTGATCGCGCGAGGACGATTGAGCCCATACCGATCGTCAGATGACCTGTGGTGATGGCGGCGGCGCCGATCATCACCGAATCCTCAAGTACGGTGGAGCCCGCAAGGCCCGACATCCCTGCCAGCAAACAGTTGCGCCCGATACGGCAATTGTGCCCGATCTGGACGAGATTATCGATCTTGGTCCCCTCGCCCAGAACTGTGTCGCCTAAGGCGCCACGGTCCACGGTCGAGTTGGCGCCAATCTCGACGCGGTCCTGAACAATGACGCGGCCGAGCTGCGGAATTTTGCGGTTAGACCGTCCCTGGTCGACCCAGCCAAAACCTTCCGAACCGATGCGTGCACCCGAATGGAGCACCACATTGTTCCCCAGATGCGCGCATTCGACCGTGCAGTTTGCGCCGATCGTTGCGTTGCGGCCGATGGTAACGCCTGCGCCGATGACGGTGTTGGGGCCGATGACCGTGCCGCGCCCGATCTCGACGTCCGGACCAAGCACCACGCCCTGCCCCAGACGAACGTCGTTCTCGGCGTAGTAGCCCGCAGCGTCGGGGTTGAGGAGAGCCGACAGCCCACCTCGCGTATTGTGCGGATAGAGCAGTTCAAGCAGCCGGACGAAGGTCAGATGCGGATCAACGGCGACGACCGCGATGACGCCCTCTGGCACATCGGGTCTGAGGTCGCTTGAGACGATCACTACACTTGCGGCAGTGGCCTGCAAGGCAGCGCGATAGTCAGCATGAGCGGCGAGTGCGACCTGACCGGCTGTTGCGAGATGCAGCTCTTCCGCCCCATCGATCTGAGGGCCATTGCCCTCGAACTCCGCCGCCAGCTCGATCGCTGTCAGCAGACTGGCAAGAGATTGTGGACCAGCGAACTGATGAAACCGGGTATCGACCATAGGTGCTGCAATGAAAAAGGGCCGCGGCGCTAGGCTCCGCGGCCCTCGATTTGTTTCACGCCCTTCCGATCAGAGCAAGGTCTGCAGCGTCAAGGCGAAGGCCGGGCAGTAGACTGCCGCGCAAACCTTGGTCGTCGAGTCGTTGGTCGACTGCGACAGGATCCACGCCATGTCGCCACGCAGCGGACCGAACGGCGAGTCCCAGATCAGGGAGGCACCGACCGAGCTCTTGATCGGCTGGTTGACCGAAGCTGCATCCGCCGGGCCGCCAAGGCCCACGCCGCTGATGATCGCCGCATCGGCAAACACCGCGCCCGACAGACCATAGCTCTCGGGGAGCATCGGGATCGGGAACGTCATTTCAGCCGAGGCGCCCGCATAGGCGGTGTAGCCCAGAATTTCCGTCCCGACCTTCGGGCCCATGCCGCGCTGCACGAAGCCGCGCACCAGGGTGCTGCCATAAGTGAAGTTTTCCAGCGAACTGACTGCGGTGCCGCTGAAATTGTTGATGATGCCGCCCTGAACCTTCACGCTTCCGACGAGACCGTATTCGGAGTTCAACGGCATGAAGTAGCGCGCTTTGGCCTCGGTCTTGAGGAAATTGTAGTTCCAGCCGACATAGGTCTGCGACAGCTGGGCATAGAAGCCTTCGGTCGGCTTCTTGGCGTTGTCGAGGCCGTCATAAGTCAGCGAGTAGCCAAGCCAAGCCTTCCGGAAGTTCCGGTTGCCGGGCGTAAAGACCAGCGAGTTCGGCGCCAGCGCATCTGCAACGACGGTCTGATCGGCACCGACGAAGACCTGAGCAGCGACGTCACGCGTCACCGGCAAGCCGAAGCGGAGCTGGCCGCCCGTGGACGTCGTTCCGTAGACGTTGGACGCGCTCTCATCGACGATGCGGTGGTAGACATCGACACCAGCCGACATCTTGAGGCCCATGAAATACGGCTCGGTGAACGAGAAGTCGAAAGACTTGCCGCCCTGGCTCGCGCCGATCGACGCCTTCACATACTGGCCGCGACCGAGGAAGTTGCGCTCCGTCAGCGACAGCTCGCCGAGGATGCCAGACTGGGAATCGTAGCCGGCGGTAACGCCATAGTCGCCCGTCGAGGTTTCCTCGACCGCGATGTTGAGGATCACCTTGTCAGACGCACTGCCCTGCTCGACGCCGATATTGACGCGCGAGAAGAAGCCTAGAGCGTCGATGTTAGATTTGCCCTTGGTCACGAGCGCGCGGTTGAACGGGTCGCCTTCGGAGAAGGGCAGCTCGCGACGGATGACGAAGTCGCGGGTCTTCTCGTTGCCGGTGATGTTCACACGCTCGACATAGAGGTGCTGGCCATCATCGACGAGGTAGGTCACGCCGAACGTGCCCGTCGACGGATCGCGGACGATGCGCGGACGCACATCGGCGAAGGGATAGCCGAGATTGGTGGCTTCCACCGCCATGTCCTGAGCCGAACGCGCCAGCTCGTCCGACGAGAATCGGTCGCCCTGGCGGGTGCGGATCGTGTTGGTCAGATTGTTGGCATCGAGACCGGCGATCGAGGTCTCAACCCCGATGTCGCCAAAGGCGTACTTGTCGCCCTCGATGATGGTGAAGCTGATGAAGTAGCCGACGCGCTCGGCGTTGTACTCGGCGACGGCCGATGTCACCTGCGCATCCGGATAACCATGGTTGGCATAGTACTGGCGGATCATTTCGCGATCCATGTCCAGCTGCTGTTGTGTGTAATTGTCGTCCCGCAGCAACCAGCTCAGCCAGCCCGATTCCTTGGTCTTGATGATCGTCTTCAGTGTCCAGCCGCTGATCGAATTGTTGCCGGTGAAATTGATCGCGGCGATGCCGGCGCGCACACCTTCATTGACCGAGAAGATCACGCGCATACGGCCGTCGCCGACCGGCTCGAGCCGGGTCGTGACCTGCACGTCGGAATAGCCGACATCCTTATAGGCCTTGGTGATCGAGGCCACGTCGCGGGCGAGACCAGCCTGGTCCACTGTGCCGCGATTCATCGTGTCGATCATCGCGACGAGGTTGGCGTCGGAGAACCGCTGATTGCCCTCAAACAGCACCGAAGCCGCAATGCCGTTCTCGCTGACTTTGACCACGAGGGTCGAGCCCTGCATCGTCACCGATGCGCTCTTGAACAGGCCGGTCGCCTGGAGCGCATCGACCGACGCGCTGAGCTTGGCCGATGTGGCGGTGTCGCCAACACCGAGCGCGAGATACTTGATGACCGTCGCGTCGCCGACCTGGACGTTGCCGACCACGGAAATCTTGGAAACTGTCGCGGCCTGAGCGGCCTCGACCCCCAATATTGAACCGCTGACACCAGTCAACGGCGCCAAGAACAGGAGCGCGAGTGCCAGAAGCGCACTGCGCACGAGCTTGGTGGGATCGATCATGATTATATATGCCTCTCAGACGAAAGGCTGGGAATCGCCATGCACAGCTGCCCCAGCTAACTCGACACGGAAGCATTTACCCGTTTTTTAACCAAGGGCAAGCAGCAACGCCTTGTTGCGTTAGCGAAAGCTTGGTCCGTGTGCATTCGTGCAACACACTGAAAACCAACCTTAACAAAGACTTACGATGCCTGACGGAGGAAGCTCAGCAGGGTGTCGTTGACGAGAGTGAAGATCATCAGCGTGCCCACAATCGCGAAGCCGACCCGGAACCCTATTTCCTGCGCTTTTTGGCTCAAAGGACGGCCCCTGATCGCCTCGATCAGATAGTACAGCAGATGTCCGCCATCCAGCACCGGGACCGGCAGCAGGTTGAAAATGCCGATGTTGAGCGAAAGCAGTGCTGCGAGGTTCACGAGGGCAAGGATGCCGAGCGTCGCCACCTCCCCCGAGACCTTCGCGACCTTGACCGGCCCGCCGAGCTGCTCGACGTCGCCGCGGCCCACGAAGAAGTCGCCCATAAAGGCCACGGTGCGGTCGACGATGAAGCGAATCTCTTCGAACGTCATACCGACGGCCTCGACCGGGCCGGGCTTATAGAGTGTCACGTCGCCCTGTTCGACATTGCGGCTGACGCCGATTCTGCCGACGCGGTGCGAATTGCCGAAGCTGTCCTTGTCCTCGGCGATCTCGGGCGTGACCAGCAGGGTCATCACCGACCCGGCGCGATCGAGGACGATGGTCACCTGACGCCCGGGCGCCGTGGCGATCAGGCGCTGGAAATCGGAAAAGCTCGAAACGCCGAAACCGTCGACAGAAACGATCGTGTCGCCCGCCAGCATGCCGGCTTCCGCGGCAACGCCGCCGACCACGACATCGCCGATGATCGGCGGCACGGTGTAGCGGCCATAGCTGAACAGCAGCGCGTAAAGGACCACAAAGGTAAAGAGGACATTGGCCAGTGGGCCTGCGGCGACCACGGCGATGCGCTGCCAGACGTTCTTGTTGACAAACAGCCGCGGCTGCATCTCTGGCGGAAACGCTGCGGCGGCCTCGGTGTCCGGCATCGACGCGGCATTCATGTCGCCCACAAAGCGGACATAGCCGCCCAGTGGGATCGCGGACAGGCGCCACCGGGTGCCGTGTTTGTCGTCAAAGCCCAGCAACTCCGGACCAAATCCCAGCGAAAAGGTGTGGATCGCCACGCCATTCCAGCGCGCCACCAGATAGTGCCCCATCTCGTGGACGAACACGATGACGGTCAGAATCGCGATGAAGGCGGGGATGGCGTAGAGGATGGGAAGGCTGAGGAAGGACAGTTTGCGACGCTCCGGTTCGGGACGCCTTGGTGAGCGCCGATTTCGTTCTTAGTACGACGCCAAAGCGACGTGCATATGGTCTCACTGTGCCCACTTACCAGTAGAGAAATCCTGCGGCGACGTTGCCGAACCCGCCATGCAGCGCGCCGATGGCCAACACCAGGATGACGCCAGCCGTGACGCTGTCGAGCCGGTCCATGAAGCCGCCGTGCCCGGGGATGATGTCACCCGAATCCTTGACGCGGAACAACCGCTTGATGGCGCTTTCGGTGAGGTCGCCCACCTGCCCCGTCAGGCCGAGGATGGCCGAGAACAGCAGTCCGAGCCACCACGGAGACGGGGTGAAAATCATCCAGTAGATCGTTCCGGCGATGGTGCCGATCAGCCAGCCGCCGACCGCACCGGAGACGGTCTTGGCCGGCGAAATGGCGGGCACCAGCTTCGCTCCGCCGACGAACCGGCCAACGAAATAGGCCCCGGTGTCGTTGAGCGCGATGACGATGCCAAGGTACCAACCGGCGATGATGCCAGCCGGCGCAGTGCCGCGCATCGCCTGGACGGCGATGATGACGATGGCGAAATAGACGAGGCCGCCGACGCGCCACGGAATCACCGGCCGGCCGCCGAACAGGGACAGCACAACGGCCACCGCCACTACGGCGAGAACACCTATGCCGCCGAACGCCGGGAAGCTCACTGCAGCGACGGCGAGGAGGCCGATCAGAGCCATTCCCAGCGGCGCGAGCGGCTTCAGCGTCACCATCTGCTCCCACTCGCGATAGGTGAGGCCGAAGACGATTGCGCTGAGGATCGCCCAGACATAGCCGCCGAAATAGAGCCCGCTGCCGATGACGGCGACGAGGACGATAGCCGAGAGAACGCGCGGGCCGAGGTCGGTCCAGGACACGGATGGGCGGGGCGAGGCGGAGCCTGAAGGATCGGGCGAATTCACCGCTGCTGCGCCTCGACGCCTCCATAGCGTCGTTCGCGGCCACTATACTCCTCGAGGACTTTGACGAAGCTCTGCTCGTTGAAATCGGGCCAGTTTTCGTCGACGAACACCAGTTCGGAATAGGCGCTCTGCCAGAGGAGGAAGTTCGAGAACCGGCGCTCACCACTCGTGCGGATGATGATGTCGGGGTCCGGCAGGCCGGCGGTATAGAGCGCCCGGCCGATGGTCTCTTCCGTGATGTCCTCGGCCTTGAGCTTGCCGGCGGCGACGAGCCCCGCGATGCGGCGCACGGCGTCAGCGATCTCGGCCTTGCCGCCATAGTTGAACGCGACCTGCAGCCTGAGGCCGGTGTTCATTGCCGTCGTCGCCTCGACCTCTGCGATGAGGCGACGGAGGCTGTCGTCGAGGCCTTCGCGCGAACCGATGATCCGGACGCAGACATTGTTGCGGTGCAGTTTTTCGAGATCGGAAGCGACGAACCGGCGCAACAGCCCAAAGATGAAGCTGACTTCGTCCTTCGGCCGGGTCCAGTTCTCGGACGAAAAGCTGAAGACCGTCAGATGGCCGACGCCATAGGTGATGCAGTTTTCGACGATGCCGCGCAGGGCTTTGACGCCGGCGATATGTCCCTCGGTACGCGGCTTGCCGCGGGCCTGGGCCCACCGGCCATTGCCGTCCATGATCACCCCGATATGTGCCGGAATCCGCAGGTCGGACCGCTGGGCGGCGCGCTGCTGGGTGGCGGGTTCACTAGACATCGATGGCCCTCCAGGGCCGAAATGGCATGCGCAGGTTAAACCTGCATGATTTCTTGTTCCTTAGCGGCGAGCAATTGATCGATTTCGCCGATGGCGCCGTCCGTCGCCTTCTGGACGAGATCGGATTTCAGCCGCCCATCGTCCTGGCTCATATGGCCGTCTTTCTCGAGTTTCTTGAGCAATTCCATGCCGTCGCGACGAATGTGGCGGATCGCTACCCTGGCCTGCTCGGAATAATTGTGCGCCACCTTGGTCAATTCGCGGCGGCGCTCTTCGTTCAACTCGGGCAGCGGCACGCGGATCGTCGCGCCTTCCGTCGATGGGTTGAGGCCCAGGCCGGAATTGCGGATGGCCTTGTCGACGGCCGGTGCCATCGAGCGATCCCACACCGACACCATCAACATGCGGGCCTCGGGAACCGTGACCGTGGCGACCTGCTGCAGCGGCATGCGCGAGCCATAGGCCTCGACCATCACCGGCTCGAGCAGGCTTGCGCTGGCGCGGCCCGTACGCAGTCCGGCGAGTTCCTCACGCAGGGACACGATGGATTTCTGCATCCGGGTTTTCATTTCGTCGATCGAGAAAATCGGGACCGGGGCCATCTTCAACTCCTACTTCTTGGCGATACCAACGAAGGTCGAGCGCGTTTTGCCGCCCAATACCCCCATCAGACCTTCTTTGTCGTCCAGTGCGTAAACCAGTATGGGCAGGCCGTTATCGCGCGCAAGGGCGAACGCCGCCGTGTCCATGACTTTGAGGTTTCGCGCGATGACTTCGTCATAGCTGACGGTTTCATAGCGCTGGGCCTTCGGATTCTTCTTGGGATCCTCGGTATAAACCCCATCGACTTTGGTGCCCTTGAGCAGCACGTCGCAATCGAGCTCGATGGCCTTGAGGGCGGCAGCAGTGTCCGTGGTGAAGAACGGATTGCCGGTACCGCCGGCGCAGACGACGACGAAACCATCGTCGAGTGCGGCCTTGGCGGCGCGGGCCGTGAAGCTGTCGGCGACCGACGGCATGGTGAGCGCCGAGAACACCTTGGCCTTGACGCCGCCGCGAGTGATGGCGTTGGAGAGCGCCAGTGAGTTGATGACGGTGCCGAGCATGCCCATGAGGTCGGCCGTGACGCGATCGGTGCCGTCAGCCGCGACCTTCATGCCCCGGAAGATGTTGCCCGCGCCGATGACGATCGCGATCTGTAGGCCCGACTTGGCGGCATCGACGATTTGCGCGGCCATGGCGTTCAGGAAATCGGGCTCGATGCCGAATGACTGGTCGCCGGCCAGCACTTCGCCGGAGACCTTGAGGAGGATGCGCTTATAGGGAAGTTTGGCCATCAGCCCCTCATCGGACTTGCCGCGCGGCGAATCCGGCGTGGCTACGGCACGTAGATGACATTCGGGCGG
>JBDSHC010000155.1:0-10303 GCA_039918675.1 Devosia sp.
GCTGCGCCTGTCGGCATCGGCCTGGCGCTTGCCGGCGATGAGTTGCGGGATCGAGATGTTCTCGAGCGCAGTGAACTCGGGCAGCAGATGGTGGAACTGATAGACGTAACCGATCGTGGTGCGGCGCAGCAGCGTACGGCCGCGCTCGCTGAGTTGCATGGTCGGCGTGCCGGTGATCTCGATCTCGCCCGACTGCGGGCGCTCAAGCAGGCCGCTCAGGTGCAGCAGCGTCGATTTGCCGGCGCCCGAGGGCGCAACGATGGCAACCAGTTCGCCGCTATTTACGCTGAGCTCGGCGGCTTCGAGCACGCACACGATGGTGTCGCCCTTGCCGTAATGCCGGTGGACGCCCCTGAGACGCAGATGCGGCTCACTCATAACGCAGCGCCTCGACCGGGTCGTACTGCGCGGCACGCCAGGCCGGGTAGATCGTCGCGAGGAAGCTGAGGGTCAGCGCGAGAAGCGCGACGACGGTTACCTCGGTCGGGTTGATGCGCGACGGCAGGCTCGAGAGGAAAAACACTTCAGGCGGGAAGATGGGCACATTGGTGAGGTTCGAGATGAACGCGCGGAGCGTCTCGGCGTTCGAGGCGACGACGAGGCCGAGGATGAGCCCGAGCCCGGTACCGGCGGCGCCAATGGCGAAGCCGGTCATCGAGAAGATGCGCATGATCGAGCCGCGGGTCGCGCCCATGGTGCGCAGCACCGCAATGTCGCTGGACTTGTCTTTGACCAGCATCACGAGGCTCGAAATGATGTTGAACGCGGCGACGAGGATGATCATCGAGAGAATCGTGAACATCACCACGCGCTCGACCTGCAACGCCGAGAAGAAGGTCTCGTTGCGCTGCTGCCAGTCGTAGAGGATCAGCTGGCGATCGACGCCCTTCTGGATGCGGTCGCGGACCGCGGTCACGTTGTCGGGATCGTCGATGAAGACCTCAACTGCCGTTGCCTGATACTGCCGCTCATAGGCCGCGTCGATCTGCTCGTCGGTCGCGTCGGGACCCGGCTGCACGGCCCCGGGTTTCAGCACGTCGTCGAACAGCTTGAAGTAGGTCTGGGCCGCCTGCATGGGCATGTAGACGTAGAAACTGTCAAACTCGACCATGCCCAGGCTGAAGATCACATTGACCGGAAACGACCGGATTTGTGGGGTTTTTCCGAAGGGCGTGTTGGCTCCGTTGGGGTTCACGATGGTGATCGGATCGCCGATGCTGATGCCGAGCTTTTCGGCCAGCCCCTGGCCGATGGCGACGCCCTGCGACTGGTCCCACTGGTCCCAGCCGCCAAGCACCGCGGCGTCCCTCAGCAGCTTCAGCTTATCAATCGACGAGCCCTCGATGCCGCGCACTGAAACGCCGGTCGATTCCTGTTGGCCTGATGCGAGCGCCTGGCCCTCGACATAGGGTACGGCGAGTAGAACACCGTTCACCTTCTCGAGCTTAAGTGCCGTCTCGTCATAGTCGGTAAACTTCGCGTCGATCGGATAGGCCGTGAAATGGCCATTGAGACCTAGGATCTTGGTGAGCAGTTCCTCGCGGAAGCCGCTCATCACCGACATGACGACGATAAGGGTTGCGACACCAATGGCGACGCCTAGCAGCGTCAGCCACGAGATGACGGAGATGAACGCCTCCTTGCGGCGGGCCCGCAAATAGCGCCCTGCGATCATCCATTCGAAACGCGAAAATGGACCGGCCGTCGATGCGGGCTCGGCCGCGGGCGAGGTCAAACCTTGTCCCGCCTTTGCGGTTCGATGAGCGATTTGAGCCGAGCAACGGCCCCGGCCAGCGGCAGCGTTTCGCGCTCGCCCGTCTTGCGGTGCTTGATCTCGGCCTGACCCTCCTTGAGGCCACGCGGCCCGAGGATGATCTGGTACGGGATGCCGATGAGGTCGGCAGTGGCGAACTTCGCGCCGGCGGGCTGGTCGCGGTCGTCGTACAGCGTATCGAGACCCGCGGCATTCATTTCGGCGTAGAGGCTTTCGCAGGCGCCATCGGTGCCGGCATCGCCGGCCTTGAGGTTGATCAGCACAGCTTCGAACGGCGCAACGGAGACGGGCCAGATGATGCCGGCATCGTCATGGCTGGCTTCGATGATGGCGGGCACGAGGCGCGTCGGGCCGATGCCGTAGCTGCCCATGTGGACCAGGACGTCCTTGCCGTCCTGACCGGTGACGCTTGCTTTCATTGGCTCGGAATACTTGGTGCCGAAGTAGAAAATATGGCCGACTTCGATGCCACGCGCCGCCAGCTGCCTATTGCCCGAAACGGTGGCGCGGAAGGTCGCCTCGTCGGTCATCTCGTCGGTCGCGGCAAACAGCGAGGTCCAATCGTTGAAGATCGGGCTCAGATCGCCTTTGAAATCGGTGTCGACACTGGGGATCGGCTTTTCGAGCAGATCGGAGTCGAGGAACACCGCGCTCTCGCCGGTCTCGGCGAGGACGTGGAACTCGTAGCTCAGATCGCCACCGATCGGGCCTGTGTCGGCGCGCATCGGGATGCCGGTCAGGCCCATGCGGTAGAATGTGCGGAGGTAAGCGACGAACATGCGCTGGAACGCTTTGACGGCGCCCGCCTCGTCGAGGTCGAAGGAATAGGCGTCCTTCATCAGGAACTCACGGCTGCGCATGGTGCCGAAGCGCGGCCGCACCTCGTCTCGGAACTTCCACTGGATATGGTAGAGGTTGAGCGGCAGCTCCTTGTAGGACCGCACGTAGGTGCGGAAGATGTCGGTGATCATCTCCTCATTGGTCGGCCCGAACAGCATCTCACGCTCGTGCCGATCCTCGATGCGCAGCATCTCCTTGCCATACGCGTCGTAGCGGCCGGATTCGCGCCAGAGATCGGCCGATTGCACCAATGGCATCAGCATCTGCACGGCGCCGGAGCGGTTCTGCTCCTCCTCGATGATCTTGACCACTTTGTTGAGGACTTTGAAGCCGAGAGGCAGCCAGGAATAAGAGCCCGCAGCCTGCTGTTTGACCATGCCGGCGCGCAGCATCAGCTTGTGCGAGACGATCTCGGCTTCCTTGGGAGATTCCTTCAGGACGGGTAGAAAATACCGGCTGAGACGCATGCAAACTCCAGGGAAATCCGGCCGACTCGTCGGCTGTTTGGGGCGTAGTCAAAGCGCAACGGTCAAGCGCTGTCCAGCCTCGGGCACCCTGCAAAAAGGTCGCAGAATCTAGGTGACAGCCCGTAGACGCCTTGTTAGGGTCCGCCCCAATCAATTACAGGCGGCAGCAAAGTCGCCGGACGTCGACAACGTCAAGGGAGGAGCGTTGGCTGTCGCAGAAATGCTGGCCTAAGACCAACGTATTGTCGATCAAACTCATTTGGCAGGGCTCGCGCCCTGCTTTTTCTTTGTAAGGACGCGATTTTGGCCAGTGCCGACGATGTCCGCAGGCTCGCAATGGAGCTTGAAGGCACGACCGAAAACGCCCATTTCGACCGGGCCGCGTTCAAGGTGGCGCGCATCTACGCGACGCTTTCGGGCGATGGAAAATCGCTGAACCTCAAGCTGATGCCGGACGAGCAGGAATTCCGCGTGATGATGGCTCCAGCGCTGTTTTCGCCGATCCCCAACGCGTGGGGAAAGCAGGGCTGGACGAGCGTCGATGTAGAGGCGATCGGCACGGCCGAGTTGCGCGAGGCGCTGCGGACGGCCTGGGAGCACGGGCGGGCGAAGAGCCCGAAGAAGCGCTAGGCGCGCTCTTCCCAGATCTGGGCCAGATTGACGATGGTCTCGACCGCCTTCTCCATATCCTGACGGCTGACCCATTCGAGCGGCGAATGGAAGGCGTGACCGCCGGCGAAGATGTTGGGGCACGGCAGGCCCATCGCCGAGAGCAGCGAGCCATCGGTGCCACCGCGAATGCTGCCGCGGATCGGGGTTAGGCCGGTGCGCCGGATCGCCTCGACGGCGTTGTCGACGATCTGCGGGTGAGGATCCAGCACCTGCTTCATGTTGCGGTACTGCTGGCGCACCTTGAACTCATAGGTCGAGCCCGGATAGGCCGCGATGACATCGCGGACGATGGCTTCGAGCATCTCTTCCTTCACCGCGAGCCCCGACACGTCGAAATCGCGAACGATGAGACTGATCGACGCCTTGTCCATACTGCCAGAGAGGCTGACGGGATGGACGAACCCTTCCCTGCCCTCGGTCGCTTCTGGTGCGACATCCTTGGGGAGGCGGGCGACGATCTCGCCAGCGATCTTGATGGCGTTTTCCATTCTGCCTTTGGCAAAGCCGGGATGGATCGCGACGCCGCGAATGCTGATGTCGACGCCATCGGCCGAGAAGGTCTCATCTTCGATGGTGCCGGCGGTCTCACCATCCATCGTGTAGGCGAACTCCGCGCCGAGCCGCTTGAGATCGACCTTGGCGACGCCCCGGCCAATCTCTTCGTCGGGCGTGAGGAGCAGCGCGATCTTGCCGTGCTTGAGCTCCGGATGGGCCATCAAATACTCGGCCGCTGAGACGATTTCGGCGAGGCCGGCCTTGTCGTCGGCGCCGAGCAGCGTCGTGCCATCGGTGGTGACGATGTCGTTGCCGATCTGATTGGCGAGCTCGGGATGTTCGCTGGTCTTGATCACGCGGCTAGGATCACCCGGCAGCACGATGTCACCGCCTTTGTAGCCGCGGATGATCTGCGGCTTGACGTTGGTGCCGGTGAAATCGGGCGCCGTGTCCATATGCGAGCAGAAGCAGATGACCGGCACAGTCTTTGCCGTGTTGGCCGGGATGTTGGCATAGACATAGCCATGCTCGTCGAGTTCGGCGTCGACGAGCCCGATGGCTCGCAGCTCCTCCACCAGCAGGCGGCCGAGGATTTTCTGTTTTTCGGTCGATGGCTGACTGGACGAGGACGCGTCGGACTGGGTGTCGATGACGACATAGCGGAGGAAGCGGTCGAGGACGCCGGTCATGAGCCTAGCTCCAATATTGCTGCAGCCACGGATTGCCGACTGCCCACAGCAGGAGGGCAGTCACGGGGATGGACAGCAGTGTGGTCCACAATACGCGGCGTCCCCACATCGGCCGAACGGGCGCCCCCGGGTCCGAGCCGCGGATCACCTCGCCGGCGTCGACCTGATTGCGCACGCCGAACGGCAGCACGAGGAACAGGCAGATCCACCAGACGACGAAATAGATGGCGATGAAGGTGGCCGGTGCGATCATGACGTCTCTCTGCGCGTGACCTTGTCCGAAACCGGAAGACCAGCTTTCGGGGTCACGCGAGGCTATATGCGGTGGACGAACACTGTCACATTAGGCTTTTTGCCCCACCAGGCGTTCACTTCGCTACGAATGGCGCGCTGCAGCGCAGCATCGACGAGGTCAGGATCGGCGCGACGCTTCGGCGGAATGGATTTGAGCGTGCCGTTGACGGTGTTGCGGACCAGATCGCCGAGCGATTCATCGTCGTCCTCGACTTCGGGCAGGCCCTCGATGGCAAGATCGGGGCCGGAGACGATGCTGCCGCGGGCATCGACGCAGACACTGACCACGATGTGGCCGCCGAAGGACAGCTTACGCCGGCCTTTGACGCCGGATTCGTCGGGCGTGCAGAGGATGTTGCCGTCGAGATAGAGCTCACCGGTACGCACTTCGCTTGGGAAATGCATGACGTCCGGGAAGAGGCGAACCATGTCGCCATTGCGGGCATGGACGACATTCTGGATGCCGTGCTGGCGGCCGAGTGCGGCATGCGCCTCGAGATGCGCCGCCTCGCCATGGACCGGCACGAGCGTCTGCGGCTTGAGGAGATCGTAGAGCCGCTTCAGCTCTTCGCGCCGCGGGTGGCCCGTAGTGTGAACCAGCGCATCCTTCTGCGTCACGACCTCGATGCCGCGGTCGATGAACATGTTCTGGATGTCGATGACTTCGCGCTCATTGCCGGGAATAGCCCAGGAAGAAAAGATCATCCGGTCGCCGGCGTTGAGGTCGATCGCCGGATGCTCGCCGCGGGCGATACGGGCGACGGCGGCGCGTGCCTCGCCCTGGCTGCCGGTGCAGAGAACGACGATCTTGTTGCGCGGCAGGGTCTTGAACGCATCCTGATCGAGGAAGGGTGCGATGCCCTCGAGCATCCCGAGTTCGCGCGCGATGCCGGCGATGCGGTGCATGGCGCGGCCGGACATCACGACCTGCCGGCCAGCCTTCTCGGCGGCGCGGGCGACCGAGATGACGCGGCCGACGTTCGAGGCGAAGGTGGTGATGGCGACGCGGTGCGGGGCGCTGGCGATCAGGGCGGCAAGGTTTGACGCAACCTCGTCCTCGCTCGGGCTGGTGCCGTCCTTGAGCGCATTGGTGCTGTCGCACACCAGCGCGATGGGGATACCCTCGGCGGCAAGTTCGCTGAACCGCGCCTCGTCGGTCGCAGGCGCCGCGATCGGACGCGGATCGAGCTTCCAGTCGCCGGTGTGGATGACCCTGCCCGCGCTGGTGGTGATCGCGAGCGCGCAGCTTTCGGGAATGGAGTGCGCGACATTGACCGGCTCAATGGTGAACGGGCCGAGCGTGAACGCCTTGCCGACATGCATCGGGCGGACATTGACGGTGTCGACGATATTGTCGGCAGCCCGCTTGGCCGAAAGCATCGCGGCAGTGAACGCCGTGGCGTAGACCGGCCTGTCGAACGCGGGCCAGAGGTCGAGCACGGCGCCATAATGATCCTCATGGCTATGCGTCAGGATCAGCGCGAGCACGTCGTCGGCATTATCCTCAAGGAACGTCGGATCGGCCATGATGAGCTCGATGCCCGGCTGCGACGGCCCCGCGAAGGTCACGCCGCAATCGATGACGATCCACTTCTTGGAATTGCGCGGGCCGAACCCGTAGGCGGCCATGTTCATGCCGATCTCGCCGACGCCGCCGAGAGGGACGAAAACCAGTTCGTCAGTAGAATTAACGGCCATCAGGCCCTCACTGAGGCGGTGACGCCGAAATGGACGTCGCCCGCGGAAATCGCGATACGCGAATTGTCGTTGGCGCGGACGATGAGCCGGCCGGTGTCGTCGATGGATTCAAAGATGCCGCGGACCACGCCATTGTCGCGGTTGACCGCAACTTCGGCGCCGATGCCGGCGGCGGCAGAGCGCCAGAGGTCGAGGATTGCTGGGATACTGCGGCCGTTGTCCCAGAGTTCGTAGGCGACGACCCATTCGTCGGCAAGCGCCGCGAAGATGGTTTCGGCGGTGATGTTGGAGCCCAGCTCCGTCAATGAGGTCGCTGGATAAGGCAACCCGGAGGGTGCGGATACGATGTTCACGCCGATGCCAATGACGACGGCGTGCCGACCATCAGGGCGCTTCTGTGCTTCCAGCAGCATCCCGGCGAGTTTGGCACCGTCGGCGAGGACGTCGTTGGGCCATTTGAGGGCGATGCGATTAGCACCGTCGAGACCGTGTTTCACTGTGCCGGCAGGCAGCGTGGCGGCGAGCGCCCGATTGAGCGCGACGCCGGCGACGAAACCAAGCGTCGCGGCGACGGAGGGGTCGCAATCGGGGACGATCATCAAACTGGCAGCGAGATTGCCTGATGGTGTCTCCCAGGCGCGGCCGCGGCGGCCTCTGCCGGCGGTCTGCTTCAGAGCGGCGTACCACACCTCGCCCACATCGCCGCTCTCGGCAGCGCGGGAGGCTTCGGTGCTGGTCGAGCCGATTTCATCGAAGCCGTGGAGCCGATAGCCCCGCGCGCTGGCAATAGGCCCGAGCCAGAAATTGGCCACTAGAACAGGCTTCCCGCCGCTGCGTGGGCGGCATTGTAAAGCGGCGCACCGACAGTGACGAAATAGGTGACGATGAAGAACCCGGCGACCGCCATAACGGAGACAAGCTCCACCGGCGGCGCGGCGAACTCGCTGGTCGGCTCGTCGAAATACATCACCTTAACGATGCGGAGGTAATAGAAGGCGCTGACCGCGCTCGCCAGCACACCGATGACTGCGAGGACGAACAGATGCGCATCGATGGCGGCGAGGAACACCTGCCATTTGGCGAAGAACCCGGCCAGCGGCGGCAGGCCGATGAATGAGAACATGATGATCGCGATGATCGCAGCGGCGAACGGCCGCTTCTGCGCGAGGCCGGCGAGTTGCGGGATGGTCTCGACGTAGCCGGCTTCGGTCTTGAGCGACAGCAGCGCGGCGAACATACCGATGGTCATGGCAACGTAGATTGCCATGTAGACCGCTACGCCCTCGACCCCGACCGAGGTGCCCGCGGAAAGGCCGACCAGCGCGAAACCGACATGGCCGATGGAGGAATACGCCAGCAGGCGCTTGAGATTGTTCTGGCCGATGGCAGCGAAGGCAGCGAGCACCATCGAGGCGATCGATAGGAAGATGACGATCTGCTGCCAGTCATGTGTGACACCGCCGAAGCTGACCGTGGTGACGCGGATGAACAACGACATCGCGGCGACCTTGGGCGCCGAGGCGAAGAAGGCGGTGACCGGGGTCGGCGCGCCTTCATAGACGTCGGGCGTCCACATATGGAACGGCACGGCGGAGATCTTGAATGCGATACCGGCGAGCAGGAACACCATGCCGAAGATCAGCCCGATCGAGCGCTGCGACCCGGCGATGGCCCCGACGATCTGGTCGAGCTGGGTCAGGCCCGTGAAGCCGTAAACCAGCGATGCGCCGTAAAGCAGCATGCCCGAGGACAATGCGCCGAGGACGAAATATTTGAGGCCGGCTTCGGTCGCTTTCGCGTCCTCGCGCTTCAGCGCGGCGACAACGTAGAGAGCCAGCGATTGCAGCTCTAGGCCGACATAAAGGCTCATGAGATCGTTGGCCGAGACCATCACCATCATGCCCAGCGTCGCGAGCAAGACGAGGATCGAATATTCGAACTTGTCGAGGCCCATAGGCTTCGCCGTCGAGGTCGAGAGGACCAGCGCGAAGGCCGAACCGCCCAAGACGAGGAACTTCATGTAGCGGGCAAAGCCGTCAACGATGAAGCCACCATTGAACAAGATGCCCTCGGCGGGCTGCCAGATCGACACGGCGATGACGCCGACGAGCAGTATGATCGAGAGCGTCGCGATGCCGGCGGAGCGCTCGCGCGAGAAGATCACGCCGCCCAGCAGCAGCACGACGATGCCGACCGCGAGCAGCAACTCGGGATAGGCCGGCGCGAGAGCGGCAAAGCTGAGGAGATCGGAATGCATCAAGTCTCTCCTAGTGGGCCGCCGCGACCAGCGGCGCCGCAGCGCCGATAGCCTTGCTGAAATTTTCCGCGACGAGGTTCACCGAAGCGGCGGTCGCATCGAGGATCGGCGCCGGATAGAAGCCGAACAGAATGGTGAGAACGATCAGCGGCACCAGCACCGCGATCTCGCGGGTGTCCAGATCGAGGATGCCCTTGAGCGATTCCTTGGTCAGCGCACCGAAGATCACCTGGCGATAGAGCCAGAGCGCATAGGCGGCCGAGAGGATCACGCCGAACGCCGCGAAGAACGCCACCCAAGTGTTGACTTGGAACACGCCGATCATGGTCAGAAATTCGCCGACGAAACCCGACGTGCCGGGCAAGCCGACATTGGCCATGGTGAACACCATGAAGGCGAAGGCGTAGCGCGGCATGCGCTCGACAAGGCCGCCATAGGCTGCGATTTCGCGCGTGTGCATGCGGTCATAGACGACACCGACACAGAGGAAGAGCGCGCCCGACACGATGCCGTGCGAGATCATCTGGAACACCGCGCCATGGACGCCCATGACGTTGCCCGAGAAGATCCCCATCGTGACGAAGCCCATATGGGCGACCGACGAATAGGCGATCAGCTTCTTGATGTCGGTCTGCACGAGAGCGATCAGCGACGTCAGGATGATTGCCGCAATCGAGAGCGTGAAGACGAAGGGCGCGAACTGCAGCGAGGCGTCCGGGAACATCGCAAGCGAGAAGCGGATAAAGCCGTAGCCGCCGAGCTTCAGGAGGATCGCCGCCAGGATGACGGAGCCGCCGGTGGGCGCTTCGACGTGCGCCTCCGGCAGCCAGCGATGGAACGGCCACATCGGCATCTTCACCGCGAACGAGGCGAAGAAGGCGAGCCACAACCAGGTCTGCATCGCCGGGTCGAAATGGAACGCCAGAAGCTTGCGGATATCGAGCGTGCCGGCCTGCCAGTACATCGCCATGATGGCGAGCAGCATCAGCACCGAACCGGTGAAGGTGTAGAAGAAGAATTTGTAGGCCGCCTGGATGCGCCGCTTGCCGCCCCAGATGCCGATGATGAGGAACATCGGGATCAGGCTGCCCTCGAAGAAGACGTAGAACATGGCGAG
>JBDSHC010000156.1:0-55897 GCA_039918675.1 Devosia sp.
TGTTCATTGTTGTCCTCCCAGACAGCGGACGTGATTTTTCCGTCCGTGGGAGTTTCTTAGACCGGCTGCGACGGGCCTGCAAGATTTTCAGTAAAAATTTAGTTCGGAATTTGCAGGCGTGACGATCACGAGTCCACTGGGCTGCGGGTGCTGGATCGCCACTTTAGCTGTGATGCCAAGGTGATACGCTTGGACAAGTCGCGGCCAGCGGCGCGCTCGAGAAGCAGTTCCACGGCCGTTTCGCCGATCTCTTCGGCGGGGAGCCGGACGGTAGAAAGCGGCGGATGCAAGAATTGCGCGACTGAGATGTCGTTGAAACTCGCAACGGCGACGTCGGTTGGAATCCGCAAGCCGAGTTCGGCGATGGCGCGGTAGGCGCCGACGGCCATATTGTCGTTGCACGTCATGATGGCGTCCGGGCGGTCCGGCTCCGACAAAACCTGGCGAGTCAGGCGGAAACCGCTCTCTTCGGTGTTGTTTTCGGTGCGACACAGCCGGCTTTCGAACAAGCCATGTTCCGTCATCCACTGAATATAGGCACGGGCGCGCTTTTCGGGCCGCCGAACGCCATCGTAGACGTCGTCCCAACCGACAAAAGCAATGCGGCGGTAGCCCATTTTTGTGAGGGCCTGCAGCAGTTTGCGCGTCGCGAAGGTAAGGTCGGCCTCAACGCTATCCAGTTCATCGTCAGGCGGCGTGAAGTCCGCGAAAACGACGTGGCGGCTGTGCTTCTTGATCCAGGCGATTTCGTTGTCGTCCTGCCGTCCGATCGCAATAACGCCCGAGGCGTTTTGCAGCAGAGTGGCGTCGGGCATGGAGTCGGTGTGGTAAACTTTTACCGTTTCGATCTTCAGCGCAGCGCAACGACTTTCGATGCCCAGCCTGAGTCCGACATAATATGGGTCGACCAGTTCCTGCTCAGGACGCAGGAAATGCACCATCGCGATCTTGCTGAGCCCCTGCTGGTTGGCACGGTTGCGATTGCGCGGGGTCGCGTAGTTGAGCGCTTCGGCCGCCTCGATGATCGCCTGCCGCTTCGACGCTGTGACGGACAGCGTCGTATCGAAGTTGAGGACACGCGATACTGTCGCGGTCGAAACTCCGACGGCGTTGGCGATTTCCTTGAGGGTGACCATGATGCCCGATCCAGTGCAGGCGTCTGAATAGGCAGAGTCAGGGGCGCCGGGCAACGACTATCTGTCCTACTGGAGCAAGCCGTCCAACTGCGCGGGAGGAAGTGGAGCGCTCAGGTGCCTTGCTCGGCGCCCCTCGCGATCGGCTCGACAACCTCATTCCGGCGTCGTCGGCTGCGGACGAGTCCGTTGAAAAGACGTTCGACCTCGATAAGGGGGAACGGCTCCGGATGAAACCATGCCTTCAGGGCATTGCCGCCCAGCGACAGATCGAACACACGAAGACCTGCATCGATGGCCAATTTGGCGGTTTCGACCAATAGAAGCTTGCCGGCGCCGAGGCGCGTCACTTCGGGATCGTCGGACTGGCCGATACGGAGAGCGATGTATCGATTACCTCTGCGGACGCCCAGAAGACCCGCGATGGGACGGCCATCAAGCCAAAGGGCTGTCACTGTCGCGAGATCCGCGAAGGTGGGGTCTTCGACGAGGTCTTCGTAGAACTGCCGGTACCCTTCATCTTCAAGGAAGTAGCGATCACCCTTTTCTGGTACGCGCCGGCGCTGCCCAGCCCGGATGAGGGAGAACACTTCGCGCCGCTCGGCGAGCGTCTCAGCCGCGCCGAATCGCAAATTGCCCGACGCCTCGAAGGCGCGCCGCGCGCGCTGGATCTCGGAGCGCTTCTTCTTGCCGAAACTTTCCAAGTAACCGACGCTGCTGGACGGAAGCGTGATGTTGTGGGCCGCAAGGTCGCTCTGTTGTGCGTCATCGAGACAGCCGAACGGATGCGGAGTGCCGTCGAGGGCGGCCGGCATTTTGCGCAGGCGCAAGGTGACGTAGGGGCGGAGCGCTCTGGCCAACGCTGCGAACGCCATTTCGGCCGCGTCCTTCGACTTCGGCGACATCGGCCCAAGTAGAGCGATGTTGTAGTCGGTAATGCCGCGATCAGCGAATTCGACGATTGGCAGGAAGAACTTGTAGCGACGGATTAAGGGCAGGACCATCACGACGCGGGCGGGATCGATCTCGCCAGCGCGATCTGACCCTTCGACGATAACCGCAATAACGGCGCGCCCGTTGCCGTTCGCCGCCAGGTGCCGATACCACAGCCGCAGCCAGCGGATGTCCTGGAAAGCGAAGTTCGACGCCGCACCGCGTTCGCTCAGCTCGCGCCACAGCGGCGCAATGCTCTCGATGTCAGTGAATAGCCGAGCGCTGTAGGATGTTGGCATTCTAGAGATCGGTCATCACCACGCGGCCGTTGCTGTCCTTGCTGAGGATAAAACTCGCCTGGCTGGTGCGCTTCAATTCCTTGTCGCGCAGGCCCGCCTTGACATAGGCGGCCTGCAGAGCGGCCTTGACGATATAGCCCAGGCCGGCGACGGGGCGCGACTTGGCGTTGAGGCCGAGCTTGCGCCGGAGGATGGCGTTAGCGAGGTTCATCTGATTGAGCCGCTTGATTTCCGGCGTCAGGTACTCGGTGGTCACCGAGACATTCATCATCGGGCCGTTGTCGACGCGGTGCGGGGCGTTCAACTGCCAGTGCAACATCTCGCCTGACTTGAGCGGCAGCACAGTGGCGCCAGCATCATAGCCAGGTTCGTAGGCGATCTTTTCGACGCCGTCATAGGTGATGTCCTGCAGCTGTTCGGCGCTGATATAGGGCGCAGTCGGCGGATAGACGTAGACGGACTTTTCCCCGCGGATTTGCCAAAGCGACTGACCAGGCAGATCGGCGTGATAGTCGACGCGAGTGTTGGGTCCCGAGATCAGGACGCCCATCTTACCTGGGTAGGGGGCGAGCCCCGTGACGTCTTCGCCCAGTTCGCGTAAGAAGTTGGCGAACAATTCGCCGAAGCGTGTGTCGACCTTGTCGATCGAGCGCAGATTGAGCCAGAGCTGGTTCTCGCGGATCGCCTCGATGATCTCACGGCCGTTCATGCCTTCGATCCGGCCGAGGCGCCAGCGGCGTTCGCGTCCAAAGGCTCCCATCGAAATCAGGCTGTAGCTCTCGACAGGGTAGGTGTCGATGATTGCGGCCAGCGAGTCGTCCGTGAACAGGCCGGTTTCGGCCAATCGGTGATCGAGGCGAATGGGAGAGACGCCCCAGTCCTTGGTTGCCTGGTCGGTCCAGCCGGTCAGCCGGCGGACGGCGAGGTCGAATGCCTCACGATTGGGTTGATGGTTCATGGTGTCCTCGCACGCATCTCAGTGTTGAGAAGACTATTGCCCTCTGCGGCCCCGGGCCATTGAAGAGTGAAGAATGGGTTAACTCGTCGGGCGCGTTCAAGCGTCGGCAGTTGCGGCGACGCCGATGCGCTCGAGCCCGTTGGCGACCGTCACGATTTCGATGCCGCGCGATGCAACGAGCTGCACGACAGCGCGAAAGTATTCGGTCGAGCAGCCAATGGATGTTGGATTCGGCTCCACGTCGTGGGTGTAAAAGATCAGCCAGCCGCGTTGGCGAGCGACGTCGTCGAGAAGCGTTGCTATCTCCTCAATCGTGCTCGACGCATCGTAGAGCTCCTGGGCACGCAAATGCGCCAGATCGGCGAGCCTAGCGTTTATGCCGGTCTCAATGCCGCGCAGCCCGCGGAAGCGATTGGCGAGCGCCAGCTTGCTGGGCAGCGACACCACCCCATAGGGATAGGCGAACGAGGCTGGCGGCCTATCCACGATGGTGCGGATGTCGGCTATGTTGCGGCTGACGTCGGCGAGCATCGTCTCGCGCGGGGTCACCTGGACGTTGTAGTGGCTGTGGGTGTGTCCGCCGATATCGTGGCCACGAGCTGCGAGGTCGGCAGCTACTTCCTTGCTGGCGATTTCGCGGCCGTTTTCGAGCTTTCCCGCCAGGCCACCAGCAAAGTAGTAAGTGCCGCGTGCGCCTGCCGCTTCGAGGATTGGAGCGGCGTTCTCGGCTGCCGACAGCGGAAAATCGTCGAAGCTGAAGCTGACAAGCGGCGCATCCAGATTGATAAAATGCGGACGAAATGGAATACGTCGCGCCGCCACGCGCGAGGCCCCGCCGATAAGTCGATCGGCTAGCCGCTTCGATGCCTGAGCCACTTTAACCCCCTCGCTAGACGACTGCCTTGTAGCTGTGCGCACAAGTGTCGCCAACGCGTGGCTGAAAACATCCTAAATACCGCCCCAGTTCCGGCTGCGGAACAAGGCGAGAAGTGCGTCGGCGGCCGCTTCTGCGGTGAAGGCCGCCGCATGCGTCCTTAGTTCGCGAGACCGGTCAGGACCATCCAATGCCGCCCCAATTGCCGACGCAAGCAACGTCGCATCGCCCACAGGCACGAGCGTTCCAAGTCGACCGTCCTGGAGGATCGCGCGCGGTCCATAGGGTGCGTCCGTTGCCACCACGGTCGCACCAGCAGCCATTGCTTCGACGATGGCATTGCCGAAGCCTTCGTAGCGCGACGACGAGACGAACACCGCCGCCTTAAGCAGCAATGCGGTGGGGTCGGGCTGGAAGCCGAGGAACTCTACTGCATCAGCGAGACCGCGGGCGGCGGCAAGGCTTTCAAGCGCGTGTCGTTCGTCGCCATCGCCAGCGATAGCCAGCTTGACTGATCGGGTCTTCCGCACGAGCGCGATGGCCTCGATGAGGGTCGCAAAATCCTTCTCTGACGAAAGTCGGCCAATGGCTACGACAAGGCCGGGCTCGACAATTCGTGGCGCGTTGACTAGGCGCGCATATTCCGCGGCGCTGAAGACGGCGTTCGTGCCCAAACACACGGCTTTTGCGGACGGGACGCGAAACGCATCGACGAGATCCCGGCGTGCCGGTTCGGTCAATGCGACCACCAGATCGGCCATGGGGTAGATCCAGGGCGCAAGTGCATAGCCGAGGCGGTTCTGCGGATATGGATCGGTGCGGCGGGCCTGCAGCGGGCTCGCGACTTCGCGCAGCACCAGCTTGGGACGTTGGTCCCGGAGGAGCGTGCGCCATGCCAAAGTAGTGATTGCGTTGCCGCTCGCTTCGGAGGCGACAAAGACCGCTGGTCTGCCTTGTTGGAGATAGCGGCGCAACGCTGGAATTGCGGCGGCGAGACGGAGCTTTCGGCCGCCCCCGAGGTCGACGAGCGTGACGCGCTGATCGATGAGATCACGGAGGGGCCCCGTAGCATCGAGTGTGACGACCGCACTGGGCGCACCACGCTCGGCTAGGCCGTTGGCGAGCAGGATCGCGTCGCGCTGCGCACCGCCGCCCGCGAGACCGCGAACGAGGATAGCGATACGTCCGGCAGTCGACGTGGCAGTGTTTGGGTCAGCAGGCATTTGGTTCTCGTATTCGGAGCAAGGGTGAATTGTCGAGGTTAACGAAGTCTAGGGGATTTGCTGGCTTGCACCCGCCATATCCCCTAGGACGCTGCCATCCCGTGCAAGGCCCAGACTCTCAGCGTGAAGAACCTCTTCTCATCCGTCTACCTCGTTTCCAAGATCGCTTCCGCGATCGTGACGGTGCTGTCGATCGCCCTGTTCACCCGGCTGGTGAGCCATGAGACGTACGGGCAATATCTCGTCGGCTTTGCCTTCGCGTTCATCCTTTACAGCACGACCGCGCAGTGGATCGTTAGCGCGCATTTCGGCACGCAATCGCCTAAGGAGGCGGCGACGGTCGCCGCCGGCGCAGTCGGGTTCAGCGGCGTTTCGCTGCTGATAGGGCTCCTATTGCTCGGAATCGTCACTGCGGTGGGGCTGATTGGCGCCGACATTGCAGTGCCCACGGGCGTCCTGCTTCTGGGTTTCACCGTCTACTTCCTCGCCAACGAACTCGGCCGGGCGCAATTGCTGGTGGGGCCAGTGACGACCGCGGCGACTATGCGCAGTGTCGGCTCGCTTGTCCTGGGAGGCCTTGCACTGTGGCACTTCAAGTCGGCCGGCTCGCTGCTCGTCGCTGTGGGTGCCGCACACATCATCGCTGGTGTCCCCATCTATGTCAGTCTCTCACGCGGGGTGTGGGCAGGTGGCTTCGTCTGGCCCAAGCGATCCGTGTACGCGCGGCTTTGGCGTTACGGCTGGCCGCTGATCCTTGCAGGTGCGGCCGCGTCGGTTGCCGCATCCATCGACAGGCTTCTGCTGGAGCATTTTTACGGGCCGGCCCTTGTCGGGCCATACGGGGCGACGCTCGATTTCATCAAGCAAAGCTTCGTGATCGTCGGAGAGACGGTCGCCGTTTCCTATGTGTCTCGCGCCAAGTATTTGCATGGTGACGCGATGCATGACCGCGCCAATGCATCGCTGCGGCAGGCCTTTGTGACCGCGGCGTTCCTCGCCGCGTTCGGAATACTGTTCTATCTCCTGCTCGGTGACAAGATATTCAGCCTATTGCTGCATGGCGACTACCAGGCGGCGACGCCACTGGTGCCGCTACTGGCGGTTGCCAATGCCTGCCTGCTGTTACGGTCCTACTATTTTGCGCAGACCATCTACTTCACCAATTCCGTGCGGCTGGAGCTGATCTCGACGGTCGTAGCGCTGGTCGTTAGTCTCGTGTTCTCGTGGTGGCTGATCCCGATCTATTCGATCGCCGGTGCCGCCGTCGCCTACACGATTGCGCAATTCGCTGCCCTGGGCGTGTTTTTGCTGAGCCCGAAGACCCGCGAGCTGATGCCGGTCGATGCCAGGCGATTGTTCAGTCTCGTGGTGGTCGCTGCCGCAACGCTGGCGGTGGGCGAGGTCATCCGACAGTTTCTCGGCGCTGCTGCTTTGGCCGCAAATCTGGTGCTGCTTGCAGCTGTGTCGGCGACCCTGCTGGTTCGCTGGGACATGTTCGACGCCGGGCGAGTCTGGAACGGTGTCGGCCGGGTGTTGCGCGAGGCCCGTCTGCCGCGATAGTTCGCGAGCTACCGTACAAGCCCCAGCAGCGCACGATAGCCCTGTAGCATCTTGGCCACGCTGTGTTGCTCCTCAGCTTTCCTTCCGGTGTTTGCGCGCGTCGCTGCATCGGCAGGCATAGCGACCGTCTCGCGCACCGCGGCAGCAAGCGCGGCAGCATCACCAACCGGATGATGGCGCACAAGCCCGGCAGGTCCCAGCACCTCAACCAGAACTGGGAGATCGCTCGCAACAATGGGTAGGCCGAGCATCTGGGCTTCGACGCCGGCAAGCCCGAACGTTTCCCACACCGAGGGAAACAAATAACAGTCGCCGGCGCTGAGGAAGCTACCGAGATTGGCGTGGGGTAGGCTGCCGACCAGATGCACGCGGTCCGTAACATCCAGTTCGGTGGCAAGGGTCAGCAACATCGCGCGCTGTTCGCCGTCGCCGGCGATGGCCAAATCGGCATCGGGCAACATTGGGAGTGCGCGGACGGCAGTGGCGAAATCTTTCTGCGCCGCCAGCCGCCCGGACGCGACGAGAAGAGTCCTACCATTGGTGATGCCGAGTCGCTGCCGCCAGTCGACGGCCGGTCCAGTCGGCAACTGCGGAACGCCGTGAGGAAGCAGTGAGATGCGCTTTCGGTACGCAGCGGGATAGGCTGAGAACGCCGTGACAGTTGGTGTGGAGTTGGCAATGATGGCGGTGTAGCCGCCCGCAGCCCCCAGCAATCGGTCGGCCCAGCGCCAGTGCGGACGGATCGCACTTGGAATGGCCGTAAGGTGCGATAGCCGGTGCGGCACGCCGACGAGCGAGCCTATTGAGCCCGCCACCACTGAGGCCGCTGCATGGTAGGCGAGGATCGCGTCGTAGCGACCGGTGGCGATGCGGCCAATGACGCGCGAAAGATGTCCGATCCGTCCGAGACCGGTGTTGCCGATCAACGAGAGAGTATCCACTGTGACGCTCGCACTGCTGAGGCCACCGCCAATCATGTCGGTTAGCACCCTGACGCCGCCGACATCGTCGCGGCTCACCAGTTGTAGGACACGCATGGCTATTTCGCCACGCCGCGTGAGGCGACCCATTGCTGCAGGCACGCCGTGGCCATCACCATGCTGAACCAGGTGGCGTTGCTGCGGTTGAAAAGCACGGCTTCAAGGCAGGAGATCAATAAGCCGAACAACCACGTCTGGGCAAGAAATTCGAGGAAGGCGCGCTCGAGCGCGCTGCCAGCGCGTTGCTTAAGCGTCTCGATGTTGCGCCACGGCATGATGCCAATCCAGAGCAGGACCAGGAACAGGCCGGGCAGGCCGCCAGAGAGCGCGGTTTCGAGATAGCCGTTGTGGGCGTGGCCGGCTAGGGCGGCGGGCGAGCCTGAGATGGCAGTCTGGTACGCAAGGCCGCTGTCCCAGAAGATGCTGTAGCCATGTCCCGTGATCGGGGCCGTATCGATGGCGTCCATTGCCAGCTGCCAGATTTCCGTACGGCCCGTGAAGGTCGGGTCGGGCATGATGGCGTCTGTGAGGATTGCCACCGGCGGGAAAGCGACGCTGCCGATGGTCAGGAGGACGAGTGCGCCGATCAACGCGACGACCATCGTTAGCCCGAGCCAGCGCGAGTGGTTGCGGAGCAGCAAATAGCTGACCGCCAAAACCGGGACAATCAGCAGCAGCGCAGACTTGCCGCCCGACATCAGCATCAGCGTGAGCGACAGGGCCACGATGACCAGTCCCCAGATGAGGTTCTTGGTGCGGGCAATGAGCACGCCGGTAAAGACGAAGATGTTGCTGACGGCTGCGAGTTCGTTCTTGTGAGAGAATACACCGCGCCAATCGCCGGCAAGGGTCTGCTCGGAGGCGTCACGGAGTGTGTGCATAGAGAGTTCGGGGATGAGGAGAACACCGAGGAAGCATGCGGTCACGACGATCGAGACCGTGACGCCGAGCGCGGTGATGCAGGCGTCGAGGCTGCGGATCAGCAGCGGCAAGCAGGCTGCGATCGCGATCACCGATACAGCGAGCGCCAGCCGGTTTAGGGCAAGCCCCGGCGATGTCGAAAGCACGCTGCAGATACCGAACCAGCCGACTACGAGCATCAGGGGCAGGTCGATGGTGCTCAGCAGGCCACGAAGCCGGTGGCGTGAACCGACAAGCGCAATACCGATCAGAACCAGCGCGATAGTGACGATCTTGCGCACGGTGTTGGATTGCGTGGTGTCGTCCAGCGCCGATGGATCCTGCAGGTCGATGAATGGCTGTACTTGCGTCCAGATGGCGAGCGTCGCGAAAACAAAAAACAGGAAGGTTGCAACATCGATCGCGCTTGGCATGCGCCGGTCGATCACAAGCCCTGTGCCTGCGGAGGGGGCTAGGTCGCTCATGCGGTGGTGAGCCTCCAACTGTCCGTCGCGGCGGCCGTGCGCAGCACGCCGCGTACGAATGCCCCCGCCTCTGACGGCGTGCCGTCTTCATCGGCCAGAAGGTTGGGCATCGCGCCGGTGCTGTAACACCAAGCGGTGTGGCTGAGACCGAAGGCATCGAGTATCTCGGTGACGAAGGGCTCCGCGAAATCGTCGACCGTACCGCGCAGATCGTCGTCGGACCCCGGACGGAATCCCCATTCGGTGACGACAATCGGCTTAACGGCTTGCAGCCCGCCAAGGGTCTGGATGCGAGCTTCCATATTGCCGCGTTCGGCGTTGGGGTAGGCATGCCAGGCATAGGCGGTGCGCGCGTCAGCGATGAGGTCGTCCTTGACGCCGACGAGGTCGTGCGCCCAGTAGCCGCCGCCACAAAGGACAATGTTGTCGGCGAGCGGTCGGATGGCGGCGATGATTTGTTCCCAAGCGGCCTTGAAGATCGGCCAGTGTTGGCCCGTCGCGGTCCACAGATAGGCATCGGCAGACGGCTCGTTCCAAATCTCGAAGATGATCGACGGATCGTCGCCATACTGGCGCGCCATGATCTGCCAGAACGCGGCGGTTTCGTTGAGGCTAGCGATCATCACGTCGGGCGGCAGGCCCCAATCGGCGGGTGGGATCGGGTCGTAGAGATCGGGGAATCCGATGCGGTGCCAGTCGATGATGACGAATAGTTCCTGGGCGCGCGCGGCCGCGACATTGGCGGCCAGCGCGGCGCTCATCGCATCGGGGTCGGCGCGCCAAAGTGCAGGCAGCACGCTGATGCGCACGCAGTTGACCCGCCAGTCGGCTGCGAGTGCCTGGTAGTCAGACAAGGGACGCAGGGCGCGGACATAGGTGGGGTCGCCGACTGCAATGCCGGTCAACCGGAGCAGCTTGCCATCATAGAGGAAGCGGTTGCCATCGATCTCTATGCGCGCGGGGCGCGCCGCCTGAGCGCGGTAAGGACCCAGCGTCGAGACCGCAAATGCGCCAGCGCCTGCCAGGAGTGTCCGGCGGGCGATGGCACGCAGTGGGTCAGTGGGCATGGCTTCCCCGGCCCCGGTCTGGCAACGCGGCATAGCGGCGCGAGGCTCCAGCCCGCGGTGACGCAGGGGCCATCGGTGGGTGACCAGTGGGGCTTCCGGCTTTCGAGACGGCGGCCGCAGGCGCTACCTGCCGGCGGGGCGGCAACAGATGGAGGAACTGGCTGACAGCCAGCCCGAGACCAAGGCCGATGGCGACAGCCAGCGGCACCAGCACGGTCAGGCGTGGGGGGAAACGCTTCTGGATCGGCGCAGTGGCTTCGGAGATCACCTGCACGTTGGCGGTGTTGATCTGCTCCTGTTCGCGTGTCTGGCGCGAGCGGAGGAGTGCGTCTTCATAGACCGCCCTGCTGCTCTGAGCGTCGCGCTCGAGCTGGCGCAACTGCACCAAGGCGCCATCGCTATCCTGGTAGGTAGCGGTCAATGCCTGCAGTGCAGCTTTTGCCGCGGCGAAGTCGGCGGCAGCTTTGTCGTATGCGAGGCCGGCGGTCGTCCGGAGCCGATCGGCCATGGTGGCGATCGAACGTGAGACAGAATCGACCTGCCCACGCAACCGTACGACAGTGGGATGTTTCGGACCGAGAGTGGCGGCCTCGGTCTGGAGGGTGGCGACAGCCTGATCGTACTCACCCCGCAGGCGGATGAGATCTGGCGAGGCAACCGCGTCGGGCGACGAAAGGAACTGCGCCGGGTCACTGTTGGCGAGATCGAGCTGTGCGAGGTGGGTCTTGGATTCCTCCATGGCCCGCTGCGCCGTACTCACAGCGGTGTTCGCATCGGTGAGGCGGCTCTCGATGAGGCTCTGGCCGTTGGCAGCTACGATACCGTTCTTGACCTTGAATTGATCGACCGCCTCTTCGGTCGTGGTCACGTCGTCGCGCAATGCATCGAGCCGGGCCTCGATCGATGCGGTCGCCGTCGACGCCTGGCGGGTGCGCTGCGCCTCCCGCACCGAAAGATACGACGCGACAACTGCGTTGGCGATCCGCGCCGCCTTGGCGGGGTCTTCGGAGCGGGCATAGATTTCGATGACATAGGTCCGGTCGGCATGCACGACTTTGACTGCGCTCGCCAGATTGTCGATGGTTCCCTGCAGCGCGGCATCCCCATTCACATCGCTGTCGACATGCTTGCTGGCGAATTCGGGGTCAGTGACGAGACCGAGTTTTGCTACAACGTCACGGAGCACTTCGGCCGACTGCATGATGCGCGACTGGCTCTCGACAAACATGGCGCCGGAATCGCCCGATGGCGGGCGCGAACTGATGTCGTTTTGCAGGAGCTGCAAATCCTGCGGGTCGATGTACAGCAGCGCGCTCGATTCGTAGGATGGTTTGACGACCACGCTGAAGACCAGCGCGGCGACAATCGTCAGGACTGCCCCGGCCAGTGCCCAGTACTTTCCGTCCCAGAGTCGAGCCAGAAGTTGAGGAACGGTCATGGGGCTTGCCGGCGCGGCGTCGCTGGCGCCCGCTAGGGTCGCGCTGAACTTCGATCTGTCGAACTGAAACATGGCCTTACTTTCTACCGCAGAAAATCTAACCTACAGTGTTCAGCGCGACCGCGTCAGGATCATGAACATGGCAGTTGGGTTTGTGGTTAAATAACGCCAGCCCAGGCGCCGCGGCTCGAGCAGGACACGAAACGCCCATTCGAGGCCCAGCCGCTGCATCCAGTCAGGGGCGCGGCGGCGCGATCCAGACAGGAAATTGAGCAGCCCACCGGACGTCTTGATCACGCCGACATTGGATAGACGGTGAGCGTGTTCGCGGTAGAATTCCTGCTCGCGCGGTACGCCAAGCGCCAACCACATTATGTCGGGGCTCAGAGCGTCGATTTCGGCGAGCTTGTCGAGCAGAGGCTGGCCCGTAAGGTAGCCGTGTGAGGCGCCGGCGATTTGGAGCAGCGGATAGGCGCGACGGATCGCAGCCACAGCACGGGTATTTTCGTCTGGCGACGCGCCGAAGATGTAAAACGTCTGGCCGGTCGCGATGGCACCGCGCGCCGCATCGTGAAACAAATCGGTCGTCGCCACCCGCTCGGGCAGGGGTGACTTCGTTACGAAGCGCGAGGCAACGACCATCGGCTGGCCGTCTGCGAGGATCTGGTCGGCGGCGCGGAACAGCGCGGCGACGCGGGGGTCTGTGTTCACCCGGGCGATCACTTCGCCATTGGCCGAAGTGTAGAACAGCGGCCTGATACCTCGTTTGTGTTGTGCTGCGGCCCCGAGCATTTGCTGGGCCGCTTCGGTGCGGTTGAGCACCGCGATCGGCAGACCGCCGATAGTGACAGTTTCGACCTCGGCCGAGGCTCGCGATCGGACGGTGGCTTCCATGGTGCTCACTGCTTCAATACACATCACGCTGGACGAGTACGGCGATCGCTGTTCGCACGACGATCCAGACGTCGAGATAAATCGACCAATTGTCGATGTAGTAGATGTCGTGGGTGACGCGACCCTCGATCTGCTCGGCGCTTGCGGTCTCGCCCCGGAAGCCGTTGACCTGGGCCCAGCCGGTGATGCCGGGCTTGATGCGTTGCCGCTGGGCGTAGGTGGCCAGCACCTTGCTCAACTGGTCGTCGTGACTGATAGCGTGCGGCCGGGGGCCGATGAGCGACATTTGGCCGAGCAGCACGTTGACTAACTGCGGCAGCTCGTCGATCGAGGTCTTGCGGATAAACCGACCGACCCGTGTAACGCGACGGTCGCCGGGCCGCGCCTGATGCATCGCATGCCCGGATTCCATGACACTCATCGAGCGGAACTTCCAGATCATGAACGTCTCGCCGTTGAAGCCACGGCGAGCCTGTCGATAGATCACGGGACCAGGGGTGTCGAGCCGAATGGCGAGGGCCACCACGGCAAACAGAGGCAGCAAAAGGACGATGCCGACGCCTGCCAGGAGCAGGTCGAAGCCGCGCTTGAGCAGCACCGAGAAATCGCTCAGCGGCCTGCGGACGAAGCGGAGCGCGTTGTTGGCGCCAATCGGCACGACGTCGAGGAATCGCAGGGTGCGGTTGGTGGTCGCGGGCGCATAGATAACGTTGAGCGCAAAGCGCTTCATTTCTGTCACCAGCTGCTCGAGGGCATTGAAGTCGTGAAGCGCCGCGACGATCACCATCGACTCCGTCTGTTGCCTCAGAGCGGTGCGAGCGAACGCACGGAGAGCATCAAGATCGAGCTCGCCATCCGGCAGGGTTGCATCCTCGAGATAGAAAGTGCCGGTCAGCCGTTGACCCTGCCGCCACAGATCGCCGGCGAGAAGAAAATTCATCACATCTAGCCGGTTGCCGATGACGGCAACGCGCTGATAGTGCAACTCGCCCCGGCTGATGCGATCGGTAAGCATCGACTGGCCAAAGCTGCGTAGCATAAGTACCAGCGGGACGCCCGCCACATAAGCAGAGGTGAGTGAAACGCGCGACAAGTCGCCGATCGAGCCCAGAAGGAATGCCGTGAGGAGGGTGAGCGCGATTGCCGCCGTCCAGCCATAGAAGGCATCGGGCAGAGTAGAGCGCTGCTCGCTGCGGCCCTTGTCTAGGAAGCGTGCGGTTCCCGCGGCCGAGAAGCCGCCGTAGAGAAGCCCCGCGAGGGTGCAGAACAACAGGTAAAGCGGCCAAGCGAACTCGCTGACCGAAAAGTGCAGGACCCAGAGGTGGTAGGCAAAGGCGCTTCCCAGCACCACCACTCCGGCGGTGCTGCCCTCGACAGCGGCGATCGCCAAGATCAGCGGAGCCCGGCCAACGATTTGGGTATTCAGCCGGCGGGAGGCAAACTCGGAGATCTTGTATGGGGTATCGATTGTCGACATCTCAGCCACCGATCTCGACGACAGGCTCAACCAGGGCCGGATCGGCGTGGAGGTACCTCGTCGCCTTGCGCTTGGACGCAATGTCCCGCCAGACGTGATTGACCTGCCCTTCGGTGAGCTTCGCAGCGCGAGCTACGGCTGCAGCGTCGATGCCGTTGTTGAGGCCATAGAGGCAGATGTCCATGAGGCCATAGGGGAGCGAGAAGTAGAACTCTTCCTGACTCTGGGGCAGGGAATAGGTGTCGGTGGTCGGCGGCCGCCCGCGGATTTCCTCGGGGACGCCGAGATGCTCGGCCAAGGCATAGACTTGAGTCTTGTAGAGGTGGGCGATCGGCTTCACATCGGCGGCGCCGTCGCCATTCTTGACGAAGAATCCCTGGTCGTATTCGAGCCGGTTAGGCGTGCCGAGCACGGCGAAGTTCAGCCGGTCCGCGTGATAATATTCAAGCTGCTTGCGGGTGCGCTGCTTCATGTTGGTAGCGGCAACGACGCCCAGATAGACATCGAGCGGCATGCGGTGCGTGTACTGGACACCATCCGGCGACTGCACGACCAATGACGAGATGTTGTAGCCGATGTCGGCCTGGCCGATGACCACTTTGCACGCCCAGCCGGCGCCATACTCCGGCACTAGCTTGCGGATAGCGGTGTCGCGCCGTTCATAGCAGCCGAAGGCGTCAAGCACGGGGCCGATATCTTCGACGATGCCCTCTAGCCCAAACGCGCTAGCGGCTAGGCGACCAAGGCGGAGGCTTTCGGGATCTGAATCGCGTTCCGGCATGTAGATCACGCAGACATTGGGCGCGCCGACGGCCCTCACCGCGAGCGCCACTGAAACCGAGGAGTCGATGCCGCCGGACAGTCCCAGCACGAGGCCACGCTTCCGATGCGCGCGTAGCTGGGTACGGAGGGCGTCAACGATTTTGTCCACCTCGCTCGCGAGGTCGAGGCGAAGCGCGTCGGCGGAGAATTGGGGCAGGGTATGCAGCATTAAGTCAGCTCCAACGATTCAGCGGCAAGGCGGCGACTGACCTTGCCGGTGTCGGTCTTTGGGAGGGCGTCACGGAACTCGACGCTCTTGGGCACCATGAAGTCCTCGAGCGCCTTTGCGGCGGCGCGAATGATCTCGCCTTCGGTCAACTCAGGGTTCGAGCGCACCACGATGGCCTTGACGGCCTGACCCAGCACGGGATCGGGCACGCCGACGACGACGGCCTCGGCGATGCCCGGCATGGCGTACAACACCGCCTCGACTTCCTTGGGCGCGACCTTCTCGCCACGGGTCTTGATGATGTCGTCCTTGCGGCCGACGAAGAACAGAAAGCCCTCGGCATCGGCGTAGAATAGGTCGCCGGTGTAGAGCACCTTGTCCCAAGGGTTGCGGCCCGGACGCAGGCGTTCCGCCGTGGCAATCGGGTTCTCCCAATAGCCCTGCATGATATGCGGTCCACGGATCACGAGTTCGCCGATCACGCCGGCAGCTACCGGTTCGCCGTCATCGGCCGCGACGTAGGCTTCGGTATTGGGGATGGCGATACCCACTGAGCCGGCGCGTGTCTCCAGCTGGGCCGGCGGCAAATAGGTGCAGCGCTTGCATTCGGTCAGGCCGTACATCGAATAGAGCGCGGCGTTGGGGAACAGATCGCGCACGCGCTTGATGTGTTCGACCGGCAAGGCCGCCGCGGTGTTGGTGATGTAGCGCAGCGTGGGCACGTCAAGCGTCGCGAGGTCGCGCATCTGCAGGATCATCGCCGCCATGGTGGGCACCAGGGGGAAGCCGGTGACGCGCTCGCGGCGCATCGTCTCAAAGACTGCCGCGGGGAACGCGAAGCTCTTTTCGAGCACCAGCGTTGCGCCCAGCCGCACGGCCATCAGCAATTGGTAGAGACCGTAGTCGAAGGCAAGCGGCGCGACGCTGAGAATGATGTCGTCGGTAGTCGTCTCGAGATAGGTGATGATCGACAGTGACGCGGCATCTATGTTGCGGTGCGTCATCATCACGCCCTTGGGGCGGCCGGTCGATCCGGAGGTGTAGATCAGCATCGCAAGATCGATGTCGATGCCACCATGGGGAACCAGCGGCGTCGTCTCCGCGAGTGCGAGGTCCCATTCAGGAGTGCCCGCGACGAGCAATGCGACGATGCGATCGCCGATGGCTGTGGTTGCGACAGGGGTAAGCTTGCGCTGCGTGAGGATCGTGGTCGGCCGGCAATTGCCGATGATGAAGTCGAGCTTGTCGGTCTTAGTGGACGCGTTGATGGGCGAGAAAAGCGCCCCGGCCTTGAGCGCGGCAAAGATCGACAGCGCGGCTTCCGCGGCGTTGTCCATGAAGACCAGCACACGGTCGCCAGGCTTCACACCGAGACGCTGCAGATGGGCCGCGAGCCGGGTGGTCTGCGCATCGAACTCGGCATAGCTCAGCCGAGTTGCTCCGACGACCAGCGCGGTCTTGTCGGGCACGCGGTCAGCGCTCTGCTGGAGGAAGGTTTCGACGCGCATCTCGCTGTTCCTATGCCGCGACCGAAGCGCCTATGCGCGCGCCGACGAAGGCGGCGATACGGCCGATCGAGTCGAAATTAGCGGGAACGATGTCGGCATCGGCCACCGTGACGCCGTAGGTCTCTTCGACATAGGCGACGAGCTCGAGGATGGCGGTCGAGTCGACGAGGTCGGCATCGATGAGCGAGACGTCGTCGCCGAGGTCATGCGAAATGTCGCCGAACAGGAAGTTCTCGATGATGAAGCTGCGGATTTGGTTGGCCGTGGTCACTTGAGGTCCTTTCAGGCGGCATTTTCGGTTAGGGAAGGAGAGGTAGCGGCGAACTGGCGGTGCCAGAGCTGCGTCGACAGGATGCCGACGAACGCCGCATTGTCACGATAGCCGCTCATGCTGCCGCTCCGCGCCTTGTGCGCGAGCTTTGCTACGGCGGCAGGGTTGAACAAACCGCTCGGCGTTGCGAGCGCCTCGTCGACATAGGCGGCGTTTCGAAAGCTTTCGCTGTCAGGGGCGCGATAGGGCTGCTTACTGCGCGACGCGATCGAGGCCGGCACGAGACCCTGCGCGGCGCGCTTAAGAATGTGCTTCTCGTCGAGGCCCCGCAACTTCATCCCCGTGGGGATGCGCGACGCGAAATCTACCAGCCTGTGATCGAGGAAAGGGAAGCGGCCCTCGACCCCGTTCGCCATGGCGACGCGATCGCCCTGGCTGGAGAGGATGTAGCCGGGCAGCAGGAAGGTCGTCTCTAGGTATTGCGCTTGATGCAGCGGGTGCCAGCGCTTGAAGCGTTCCGGCAGGCGCTCGGCCAGTGCTGCGGTGGCATCGTAGCCGCGCAGCTTCGACCGCAGATCTTCGGAGTAGAACAGCTTCGCCTGCGCGGTGGAGCGAAAGCGCGGGCGGTGCGAGAACAGCGGGTCATCGAGCCCGTCGGCGCCTGCCGCAAAGAAGGCGGCAAGGTACTCTGCCGATTGCGACTGGATGCCCGGCAGATAGTGATAGAGCCGGCGGAAGAGGTGCGGGCGGATGCGCGACAGCGGGTTGCGCGCGACGAAACGGCGAACCTTGGCCTCGCGGAAAATATCGTAGCCGGCGAAGATCTCGTCCGAACCTTCCCCTGTCAGCACGACCTTGTAGCCGGCGTCCCGCACATGCGCGCTCAGCCGCTGCAGCGGGGCGGGCGCGGTGCGAAGGATCGGTCGCTCGGTGGCGCGGATCACGTCCGGAAAGATCGCGGCGATGTCGTCGCCCGAAGTGCAGATCGACGTGTGCTCGGTGCCCAGCGCTCGGACCATTTCGGTCTGGAAGCCACTTTCATCGTGCTCGGCACTGTCGAAGGTCACGGAGAAAGTGCGCAGGCGATCGCCGACATGGCGCGCGGCGAGGGCGCTGACGAGCGAGCTGTCGAGACCACCCGAGAGGTAGGAGCCCACCGGCACGTCGGCCCGCAGACGAATGCGCGTCGCATCGTCGAGCAATGCCAGCAGTTCGTCGGCCACGGCGTCGTCACCGCGCGGGTCGCTGCCGCCCATGTCGGGAAAATCGAGCACCCACCAGGCGCGAGAACTGGCCGAGCCGTTCTGGATGGTCATCACATGAGCCGGGGGGAGCTCGAAGATAGTCTTGAACGTCGTGCGAGGTGCGATGGGTGCCCAGAGCGTAAAGATCTGGTCGAGAGCCTCGACGTCCATTTCGGCGGAAACGCCGGGGTAAGTCAGCAGCGCCTTGACCTCGGACGCGAAAACAATCGTGCCGTTGCGCCACGTGTAGAACAGCGGCCGCACGCCCATGCGGTCGCGCGCCAGCATGAGACGTCGTGCTCGCTTGTCGTAGAGCGCGAACGCAAAATCGCCATTGAGCTTCGGCAGTGCCGCTTCGCCCTCGAGCTCGAGCAGTCGCAGCAGGATCTCAGTGTCGGAACCCGTCCGAAAGCGATGGCCGCGTGCGACGAGGTCGGCGCGCAACTCGATGTAGTTGAAGATCTCACCATTGAAGCTGAGGACGAAATTGCCGTCGTCGCTGAGCATGGGCTGCTGGCCGTCGTCGAGTCCGACGATCGACAGTCTGCGGTGGCCGAGGCCGATTGCGCCTTCGGCGTGGGTTCCTGTCGCATCGGGACCACGATGCGACAACGCATCGGTCATGCGAAGCAACAGATGCTCCGCTTCACGAGATGCGATCTCCGGTCCGAAGAATCCAACGATGCCGCACATGCCGCGCTGTCCACTGTGGGAAAAATAACTTAACCAGTCTTATCGCGGCGAGCGGCTTGGCCGTAGCTAAAACCTTCCAATTTCTGGGGTTTTGACCGCTAAGGCTAAGATGAATGGTTAATCTGTAAGATTGTTCTGATTGCTTGATTAAACTTATATTCTAATCTTATGGCTACGGCGTCTCCAGATCATGGCCGGAGAATGGCGACCAGGTCTCTCCGGCCAGACCGGTAATGAGGCTGTGGCCCTCGCGCATCGCGACAAGTAGCGATTTGTCGCGTGCAGCGACCACCGTAGACGAATAGTTGCCGAAGGAGCAGTCGCGACCCAGGAGCGCGTCAAGCAATGCCGGATCAGTTCGGCCCGACAGCGCGGCTATCCCGGCCGAAGAGGCGTATTGGAAGAGCTGGTCGACGACATACCCAGCCTGGCCCGGCTGCGCCATGATCTGGAGGACATGACCGATGCCGAAGGGCTGCGCGTGGTAGACGAATAGTCCAACCGGGTTGCCACCCGGCCCTGTCACGGCGCGGCAGGTCATCGGGCCATGGACGGCCTTGCGAGACGCGCCCTCGAGGCGGTGTTCGAGCGTATCGCCAGCCCAGTCAGGTCGGGCGCGGCTGACGAGGGACAGGTCGCGAATGATGGCTGCTGTTTCATCGACCGAGCTGTCATGGCTTGCCGCCCGCACAGTGGTGGGAAGCGGACGCCAGCCCAAAGCTCCGCTAGGTCGGCGAGCGATAGCGCGGTCTACGGCGCCGGCGATAGGTTGCGCCAGGCGCGCGACGGGAAGCCGTCGTGCCAATCGCGCTGTCAGATAGCGGGTTGGACTCAGAACCTTCAACCAGTCGAGACTGTGGCCGGGAAGCACCGTGCCCCGGAGGCTACGCCACATCGTCAGGCTGGTGGCGCTTGCGGTTTCACTGATGGTGACGTCTTGCGGACCGTTTGCCATAGCGCGCAGCAATCGCGCACCGCCGAGTGGGTCGATGCTTTGTCCATCGACCATAAAGGAGCCGATCGTTACGGCTCGCACCGTACGGTCGTCAATGACCATCGACAAGGGCATGGCGCCCACGAAGCCGGCGACGACACCATCCCTGACATAGACGAGTGACGCCGCGGCGCCGGTCTGGTTGGGAAGGAACTGCTGCTCGATGTGATGGCTCAAGCTCCTTGGAGCGGGCCTTGCGGGATTGAGGAAAATCTTGTGGTAGAGCGCTGCCACCGCTGAGATGTCGGCGGATGAAAGCGGCCGGATCTCGCTGGCCCGAGGTGGTCCGTTGGCCAGCTGGGACGACAGTTCGGGCGTCGACCGGTCGGCGTCTCGATGGGTCGGGCGGTCGAGGTTGTCGTCAACCAAGGCAGGATCTCACTAGCAAGGCTGAGTGTTTCCTAACCGCTTCGCAGCGGGAGGAGCGACGGTTGGTGCGAACGCCAAATCTGGGTGGCATCAAGCGGCCCCTTAGATAATTGTGGCCACGGCGACGCGCAGTAGCCCAGATTCGTCGGCAATGAATTCAGGCTGCGCATAGAGCTTGCTTCGCGCCAACAGCGCCTTCACCTGGCGGTCTTGGCCCGCGCCAAACTCGAAGGCCAGCCGCCCACCTGGGTGCAGGAACGGTGCGGCCTCGACGATCAGGCGCTGATGTATGGAGATTCCGTAAGGCCCGGCGTCAAAGGCTACCCGCGGCTCGTTGTCGAGCAAATGAGCACTGTCTGTCTCAAGCTTTGCGGTGGAAATATAGGGTGGGTTGCAGACCACCAGATCGACGCGTCCATGGAGGTCTTGATCGGTGAGGGCGGAAAACATGTCACCCTGCACCACGGTCAGCCGGCTACCTAGCCCGAGACGCTCGACATTATGTTGGGTTGTTGCGACTGTTTCATCGGTGAGGTCGCTGGCGAAAATTCGGGCGTCGGGTCTGGCACCGGCGATAGCAAGTGCAAGATTGCCTGAGCCGCAGCACATGTCGATGATCACTGGGTTGCCTATGCTGGCCAGCAACTCAAGCACGGTATGACCGAGCAGTTCCGTCTCTTGGCGCGGCACCAGCACGCCGGGGCCGAGGTCAATTTCGACATTCATGAAGGTGTGCATCATTCTCGCGATCCGCGGCGGGCATAGCTTCGGCTATCATAGGAGCTGCGACGGGCGTGAGAGGAACAATCGACCCGCGTGCTTAACTGCCGAGACAACGGTGGTGTCGTACGTTCCGGTCCGGTGCGGTAGGCTTCTTCAGCTTACAATTTGAATCAAATTCTATCGGTGTGGTGCGAAGGCCAGAACCTCGCGACCGCCCAACCCAATGACATCCCGAATCCCGCGCCAATCAGCTTGACGATGAGGTCGACGAGTCGCCCGTGACGCGAGGGTGAGACGAGCTGCAGGAGCTCGAGCAGGACGGTCGAGCCGAGCACCAGCAGAGCAACCAGTACGATCCGCTTTGGGTACGCGATCGCGAAGGCGAAACCCACAGCGGCGAGAGCGAGCGCGCGTTCCAGTTGCGTTGGGAGGGGTGAGATTGGGCGTAGGTTGATTGGCGACAGCGTCACAAAGACCAGGCCGGCAAGCAGCAGGAATGCCAGCACGCGAAGTGATGTCCGAAGCATCAGGCGGCTTTCCGTGGTGTCTCGGTCGCAGCGGGAGTGGTCGCTGTTTTGACTTCGCGATCGCTGTCGTCGCGCCAAGCCTTGATGTTCGCCGTCTGCGCCTTTTTGCGACGCCTCACGGCAAGACCGAGCTGGAGCCCGATTGCGGCAAGTGCGGCAACCACGACCAGACCGATATTGATTGCGCTGAAGATTTCGTGGCTCGAACTGGTCGTCGCTATGGGTGCTGTCGCGGGGGGGATGTTGAAGTATTTGTCCACGAGGTCATCGAGTTCGGCGCGTTGCGCGGCCAGCGCTGCATCGGGCGCAGAAGCAACGCGCGCAACGGGCGGCATGGCCTCGGCGGGCAGTTGCGATTGCAGAAGGGTCACCTGGGCATCGTCCAGTCTTGCCTCGGCTTCGAGCGCGCTGGCGATGCTTGCCGCTTCCTGACGGATTTGGGCGGAAAGCGAGGTGCTCTGCGCCGTCAAAGCTCGCATCGTCGGATGGTTGGGACGCAGCCTCGCGCCCTCGATGGAGACCTGAGCATTGAGCGCTCCCTGTTGCGACAGCAATTGCCCGATCACGACGCTGTCGCGGATCTCGGCAAAGGACGACACAGGGATCCCGGCGCCCAGCGCGTCACGGATCGTCTTGGCGTGCCTGAGAGCGAGGTCGCGGCGCTCGGATGCCGCTGCGATCTGCGCCTCGAACTGCGCGCGGGACGCGGTGTCGACCGAGCCTGTCACGATTTGCGCGTCGACCGGCATCTGGCTGATTTCCGCTGCCCGCACGGCGAGGCGCAATGCCTCGATGCGGCCCTCGAGTGCTTTCGCCTCGACTCCGTTGCTGGCAATGGTGATCTTTTGTGGAGCAATCTGGTCCAATGGATGGAACACCACCAGCGCGCCGAAAGCGGCAGCACTCGTGGCCAGCACGATGAAAATGCCGCGTACGAATTTGGTGAAAGCAGAGACCCAGGACATGGCGCGAATTATCGGGTCGTTACGGTAAGCATTTCGTTAAGGTCTTCGCGTTGTGCGAACCCGCTGCCGCGCCTTCAGCCGATGTTAACCATGAGCCGCCACACTGCGCGCGTTGTGTAGTTTTGCGTGCCGAGAGTTTCATGCGTTGGTCCGTGCTGCTTATTCCTTTGCTCGTCGCTGTGCTCAGTGGCTGCGCGATGAACAAGGTGGCGACCTATAAGGTCGAGGCGCCCAGTGCCTATTCGCTGGATACCGGCGACGTGCTGCGCGTCACCGTCTATGGCGACGAGACCCTCACCAACACGTATGCCGTAACCGACAAGGGCACGATATCCTTTCCCCTCGCCGGACAGGTGATGGTGCGCGGGCAGTCGGTCGTCACCGCGGAGCGGATGATCACCGAGCTCCTGGCCAATGGCTATATGATCAGCCCCAAGGTCTCGGTCGAAATCGCCACCTACCGGCCGTTCTTCATCGATGGCGCGGTGACAACTGGCGGCCAGTATCCGTACGTCTATGGGATGACGGCGCGCGCCGCGATTGCGACGGCTGGTGGGTTCAAGGAATTTGCCGACCGCAACCAGGTGCAGATCTTCCGCAAAATCGGCAAGACCATGACGCAGAAGTCGGTTGGTCTCGATCAGCCGATCATGCCGGGCGACACGGTCGTGGTCCACGAACGCTGGCTGTAGCGGATTTCCGCATTTTCACGCGAAAGCGGCGTTTGAGCGTTGAATCACGGAAAACTCTGCCCTAACATGTCAGCGACTCGGACGTGTAGAGCGTCCGTCCTTCGCCTGGTCGGTCACGGGCACCCTCAGATTTAGCGGACGTTTCTCGTGTCCACCGAACGGGTCAGCGCCAAGAGGCGCGGCAATGCTTTTTCCCATGTCGCCAAAGCGAGCTGGGGAAAGGGCGTGGGCACGCTTTGGCGCATCACGCGCCTCAATCTAAGGCATCCGTGGCACGTCGGGATCGCCATCGGATCGACCTTCGTCGCGGCCACGCTGCAATTGTTCATCCCGCGTCTCCTGGGCCGCGCGGTCGATGAAGCGCACGGCGTGCTCTCCGATACGACGGCCGCGACCTCAGCGCTGTGGACGACGGCGATGCTGCTGCTGGCCATCTCGATCGCGCGTGGCCTGTTCACCCTGCTCCAGAATTACTACAGCGAGAGTGTTGGCCATCACGCGGCTTATGAGCTGAGGCTCGCCACATACGAAAAGCTGCAGCAACTCAGCTTCTCCTTCCATGACCGCATGCATTCGGGCGATCTCATTACGCTGGGCATTCTCGACATCGACGGTGTGCGGATGTTCTTTGCCACGGCCACCGTGCGCTTCTTCCTCCTCGCCGTGCTGATCGGTGTTGGCGCCTATCTCCTCATTTCGACGGATTGGTTGCTGGGCCTGTTGAGTCTCAGCTTTGTGCCGTTCGTCGCCTGGAGTTCATCGCGCGCCCATCTCGAGCTGCGCGCCACCTGGCTCGAGCTGCAGGAGCGGCTGACCATCATGTCGCGCGTGATGGACGAGAATCTCGGCGGCATCCGCGTCGTCCGCGCTTTCGCGGCGCAACGCCACGAGATGGAGAAGTTCGAGGTTGCATCCAAGCACGCGCTCGACCTCGCGCATGAGCGCGTCGATCTGCGGGTTACCAGTACCTCGGCGATGAACCTGTCCTTCTTCCTCGCCATGCTGTTGGTACTGTGGGTTGGCGGATACAAGGTGCTCGGCGGCGAGATCAGCGTCGGGACGCTGGCGCAGTTTCTCACCTTCATGACGATCCTGCAGATGCCGGTGCGGCAGCTTGGTTTGCTCGTCAATGCCGTCGCGCGCGGCGCGACCTGCGGCATGCGCCTCTTCGGCCTGCTCGATATGGAGCTGGCGGTGAAGGACAAGCCGGCGGCGCCCGAAATCAAGATCGACGACGGCACGCTGGTCTTCGATCGCGTCAGCTTCCGTTATCCGGGCACGACGCGCGACGTGCTCAAGGACATCAGCTTCACGGCAAGGCGCGGCGAGACCATCGCTCTCGTCGGACCGCCGGGCAGTGGCAAGTCGAGCCTCGTCCATCTCATCCCGCGCTACTACGATGTGGGCAGCGGTGCGATCACCATCGATGGGCAGAACGTTGCGGAAGTGACGCTCGATTCCTTGCGGCGGCAGGTTGCCGTGGTGCAGCAGGATTCATTCCTCTTTACGACCACGATCGAAAACAACATCGCCTATGGCAATCCCTGGGCCAAGGAGCGCCGCATCGAACGCGCGGCGGATTCGGCGCAACTGCACAATTACGTGGCCGGGCTTCCGTCGGGCTACGGCACTGTGGTCGGGGAGCGCGGTGTGTCGCTTTCGGGCGGCCAGCGTCAGCGGCTGACGATCGCCCGTAGCCTGGTGCTGAAGCCGGCCGTGATGGTGTTCGACGATTCGACTGCAGCCATCGACGCGGCGACGGAGCAGCGTATCCGGCTCGCGATGCGCCGCTACGCGAGCCAGCGCGTGACCATCGTCATCTCGCATCGGCTGTCCTCGCTGATGCATGCCGACCAGATCCTTTTCATCGAGGATGGGCAGATCGTCGAGCGCGGGTCGCATCTCGAGCTGCTGGCTCGGGGCGGACGCTACCGCGCTTTGTACGATCTGCAGGTGCGTCCGGAAACCGACATGCCGACGATGGCGGGAGAATAGGATGACCACCGCCGAAGATGTCGAGATCGACGAAGAGGACCGCAGCCGGCGGCCGTCGAAGGCCGTCGTCGGCTCGCATCGCGAGGATGAAGAAGTCTTCGGCAAAGCGTTCGACGAGCGCATCGTTCGCCGGATCTGGACGTTCGTGCATCCCTATCGCAGCAAGATTTATCTCAGTGTTGCCGCGGTACTGATCTTCACGCTGACCCAGCTCGCTATTCCGCTGATCATTCGCTACGCCATCGACACCGGCATGGCCAAGGGCGCCGACGGCTCAGTGCTGAGCTGGTGCATCGGTGCATTCTTCGTCGTGATCATCGTCAACTATGGCGCGAGTTATGTGCAGGAGGGCGTGGTCGGCAAGGTCGCCGAGAACGTGCTCTTCGATATGCGCCGCGCCATGATGGAGCGGTTGCAGCGCGTTTCACTCGGCTGGATGGACAAGACCGAAGTCGGCCGGCTGATGTCGCGCCTGCAAGGCGACGTCAACTCCATGCAGGAGTTTCTCGAGACATCTGTCATGTCGGTCGGCGACATCGTGCTGCTGTTTGGCATCGTGGCCGTGCTGCTTCTCCTCGATCCCTGGCTTGGGCTCCTGACGCTGATCACCATGCCGACACTGCTGGTCATCCGTTTCTTCTGGCTGCCGCCGGCCAAGCGGAGCTTCATGGCGGCGCATGATACTAATTCGATCGCCAATGGCGCGCTGGCGGAGGGCATTCACGGCGTCCGCACGGTGCAGAGTCTCAACCGGCAGCGGGTGAATTTCGATCTCTATGACGAGAAGGCCCACGCCAACCTCCGGACCCATTTGACCGCGGCGAAGTTCGCGCAGGTGACGGTGCCGATCGTCGACACACTGACGGGCATCTCGATGGCGACTGTCGTGGTCGCGGGTGGCCAACTGGTGCTCAACCGCTCGATCGATATCGGTGTGATGGTGGCCTTCCTGTTCTACATCCAGCGCTTCTTCGACCCCATTCGCTCGCTGACGATGCAGTACTCGGTGCTGCAGCGCGCCATGGCGTCCGGTCAGCGGATCACCGAAGTGCTCGACGTTCCCGTCGACATCAAGGACAAGCCCGGCGCGCCGCCGCTCGACCGGGACATGGACGGCTCGGTCGAGTTCAGGAACGTCACCTTCGGCTATCGCCCGAACCTACCGGTGCTCAAGGACATCTCGTTCGCCGTCAAACCGGGTGAGACCGTGGCCCTCGTCGGTCCGACCGGTTCCGGCAAGACATCGTCGATGGCGCTGATCCACCGCTTCTACGATGTGTGGCAGGGTGAAGTCCTGGTCGGCGGCAAAGACGTGCGCGACGTGACACAGGACTCGCTGGGCGAAGCCGTCGCCATGGTGCTGCAGGAGCCGTTCCTCTTCACCGGGAGCATCATCGAGAACATCCGCTACAACAAGACCGGCGCAAGTTTCGACGAGGTGGTTAAGGCGGCGCAGGCGGTGGGAGCGCATGAGTTCATCATGCAGCTCACCGACGGCTACGACACCAAGCTCGAACAACGCGGCGGCAATCTCTCACTGGGCCAGCGGCAATTGTTGAGCTTTGCGCGCGCGCTGGTGGCGGACGCCAAGATCCTCGTCCTCGATGAGGCCACCGCGTCCATCGACAGCTATACAGAGCAGCAGATCCAGAAGGCGCTCGCCGTGTTGCTCAAGGGACGCACGGGGCTGGTGATCGCGCATCGCCTCGCTACGATCCGCAACGCCGATCGCATTCTGGTGCTGCAGAACGGCATCCTGATCGAGAGCGGCAATCATGACGAGCTCATGAAGCTGGGCGGGCTCTACGCCAGGCTCTACAACATGAATTATGCGAGCTTCGACGATATTCCGGAGGACCTCATTCCGCAGGGTGCGAATGTCGGGTCGGCAACCTAGAGCCGATAAATCCGCTCGGCGTTCTTGCTGAAGAGCTTGTTCTGCTCGTCGGCGCTGGCTCCGGAGACGATTTCCCGCGCGGCCTCGACCCAACGCGTCAGGCCGCCATTGGGCACTAGCACCGGACGATCTGAGCCCCACACGACGCGGTCCCAGCCAAAGCTTTCGATCACATGCTCCACAGCGGGGCGCAAATCGTTGGTGGTCCAGCCGGGCTTGGCGTGATTGACGATGCCCGACACCTTGCCGATGACATTGGGCAGTTCGGCGAGCGCGGCGAGGTCGATACGCCACTGCGAAATGTCGCCACTGGCGATCAGCGGGTTGCCGCAATGGTCAAGAACGAACTGCACATCGGGGCAGGCGGCAGCGAGTTCTCGTGCCACCGGCAATTGCCGGGCCTGCATGCAGATGTCGAAGTTCAGATTGTGCTGCGCGAGGCGCCGGATATTGGTGCGGAATGCCCCGCTGCGCGAAAGATCGTCAGGATCGCTCTGCAACACCTTACGGACGCCGTGCACCCGGGGTAGGGCGGCGAGCCGCTCGAGCTGCGTTGGAAAGTCGCTGGTCTCGGGCGTTACTGCCGCGATCGCGCCGATCACCTTGGGGTGGACGGCCAGCACGAAATCGGTTTCGTCCTCGGCAATAGGATTCATGCCGCCGCATTCCATGTGAAGCGCCGCCTCAATGCCCAGCCCTTCCGCCTCAGCGAAGTAGGAAGGCGCATCCCACTGCTTGTTGATCCCAGCACCCTCCAACCAGTCATAGCTGAAGCGATCCAGATAGATGAGGTGCAGATGGGTATCGATGATGCGCATGGTCAGTCCCCAACAACGGAGCGAGCGGAGATTTTCTGGCCCGCCTCGATCAGTAATTTCAACGCCGCCGTCTGACCCGGAGCCTCCGCCTTGTCAAGGCGCCGGACGTAGGGCGAAGTGAGAACCGCCACGACGCTGCCCAGCGGACCAAAGATCGGTATCGACAGATTGGTCACGTTCGACACCTGCAGGCTGTTCATGGTCTCGAATTGTTGCCGGCGAATGCGCTTCAGAGTGGCGCCCAAATCGGCCGGCACCAGCTCCGGCTCGTCTTCCAGCATGAGGGCACATTCCTCGTCCGTCGCGAAGGCCAGGAAGACACGTCCGGAACCGGTGTTGAATCCGATGCGCGAGCCGACGCGGACGGCGACGTTCCAATATCCCGGGCTATCGACCTGGGCGACGACGACGAGGACGTTGCGATCGCAGATGACCAAGTGAACGGCCTGCTCGGCATCGTGCGCAAAGCGGTGCAGCACGGGGTCCGCCTGCCGCACCAGCCGGCGGATCGGCGGCGATGCGTGGGCCAGTTCGAACAGCTTCAAGGTGAGCTCGTAGCGGTCGACGCTGCTGCGGCGGACATAGGCACGACGCACCAGCCGGTCGAGCATGCGGTAGATTTCGTTGGGGGTGCGATTGAGCGCCTTGGCGATTTCGGCCTGGCTCAAACCTTCAGCCGTTCCCGCCAAAAGCTCCAGGATATCCAGACCTTTATCAAGCGCGGGGGCACGATATTTGTCGAGCTCAGCATCACTCATGTGATTTCAGGTCCGCTTGCCCACGAATAGTCTTTTCATATATGCATGAGACCACGTTCCCCGCACTGCAGTCAAAACATATGCGCATTACCGGCCTCAAGACCTACGATCTTCGGTTTCCCACATCGGCATCGCTCGATGGTTCGGACGCGATGAATCCGGACCCCGATTATTCGGCGGCCTATGTGGTGCTCGAAACGGATGGCGCCCAGGAGGGACATGGACTGACCTTCACCATCGGCCGCGGCAACGAGGTGGTTGTTGCGGCGATCAAGGCGCTGAACGATCGCGTTGTGGGTCTCGACCTCGATTGGATCAGCGACAACCCCGGCCGCTTCTGGCGCCACGTTACAGGCGATAGCCAGTTGCGCTGGATCGGACCCGACAAGGGCGCGATGCATCTGGCGACGGGTGCGGTGGTCAATGCCGTTTGGGACCTATTGGCAAAGGACGCCGACAAGCCGGTGTGGCAGCTGGTGAGCGAGATGAGCCCTGAGCAACTCGTCTCGATTATCGACTTTCGCTACATCACCGATGCGATCACGCCCGACGAGGCACTGGCGATCTTCCGTCGCGCGGCCGAGGGAAAAGCCCATCGGATCGCGACGCTCAAGAGCGAGGGCTATCCCTGCTACACCACGTCGGCTGGCTGGCTCGGTTATTCCAACGAGAAGCTGACGCGGCTCGCCACCGAGGCGGTGCAGCAGGGCTTTACCCACATCAAGATGAAGGTGGGCCGCGATCTGCAGGACGACATAAGGCGGCTCGAAATCGTACGGCGGGTCATGGGCCCGGACCGCAAGCTGATGATCGACGCCAACCAGGTCTGGGAGGTTTCGCAGGCGATTGAATGGGTCAACGCGCTCAAGCGCTTCAATCCCTATTTCATCGAGGAGCCGACAAGCCCCGACGATATCGAGGGACACCGTACGATCCGTGGCGCCATCACACCGGTGAAGGTCGCGACGGGCGAGATGTGCCAGAACCGCATCCTGTTCAAGCAGTTCATCACGCGCGACGCGATCGACATCGTGCAGATCGACGCCTGTCGCATTGGCGGACTCAACGAGGTGCTGGCCGTGCTGCTGATGGCGGCAAAGTATGGCCGCCCGGTCTGGCCGCACGCGGGCGGTGTCGGGCTTTGCGAGTATGTGCAGCATCTCTCGATGATCGACTATCTGGCGGTCAGCGGCACGAAGCAGGATCGCGTGATCGAGTATGTCGACCATCTGCACGAGCACTTCATCGATCCGTGCGTGATCGAGCATGCTGCCTACATGCCGCCGACGCGGCCGGGCTTCTCGATCGAGATGAAGCCAGAGTCGATCGCCGCCAACCAGTTTCGCGGCTAGCGGAACCGCGCGCGAAACTCGGCGAGTGCACGATCGAATTTGACGACATGTTCGTTGGCATAGGCGCGGTAGTCGACGCCGGGGCGGTCGAGGTGCTGTATGGAAACCAGCGACCACAGCGCCTCGCGGAGGAGCGACGCGGCCTCCATCGCGGCATGAGCCTTGCGGACAGTGGAGTCGCTGGGCCCGCCGAAATACGCTGCGAGCAGGGTCTCGGACTCATCGGGCGAGAAGCCCGAATTCGACGACAGATTGGCGAGGTCGAACATCGCCGTGTCGAAGCCGGCATATTCATAGTCGATCAGCCATAGCCGCCGGCCATCGTCGATCAGATTGGCGGGCAGCAGATCGTGGTGACCGAGGATCTGGGGCATGGTGTCCTGCGCCGCCTCGAGATCGGAATTCGCGTCGCTCCATCCCGCGAGATCGGCCTGGCTCATGGCACCCTGCAGTTGGTCGAGGTAGTGGCGGTTCACGTCGAAGACCCAAAAAGCCGAGTCGAAATCGGGGAGCAGCGCGGGCATCTCTGTGTGAAAACGCCGGACCAGATCGGCGATGCGCGGGATGTCGCGTTTCACATCGGCAGCGACCAGCGCCCGGCCATGGACATAGCGCGACACCGTGATGCCCTCGACCGCATAGACAATCTCGGGAGCAAAGCCGCCGGCATGCGCCGCGCGGGCGGCCATGAGTTCCCGGTCGCGATAGACCTGATGGAACGGGAAATCGCGGGTGACGCGTACGACATATTTGCCGGATCGGTCGGTCGCGAGTAGGCTGAGATTGGACAGCCCGCCGGCCAGCGGTTCCAGCTGCGGCGTACCGGCCCAGATCGGTAGGGCCGCGATGTCGCTTTCGATGTCGGCCATGCGTCCCGGTGCCCTTTGCGAGGCGTCCTGTTAGCCCATCGGCGGGGGACTTCAAGCCCTTTCACGAAACGGTCGCCGAAGCAGCGCGATCTTGCCTTGCGACGACCACTGTGCTGGCTTAGCCGCGTCGATTGAAGGGCTCGCGCATGCGTTGGTTGTTCGGATTGCTGGTTGCGGTGGTGCTGGCCGCGTCACCCGCTATTGCTCAGGACAAGCCGCTGCGGGGAGTGGCTCTCGTGATCGGCCAGTCAAACTATGCCCAGCTTCCCAAGCTCGCCAATCCGGCCAATGACGCGACGGCGATGGCGTATCTGCTCGGCCGACTTGGCTTCGAGGTGAAATCGGCACGCGACGGCGATCTCGCTAGGCTGACCGCCGAAGTGAAAGCCTTCGAGACAGCTGCCGCCGACGCCGATGTGGCGCTCGTCTACTACTCCGGTCACGGCATCGAGGCAGGCGGTGAAAACTATCTCGTCCCGATCGACGCGGACCTCACCACACCAGCAAAGGCCGGCGCGACGCTGATGCCGGTCTCGGCAATTCTCGACGATCTCGCCAAGACCGTGCCGGTGACGATCGTTCTGCTCGACGCCTGCCGGTCGGACGCCTTCCCGCCTGGAACGTTGATCCAGCCGCAGGGGACAAGCGAGACGCTGCCGGTGCAACAGGCAGGCCTCGGAGAACTGCGCGGACCTGCGCCGATCGCGAAGCCCGGTGTCCCGGCGGACAATCTCGGCATGGTCATCGGCTTTGCCGCCTCTCCCGGCCAACCGGCGTTGGATGGCGCGCCGGGTGAGCCCAACTCACCCTATGCGACGGCGCTGCTGAAGCATCTGGGAGCCGGCGGCTATTCGTTCGGCGATGTGATGACGCTGGTTACCGAGGAGGTCTACCTCAAGACCAAGGCGAAGCAGCTGCCCTGGGTCAATTCATCGCTGCGCCGCATCCTCTCCTTCGGCACGCCCATCATTGAGGGCGATGTCGATGAGACCGCGATCAAGCAGGGCCGCCGCTCGCTCCTCCTCGACATCGCCGGTTCGCCCGACAGCAGCCGCAATCTGGTCGAGACTGTTGCGGCACAGGAGGGTGTCCCCATGGACGCCCTGTTCGGCATGCTCGAAGCGCTGGGCGTCGACACATCCGATCCGTCGCAGTTGCAGGCGCAACTCGCTGATGCTGCCCTGCGCCTCAAGAAGATGCAGCAGGAGCCGGTGACGGCGATCGACCTCGATGCCGAAGCGGTTCGGCTTGCGAGCCTCGCCGATGAGGCGGAGACCGAAGGCGCGTTCCGCCAGACGCTCGACCTGCGCGAACGCGCCGTGGAAGCGGGACGCAAGGCCGCGACCGCAGACCCACAGAAGATTCAGCTTGCCGCGCTGTTGGCCAAGGCCGGCGATGCCTCGTGGCTGTTGTTCGATCTTGATAAGGCCGCAGCGCATTTCGCCGAAGCGCATGGATTGGTCGCCGGCATCGATGAGGCCCTGGCCACGCACTACCTCAAGCTCCAGGCCGACGCTCTCGCGGCCATCGGCGAGTACAAGGGAGACAATGACGCCTTCGATCAGGCCCTCGCACTCTATGATGAGGCGCTGACCTATTATGACGGCCAGCGGGACGATGACATCTGGGCCGACACGGCGAATGACTACGCCAGCGCTCTGGCCAAATACGGCATGCGCCGGGCGGACGACGAGTATCTCATCGACTCGACTACCGCTTATGGCCAGGTGCTGGACATCTGGACACGTGAGACCAAGCCGGTCGATTGGGCGCGCGCCAAGAACAATATCGGGAACTCCTACGCCGCGCTCGGCGACCGCAACCAGGATTCCGACAAATGGAACCGGGCCGCGGCGGCCTATCGCGACGCGCTCGAGGAGTGGAGCCGGGACAAGGTGCCGCTCGAATGGGCGCGCGCCAACAACAATCTGGGCACGGTGCTCCACACCGTGGGGAACTATGAGAAGGATGAGGCCAAGCTCAAGAATTCGATCGAGTCCTATGAGCTGGCGCTAAAAGAATGGACGCGTAAGCGCACGCCCTATGATTGGGCGTTGGTGCACAACAATCTGGGCAACGCCCTGACCGATCTCGCCAAGGTGCAGAAGAACGAGAGCGGCTATCAGGAGGGTATCGACGCCTATCTCGCGGCGCTTGAGGAATGGCCTCGCGACAAGGTGCCGCTCGATTGGGCCACGGTGCAGAACAATCTGGGCGCCACCTATGCCTCGCTCGGCCGCCTGCAAAAGGGAAAGACCGCCACCGCGACGTTCCACCAGGCCGTCGACGCCTACAATTCCTGTCTCGAAGAGCGGACCCGCGACCGCGATCCGCGCAACTGGGCGCTCACGAACTACAATCTCGGCCTCGTGCTCACCGATCTGGCGAAGACCGAGGACGACACCGCCGCACTTGAGCAGGCCGTGGCTGCGTTCAACGCCTCGCTTGAGGTCTACGACCGCGACGACTCGACAGTCGACTGGGCCGATGCGCAGGACGGTCTTGGCTGGGTGCTCGCCCAATTGGGACATCGCACCAAGGATGCGACGCTGATCACGCAGGGCAAGGAAGCGATGCAAGCCGCCTTGGAGATTTACGCCGACTATGATGGTGCAGCACCCTATTTCGAGGATCGGCTCGCGCAGATCGACAAATGGCTCAAAGCCGTGTCGTGACTTGGCGGACGCCGGACACAACGCTATGACCAAGGTTTCTGCGGTCTGGTGCGTCATAGCTCCAGCGCAATTCTAACGAAGTCGAGCCGATGTTCCGCCTTGCCGCATTAGCTGCCGCCCTCATGCTCAGCGTGCCCGCCTGGGCCGCCGACGAACTCAAAGGTGTGGCGCTGGTGATCGGCGAGAGTAAATACGAGACGCTGTCCGCGCTCGCCAATCCCAGCCAGGACGCCCGCGCCATTGACAATCTGCTAGGAGATCTCGGTTTCGAAGTCGATCGCGTGCTGAACGCCGATGCCGATGAATTGCGCGAGGCGATCGACGATTTCATCGAAAGCGCCAAAGATGCCGACGTCGCGCTGGTCTACTACTCCGGCCATGGTGTTGAAGTCGGTGGCGAGAACTATCTCGTGCCCACCGACACCGATTTCGCCAGTCCACAGAAAGCCGGCGAGGCGCTGGTGGGCGTCGGGCCGATGCTCGACGAGTTGGCCAAGGTCGCACCCATCACCATCGTGCTGCTTGATGCCTGCCGCTCGGACCCGTTCCCAGCCGGTACCGTGATCCAATTGCCTGGCGAGACCGCGCTGGTGCCGGTCGTCGAGCAGGGGCTCGCCGCGGTACGCGGACCCACACCGCTCGCCAAGCCCGACGTCGATCCTGATAGTCTCGGTGCGGTGATCGGTTTTGCAGCCGAGCCCGGTCGACCGGCTCTCGATGGCGGGCCCGGCGAGAACTCGCCCTATGCGGCGGCGCTCCTCAAGCATCTCAGCGCTGGCGGCTTCTCCTTCGGTGACGTGATGACCATGGTCAGCGAGGAGGTCTATCTCAAGACCAAGGCGCAGCAATTGCCATGGACCAATTCCTCGCTGCGTCGTGTGCTGACCTTCGCTGCCCCGGACGATGATGGTGATGCTGACCAGTCTGCGATCAAGAGCGAGCGGCGCAAGCTGTTGCTCACCATTGCCGGCACAACGCCGGCGACACGCAGCTATGTCGAGGCCCTGGCCGGCGAGGAAGCCGTGCCGCTCGATGCACTCTACGGCATGCTCAACGTGCTGGGCATCAATGCCACTGCAAGCGAGGACATCGAGGGCCTGCTGAAGACTGGCGCGGCCCGGCTCAAGGAGCTGATGGCCACTCGCAGCGTCGCAGTGAAGTCTGACCCAGAGCTGGAGCGGCTTTCGAAACTTGCCGCCTCGGCCGAGGACGAGGGCGCCATCGCACTGGCGCTCAAATATCGCGATCAGGCGAGCCTGCGGGCGGACTCATTGCTTGAGGACAAACAGGCCGAGGTCGAAAAGCTTCGGCAGGACATGATCGATATCGCCCAGACCTACGCGGACAACGCCGCGACAGCCGTGCTGAACTTCGATCACCTCCACGCGGCTGATCTCTTCGCCAAAGCCTATGAGGCCGTGAAGGATTGGGACGCCGCAAAGGCGCTCGACTACACGATCAAGCAGGGCGATGCCCTGACCGATCACGGCTACTACAACATCGACAACGCCGCGCTTAACAAGGCGCTGGTGATCTATGCCTCGGCGCTCGAATTGGCGCCGCGCGACCGGTTGCCCGACGACTGGGCTAAGGTGAACGGCAGAATCGGCCAGGCCAAGCAGGGGCTCGGTGCGCGGCTTGGCGATCGTGCGCTCCTCGAGGCGTCGATAGCGGCGTTCAACGAGGCGCTGACAGTGCAGACGAGGGACGCGAACCCGCACGAATGGGCGGCGATCCAGAACAACCTCGGCAATGTTCTTTACAGCCTCGGTTACCAGTCCGACGACCGGGCGATGCTGCAGCAGGCGATCGATGCTTTCGATGCATCGCTGCAAATCTATACGCCAGAAGCGGATCAGGTGCGCTGGGCGACGGTGGTCAGCAATCGCGGTAGTGCGATGATGGCGCTGGACGATGCGATCTATGCCGCAACGGACAAGCTGCAGGTCGAGGCGTTGCAGCGCGGCGACCTCAATGTCGACAATCTGCCCGAGGTGCTGGCGGCGCGTGACAACGCGGTGGTGATCCTCACCAAGATTGTGGCGTCGGTGGATGAAGCGCTTGCGGTTCGGCCCAAGGCGGACAATCCGCTCGATTGGTCGATGATGATGCATATGCGGGCGTCGGCCTTGGCCGATCGCGGCAAGCTGATGAGCTCGCCGGAAGACTTCGCTGCGTCGATCGCAGCGTTCCGCGATGTGCTGACGGTGCATGACAAGGTCAGGACGCCAGTGCAATGGACGAAGAGCGCCACCAACCTCGCGGGTACGCTGCGGCAATACGCGGTGCTGACCAAGGATGTGGCGTCGCTCGATGAGGCGGTGGACTTGCTGCATCAGAGCGGCGATCTGACGCCCAAGGAGTCGTCGCCGCTGGACTGGGCGATGATCCAGACCAAGCTCGGCAATGTGCTATCCGACAAATATGCCATCGATGGCGATGTCGCGACCGCCGATGCGGCCGTGACCGCTTATGCGGCGGCCGAGGATGTGACGACGCCGGAGAGCTATCCGGCGGATTGGGAACGGCTGCAGCTCTATAAGGTGCAGATGCTGTTCTCCTCGGCGGTGCCGACGATGGACCGAGCGCGCCTGCAAAGAGCGCAGGATGTCGCCACGCGGTCCAATGCGAAGCTGGCGGAGTTGGGCGTGAAGTCGTCGGGCTTTTTCGATCAATTGCTGCCCGCGCTCGAAGAAATCCTTGCCGCGCTGCCGCAATAGTTGCGCTGCTGCCGTTAGCCGTTAAGCTCGGGCGATCAGCCAAGGAGTCTGACGTGCATATCCTGATTATCGGCGCCGCCGGCATGGTCGGCCGCAAGCTCATCGAAAGCCTGGTCAAGGACGGGCAGGTAGGCGGCAAGGCCATCGAGCGGCTCACGCTGGCCGATGTGATCGCCGCGGATGCGCCGAAGGGGTTCTCGGGCAGGGTCGAGAGTCTCGCGGTAGATGTGTCGGCGCCGGGTGTTGCAGCTTCGCTGATCAGCAAACGGCCGGACCTGATCTTCCATCTCGCGGCGATCGTGTCGGGCGAAGCCGAGGCCGATTTCGAGAAGGGCTATCGCATCAATCTCGATGGTACGCGCTATCTCCTCGAAGCCATCCGGCTCGAGGGCATGAAGGCGCCGTACAAGCCGCGGCTGGTATTTACCTCATCGATCGCCGTGTTCGGGGCGCCGTTCCCCGAGGCCATCGGCGACGAGTTCTTCTCGACGCCACTCACCAGCTACGGCACACAGAAGGCGATCGGCGAACTTCTGCTCAATGATTATTCGCGCAAGGGTTTTGTCGACGGTATCGGCATACGGCTGCCGACCATCGTGGTGCGGCCGGGCAAGCCGAACGCGGCGGCGTCAGGGTTCTTCTCCAACATTCTGCGTGAGCCGCTCAACGGCATCGAAGCGGTGCTGCCGGTGAGTCGCGATGTCCGGCATTGGTTCGCCAGCCCGCGCGCCGCCGTGGGCTTTTTGAAGCACGCCGCGACCATTGACAGTTCATTGCTCGGCTGGCGCCGTACCCTGTCGGCGCCGGGTCTGTCCGCAACCGTCGGCGAGGAGATCGAGTCTCTAGGCCGCATCGCGGGGGCAAAGGCGGTGTCGCTCATCCGCGAGGAGCCTAACGAGACGATCGTCAAGATCGTCGCCGGCTGGCCACGCAATTTCGATACGAAGCGCGCCCAGTCGCTGGGCTTTCGGGCGGAGACCAGCTTCGACGATATCCTCCGCGCCCATATTGAAGACGAGCTCGGCGGCAAGCTCGGCGTCTAGCCTTTGGCCGGCCTGACCTTGCCGGCAGCCTCATAGGCCGCTTCGACCAAAGCGAAGGTCTTGAGATTGTCGGTGGCGCTGGTGTCGGCGTCGCGCCCCGCCTTAACCGCTTCGAGCATGTGCCGGCATGTCGCGAGCACACTCTCTTGCGCGACGTGCCAGGGGCGCGCGGCCCAGGGGAGAACCGCTGGGTCTTCGTCGAAGATTTCCATCGCCCCGTTGCTCGTCACCTCCACCTTGTTGCCGATACGCGAGACGATGGCACCCTTGTCGCCCTCGATCTCGATCAGCGTTTCGGGGAAGCTGTCGGGTATGCGGCGCGAGCCGTAGGTACATTCGACCATCGAGACCGCGCCGGATTCATGGCGCAGCATCATCGTCGCCGTGTCTTCACCCACTGCATTCGGATTGCGCCTCTGCAGCTCGGCGGTGAGGTGATCGACCTCGCCGAGCAGCACCCGCGCGACGTCGAGCACATGCACGCCGACATCGATCAGAACGAAACGCTGCTCCTTCGCGAGATAGGGCTGGCCGGTGTAGATGTCATAGCCAGTGCGGAAGCTGATCCGCGCCCAGCTCGGCGTCCCAATGGCGCCCGATTTCACGATTTCGGCGATGCGCCGCAGCGGCCTCTGGAACCGGAAGTTCTCGTGCACGGCCAGGAACACGCCCGCGTCTTTGGCCAGCTTCACCATCTGCCGGACTTCGCCGATGTCTTGTCCGAATGGCTTCTGAACGATGGTCGCTACCTTGTGGCCGATCGCCATCGTTACCAGCGGCAGATGGCTGCGCATCTGCGTCGCGATGTCTACCAGCCCCAGCTTCTCCTTGGCGAACATTTCAGCGGCGTCTGCATACCAGCGCGGCACGCCGAACTTTTCGGCAGCGGCCTTGGCCTTTGCCGCGTCGATGTCGCATACGGCCACGAGGTCGACGCCTTCCGGCTTCAAATCGCGCCACGAATTGAGGTGGTTCTCCGCAAAGAAGCCGCAGCCGATTAGTCCGAGTGCGATCCGCTCCGTCATAATTTCCCCCTCAGGCTTTCGGCAGCCATTGCTTGTTCAACCGGCACGCCACTGTGAACGCCGGATCATATACATTGCCGATGTCGTAGCGCACCGCCTGACCCAGCAAATGGCTGGCGCCAACAATATTGATGCCCATCTCGTCGAGCCAGCGCACCATTTCCGTCGTCGCGTGTTGCAGCGCCTGTTCGAGCGGGCGCGCATTGCCGATGGTGAAGATATCGCGCTCGGTCTCGCCGCGCGGCCAGACGATGGTTTTCTTTTCGACCGTCAACCGCACCGTCACTTCATACGTCGTCTCGATGCCCGTGCCGTTAATCTCGCCATCGCCCTGCAGCGCGTGGCAGTCGCCAAGGAAGAACAGCGCACCCGGCGCCGCGACGGGAAACCAGACGCTGGTCCCAGGCCCGAAGCGGCGATAGTCCATATTGCCGCCATGCTCGCCACTGGTGGCCGTAGAGATGGCCTGGCCGCCTGCCGGCGCGACGCCGAAGCAGCCGATCATCGGCGCCAGCGGCATGGTTAGTTCACCAATGCCAGAGACACCGGCGAGCGTTGCGGTCTGGGCGTTGCGGTCGATGCGCCATTTGACGCGCGACCGCGGCGGCAGGTGCCGGGCGAATTCGGGCTCGACGACCATCGCCGAGAGCGCGGCGCGGGTGAAGCCATGCGATCGCGTCGGACTCATCGCGATGATCTCGACCTTGAGCGAGTCGCCCGGTTCGGCGCCTGCCACGGCAATCGGCCCGTTCATCGGATTGCCGGCTTTCCAGACCTTGTTGCCGTGCTTGTCCCAGCCATTGGCATCGATCGTCTCGGTGACGATTGTGTCACCGCTCTCGATCGTGAGCGCCGGCGGCAGCGTCGCAAGCACATGGTGCCAGGAATTGGGCGTGAAGTGATGCGTTGTCATGGATGCTCCAGGCTCCCCAGCCAGTCTGCATATTCGGCCGAGTGATCGCCAGTGGCATTCGACATGTCCGGCTTGGTCAACACGCCGCGACGCGGCGGAATGTAGCTGCGGATATGCCGGCTCTGCCGGTCGCCATGGGCGTAGTTGAATGCCGCGAGCTTGGGGAAGAATTCGAGGCCGTCATACGGCAGATGGTCGTGGATCCACCAGGCGATCGCCTCCCATTGGCCGGTGCGCTCATACCAGGGGAGGAGGGTGTGGACGACGATGGTGGCGCAGGCGCCCATTTCGCCCTTGGCCGTCCGCCGGTCCCAGATGTGCCCGCCAAAATTGCTTTCGTTGTTGCCGCAGTTGAGGCCCTTCTTGTTGCCGAAATGATTGATTTCAGGGCTTCGATAGGCCGACCGGATCGAGATCTTTCCAAACCGCTCGGCCAGGGGTTCGAGCGCCTCCTCGCAAAGCTTGCGGCCGGCCATGATAGCGAGGTCCGGATCGTCGGGGATATTGGGCATGCCGTAGAAATTGGCGATCTCGGAGTGCAGGAAGTCGCGCATGAAGAAGCTTTTGCTCAGGCGCACCCGTCCCAGATCCTCGAGCGCCCGCATGCTCTGGGGTTTCCGCATCGCTGATCCTTGTCACAAGCCGTCCGGGCCGCGACAATGGCGGGCGGAGCCATCGCTGGAAACCCGGAAAATGCTGCATGTGATCTTCATCGTTGCGATCGCCGCCGAAGCGATGACTTCGGCTCTGGCGGCCGGCCGGCGCAAGATGGACTGGTTCGGCGTGTGTATGCTGGCCGCCGTGACGGCGCTGGGCGGCGGCACGATGCGCGACGTGCTGCTCGGGCACTATCCGCTGAGCTGGGTCAACGATCCGACCCTCCTGCTGATTGCCTGCGGCGCAGCCTTGGTAACGATTGGGCTGGCGCGCTTCATGGAAACCCTGCGCTGGCCCTTCCTTCTGCTCGATGCGCTGGGGCTCGTCGTCTTCACGATTATCGGGTGCAATGTCGCGATCGAGATGGGCATGTCGCCGGTGATCGTCATCGTCGCCGGAATGATCACCGGCATCGCCGGCGGCATCCTCCGCGACATTCTGTGCAACGATGTGCCGCTGGTTTTCTCCGGCGAGCTCTACGCCACCGTTTCGATTGTGACCGGCGCGATCTATTATTTTGGCCTGCAATGGGGTGCGGCGCATGAGTTTGTGACGATCCTCGCGATCATCGTCGGCTTTTCGCTCCGCGTCTTCGCCATCATGTTCAACTGGGCTATGCCCAAATTCATCTATGACAAGGATGTGCGGTGACACCGCAGCGGATGCAGCTTTCGCGCCGTGGCGGCTTCAGCCTGCAGGCGGCCTCGCAGGCGCTCAACGGCCTTCCGGCAAAGCGGGTGACACGGCCCGGACCTTGGGGAAATCCGTTCTCGATCGCCGAAACAGCTGAAAAGTACGGTCTTGGACCCGGTGAGGCTCAGGCCAAGGCGGTTTCGCTCTGCGCCGAATGGCTTAGGGGAACGCTCGATCCAGCGCTTTCCCCCGGTGCGCCGCCAAGCTACGAAGATATCCGCGCCGAACTGGGGGGATTCAACTTGGCCTGCTGGTGCAAACCGGGCATGCCGTGCCATGCCGAATTCCTGATCGATATTGCCAACAAGAGGTCCAGATGACCCGCATAGCCTACCTCACTGCCATCGACTTCGGTCCGGGAGAACTGAAGACGCTGGCAAGCGCCCCTGCGGAAGTGGGGATGAAAAAGCCGCTGGTCGTCGCCGACAAGGGCATCGCCGCCTCGGGCATTGTCGCTAAAGTCCTGGCGCAGCTGCCCGCCGGCACGCCGGTCTTCCTCGATACGCCGCCCAATCCGACCGAGGCTGCGGTTCAGGCCGCCCGCACGATGTATCTCGAGAACGGCTGTGACGGCATCATCGCGGTCGGCGGCGGTTCGCCGATCGACCTCGCCAAGGGCGTTGCGCTACTCGCAACGCATCCGGGCGATCTCGAGCAATATGCGCTGATCTATGGCGGGCTCGACCGCATCACGGCCAAAGTCGCGCCGATGATCGCCATCCCCACGACCGCCGGTACGGGCGCCGAAGTTGGCCGTGCGGCGCTGTTGACGCTCAATGATGGGCGCAAGCTCGGCATTATCTCTCCTTACCTCATCCCGAAGCGTGCCATCTGCGACCCCGAGCTGACGCTCGGCCTGCCGCCGATGCTGACCGCCGCCACGGGTCTCGATGCGCTGAGCCATTGCATCGAAACGCTCTGCTCCCCCCGCATCAATCCGCCCGCCGAAGCGATTGCCGTCGATGGCGCCGGCCGGATCTGGCGCAATCTCGAAAAGGCCGTGAAGACCGGCAGCGACATTGAGGCGCGCAAAGAGATGATGCTGGGCGCATTGATGGGTGGATTGGCGTTCCAGAAGGGCCTCGGCGCCGTCCATTCGCTCAGCCATGCGCTGGGCGGGCTCAAGGATGTGTCGCTGCATCATGGCACTCTCAACGCTATCCTGATGCCGATCGTCGTGCGCTTCAACGCGCCAGCCATCGCCGACAAGCTCGAGCGGCTGAAGGCGGCGATGGGGATGCTGCGAGCCGATCTCGCCAGCGAACTCGAAGCGCTGAACCGCCGGCTCGGTCTTCCGAAAGGGCTGCGCGAGCTCGGGGTGCGCGAGGACCATTTCGACTGGGTCATCGAGCGTGCGCTGGCCGATCACAGCCACGCCACCAACCCCACCCAGCCTACCGCGGCCGAGTACCGGCAGATGCTCGTCGATGCGATGGGCTGATCCGCCCATCTTGGTACGCCAGACGATGTGCACGCGCGCCCACTAGACGTGGCGGCTTCATTGCTGCTAGCGTTGTAATTGGTGGATGCGCCGCATGCCGGGCTAGTCGGGTCGCCGACCGTTTTTCCACCACCGAGCGAAAGGACCCTTTCGCGTCGGTGTTTTTTTGTCGCCTGAAATCCGGCGTTGTCCGGTGAGGGCCGGAGGAGGGGACGACAAATGGGTGCAGTCAGCATCAACGACGTGCGCAAGAGCTACGGCAATATGGAGGTGCTGCACGGCGTCTCCGTCGACATCGCCGATGGCGAGTTCGTCATTCTGGTCGGCCCCTCGGGCTGCGGAAAATCCACGCTGCTGCGCATGATCGCCGGCCTCGAGGAAATCAGCGCGGGCGAGATTTCGATCGGCGGCCGCGTCGTTAATTCGCTGGCGCCCAAGGATCGCGACATTGCGATGGTGTTCCAGTCCTATGCGCTCTATCCGCACATGACCGTCGAGCAGAATATGGGCTTCTCGCTCAAGCTGCAGCGCGTCGCCAAGGAAGAGATGCAGAAGCGCGTTGCCAACGCCGCGTCGATCCTCGGTCTCGAACCCTATCTCAAGCGCTATCCGCGCCACCTCTCGGGCGGCCAGCGTCAGCGCGTCGCCATGGGCCGCGCTATCGTGCGCAACCCCGCCGTGTTCCTCTTCGACGAGCCGCTATCGAACCTCGATGCCAAGCTGCGCGTCGCGATGCGCTCGGAAATCAAGCAGAACCACATGCGTTTGAAGACCACGACGGTCTATGTGACGCACGACCAGATCGAAGCCATGACTATGGCCGACCGCATCGTCGTGATGCATGACGGCGTGATCGAGCAGATCGGCTCGCCGCTGGAACTCTACGATCGTCCGGCCAATTTGTTCGTCGCGGGCTTCATTGGTTCGCCGGCGATGAATCTGCTGACCGGCAAGATGGATGGCGAGACGTTCGTCGCCGACAATGGTACGCGGATCGCCCTGGGCCGCAGCGTCGCTTTGGCTAATGGCAAGGCAGTGACGCTGGGCGTTCGCCCCGAGCATTTCCACCTCGATCCGAATGGCGTCGATGCGGAGATCCTGACGGTCGAGCCGACCGGATCGGAGACGCAGGTGGTGGCGAAGTTTGCTGGCCAGGAAATCATGGGCGCGTTCCGCGAGCGCATCTCCACCAAGCCAGGCGAGATGCTGAAAATCCGCCCAGACGCATCGAATTTCCATCTGTTCGACACGTCGACAGGTCAGCGCATCACCGCCTAAGCCAAGCGCATGCATCAGACGTGGCGCTGGTTCGGACCGGCGGACATAGCGAGTATTGACGACATCGTGCAGGCGGGAGCCGGCGGTGTCGTCACTGCTTTGCACCACGTGCCGAATGGCGCGGTGTGGTCGCCCGAAGAGATCTGCAAACGCCAGGCACAGATCCGCGTCCTCAAGGATGGTTCACCTTCCGGCATCGACTGGGATGTCATCGAAAGCCTGCCGGTCTCTGAAGACATCAAGAAGCAGAAAAACGACTGGCGCGGCCACATCGCTAACTACAAGATTTCGCTCGAGAACATCGCCAGGGCCGGCCTCGAGACCATCTGCTACAATTTCATGCCGGTGCTCGACTGGACGCGTACGGAGCTGCGCTATCGCGTTGCTGGCGGCGGCACGGCCATGCGGTTCGACATCAACGATTTTGCGGCGTTCGACATTCATGTGCTCGGACGGAAAGGCGCTGCGGCCGACTATTCGGATGCAATCCGCGACGAGGCCGCGCGCCGGTTCCAGGGTCTGTCGGACGATCAGCGCAAGCAGCTGGCTCGCAATGTCACGATGGGTCTTCCCGGTTCGACCGAGAGCCTCAGCATTGCTGAGGTACAGGCGCATCTCGACGAGTATGGCGACATCTCAGCCGATCAACTGCGCAAGCACTTCGTCGATTTCCTGAGCGAGGTGGTACCAGTCGCCGAGAAGCTCGGGCTGCGGCTTTGCTGCCATCCGGACGATCCGCCGTTCTCACTGCTCGGCCTACCGCGCGTGATGTCGACTGAGGCGGACTATGTCTACATGACGAACGCTGTGGCTTCGCCGGCCAATGGAATCACGCTCTGCTCCGGCTCGCTCGGCGCTCGCCCGGACAATGATCTGCCCGGCATGATGCAGCGGCTCGGCGACAAGGTGCACTTCCTCCATCTGCGTAATGTCAAACGCGACAATGCCGATCTCGTCGGCTCGTTCTTCGAGGCCGAGCATCTTGGTGGCGATACGGACATGGTGGCGCTGATCGCCGCGATCGTCGCCGAGGAACGCAAGCGCAAGGCCGCGGGCCGTTCCGATCACCAGATCCCGATGCGGCCCGATCATGGGCAGGACATTCTCGACGACCTCAACCGCCGCACGCAGCCGGGTTATCCGACCATCGGGCGGCTCAAGGGGCTGGCAGAACTGCGTGGCGTGGAACGCGCCATTGGCCACGCGCAGTTCGGGTTGCGCGACTAGTCTTCCAGCAGATAACCGCGCCGCTGCGGCAGCGGTGTCGTGCCGACGATCTTGGCGACGCTCTCGCCGCGCGTCACATATTTCCGCACCGAGCGCGTCAACACCAGACCATCCGTCCCCGCGACGATCGGTGTCCGTGCTATGAACGCTTCCGGACCATCGAGCGCGATGAGATCGGCGATGGACTGGCCCCTCTGCACCATCTGCCCGAGGTCGACGCGATAGGCGAGGAGGCCGGGCCGGTCGACGCGGACGATGTCGGTGGCCTCAAACGGCGTCGCCTCCGAACTCGCTTCGGGCTTTGGTCCGGTGTCGGCATCGATCAGCCCGCGCCCGGCGAGAAATCCGAACAGCCGCAGCGCATCCTGCTCGCCATAATGATCAAAACTATCGGCGAGGCCACGATATTCGAGCGTCGCCGTGGCGCTCGCCATCGGCACGGGCTTCCCCGGATTGGTCTGCGCCACCTTGCGATAGAGCAGCGGCAGCACTTCATCGAACGAACCGCCACCACTGTCGGCTGCGGTAAGCACCGCCGCCGCGCCCATCCAGTCGCTCAGATCCTGCAGCTCGGGCATCAGCTCAGGCGAGGTGTAGACGTGGAGCAGGGAGTCGCTGTCGCAATGAAGGTCCAGTACGAACTCCGCATCATGCGCCTCCTTCAGCAAGAAGAGCCGCAGCTGTTCGGCAGCCGATCGCGGCTGCTGCGCATCGATCCACATGGCCACCGCCTTGCGGATCAGATTGACGTTGAAGCGCTCGTCCTCGTTCAACCGTCCGGCAAGCTGGCTGCGGATCATCGCGAACAGGTCCGGCCATTGCCGATTGTAGTTCACGCCGCTGTTGATGTCCGACCGGCCGAGATGCCGACGCTGCACCATATTCGCCATTCCCAGCGGATTGGCCATCGGCACGACGGTAAAGCGAGCGCGCAACAGCTCCTGTTCATCGGCCTGGCGAAGCATGGGCAGCAAATGATGCAGCACCATTGTGCCCGGCTGCTCGTCGGCATGGAGTGCGGCCTGCAGATAGACCTTCTCCGGCGCGCTGCTCGGACCGATGCGGTAGAACGTCAGTTCGGTCGTCGTGCCCGGCGCATCGCCGCGCAACGCCAATGTCTCGCGCTTGAACATCAGGACAGCCCCCGCCGCAGAGTGAACCGCATCGGCGGGGTTTGCGGCAGATGCCGCATCAGCCGCCGGTAGATCCGACCGAAGACGGAGAAGATCAGAAACGAAATGGCGAGGAAATAGAGCGCCGCCACGCCGTAGTGGAGAAAGGCGTTGTAGTCGCGCTCGAACAGATCGCCGGCCATGTTCATGAGGTCTTTCTGGTCGCCGATTACCGGAAGCGTGAAGTAAATCAGCGCCGTGGCGTGAAACAGGAAGACCACTTCATTGGTATAGGCGGGCCACGCGATACGGATCAGATGCGGCCAGGTAATGGACCAGAAGCGTTGCCGACGCGGCATACCATAGGCGCGGGCCGCCTCCTGCTCGCCTTTGGGCACGGTCAGCAGCGCCCCGTAGAAGATCTCGGCAGTGTAAGCGGTGGTATTGAGCGCGAGGATCGCCGGACCGAGAAATAGCGGGTGCAGCACAAAGCCGTCGATGCCCAGCGGCTTCCAAATCGAAATGTTGAAGGCCAGCATCAGCGAGTAGAAGGCGAAGAGCTGGATGAAGAAGGGCGAACCGCGGAAGAAGTAGATATACGCGCGGCTCAGGCGGCCCACGATCGGGTTGGACGATGCTTTGCCGAGCGCAAGGAATATCGCCAGCACGAAGCCAGCGGGGATCGCGGCCAGCGCGAAGTAAATGTTGAACAGCGCCGGGGCGAAGAGCCGAACGATCTCGTTGACCAACGCACTCATGCGACATCTCCCGTCGCGACCGGCACGCCGTGGGCGGCGCGTCGGATGAGGGTCGCGAACAGTTTCTCGGAGACGAAGGTCACGAGGATGTAGAACACCAGCAGCACGAAGTAATAGCGCCAGCGCCAGTCCTCATGGACGAGGCCAGAGACGGCGGAGAAGTTGGCGGCGCCGAGGCGGCGGGCCCAGGTCACGAAGTCCGCGATCTGCAGCAGCGATAGCAGCGAGGTCGCCTTAATCAGAGACATCCACACATTGCTGAGGCCGGGCAGGGCATAGATCCACATCTGCCTTATGTGGACGCGGCGCAGCACCTGCGAGCGCGACAGGCCATAGGCGCGAGCCGCCTCGAGCTGACCGTGGGGAACTGCGCGCAAGGCGCCAGCGATGACATTGGCGGCGAAAGCACCATAGACGATGCCGAGCGAGACGCTCGCCAGCAACAGATATTCGGGCATCGTCAGCCGCCAATTGGCGTCGTCGCAGGGCGGCCATTGGCCGGTGTTCAGCGCCAGTGTTTCGGGCGTGCAGATTTGTGCGGCCCATATCCACTCGACGGCCTGTTCGAAGGCGAGCGGAAAAAACAGGAAGAACAGGACATCCGGTACGCCGCGGACGATGTTGATGTAGCCCGCCGCCACGAGCCGCAGCGGCCAAGATCCGCTATTGCGCGCGGCCGCCGCCAGCAGCCCCAGGCACAAAGCGACGACGCCGCCGAGCAGCGCGGCGAACAGCGTGAACTGCACGCTGGCATACCAGCTCAGATGCTTGCCGTTGGTGAGGTAGCCGAGCCAGAACACGAGATCCGGTCCCAGCGCGTCCTGCAGTCCCTGTGGCAGATACTGAACCAGCACGCGGCGCCCCCACCGGCCTCGTCAAATGCAGCGGGCGGGATTTGCCCGCCCGCCTGTCGTCACTTCTTGAAGAACGGGCCCTCGCCCAGATCGGGGAAGTATTTGACGATCAGCGCATCCACCCAGCCATCGGCCTTGGCGGCCTGCAGCGCGGCGTTGAATTTGTCCTTGAGCGCAGTGTCGGCCTTGCGGAGGCCGATGCCCGCACCTTCGCCGATCGGGACGTCGGGGCCGTCGGCCTTGAGCGAACCGTTCGAACCAGCGACCTGCTCGCCGACATACGAGCCTTCTGCGAGCACGAGATTGAGATTGCCCGCGAGCAGATCGGCGATCGCCTGATCCACCGTCGCAAAGGTCAGCAGCGTGTTGCCGTCCTTAAGGTTCTGGTCGAGCCAAGTCGCCTGGATGGTGCCCGACTGCGCGCCGATCTTCAGACCCTTCAGCGTATCGTAGTCGAAGGTCGTTCCAGCGGCGGATGCATAGGTCGACGGATCGGGCGGGAAGTAGGCATCGGAGAAATCGATGGTCTGCTTGCGCTCATCGGTGATCGTCATGTCGGCAAGGATGCCGTCGTAATTGCCGGCGATCAGATTGGGGATCAGGGTGTCCCATTCATTGACGACCCAGGTGCATTCGAGCGCGGCGCGCCTGCAAAGCTCATTGCCCAGATCGACGTCGAAGCCACCGACATTGCCGTTGTCATCGACATAGTTGAACGGCGCGTAGGCGCCTTCGGTCGCGAGTTTCACTGTTTCGGCGTGGGCGCCGAAGGTCAGCGTCGTCACCGCCGCCGCGGCAAGAATTAGCCGGTTCATTGCGTGTCTCCACTGCTTCATGCCGTTTCCGGCTCTGACGGTACGCAATAGCGCAAACCGCGCGCCCGTCAATTCAACCCTGCGTGGATGCGTTAAGGAACTGGCGCAGCCTGCCCGATTTCGTGGCGCCGAAGACGTCGCTGACCAGCCCCTCCTCCTCAATCAGCCCCTGATGCAGAAAAATGGCGCGGCTCGCCACAGTGCGGGCAAAGTCCATGTCATGGGTCACGAGGATCATAGTGCGCCCCTCATCCGCCAGCAGCCGGATGACCCGCAGCACTTCGGCTTCAAGTTCGGGGTCGAGCGCGGAGGTCGGTTCGTCGAACAGCATCACTCGGGGATTGACGCAGAGCGCCCGTGCAATTGCCGCCCGCTGCTGCTGGCCACCGGATAGTTGCGCCGGATAGGCGTCAGCCTTTTCCGCGATGCCGACCTTGGCCAGCATCTCCATCGCTTCGGCCCGCACTTCGCCGCGCTCGCGCTTTTGCACCCGGACCGGAGCTTCGATTACGTTCTGCAGCACCGTCATGTGGCTCCACAGATTGAACTGCTGGAACACCATGCCGATGCCGGAGCGAATGCGCCGGATCTGCGCTTCGTCCGCGATGTGTCGGTGGGGTGGTGCGCCGGCCAGCGCGATCGTCTCGCCGCCAATCCGGACTGTGCCACTGTCAGGCACTTCGAGCATGTTGATGCAGCGGAGCAGGGTCGACTTGCCCGAGCCGGACGAGCCGATCAGCGCAACGACTTCGCCCTCGTCGGCGCGCATCGATATGCCCTTCAGCACCCCAGTGCCGCCAAACGCTTTGTGGATGGCGTCCAGTTCGATCAGCGGCGGGCGGAGCAACGCGTCGGTCATCATGCGTGACGTGAAGACCAAAGCGATCCGCCGTGCAAGCCCAAACAGAAAGGGCGGCCCGCAGGGACCGCCCTAGAGTGCAAAGAAGAGAAATGACCGCTGTTACGCCGCGGCGCGCGAACCCTCGTCGAAGAAGAGGGCCTGGCTGATCAATGCCTTCACCATGTCAGGATTGAATGGCTTGGTGACAAGGAACGTCGGCTCCGGCCGTTCGCCCGTCAGAAGCCGCTCAGGGAAGGCGGTAATGAAGATCACTGGCAAAGCTTCGGTCGAGAGGATGTCGTTGACGGCGTCGATACCCGACGAGCCATCGGCAAGCTGGATATCGGCAAGGATCATCTTAGGCATGGTCTTGCCGTACAGCGCCACCGCTTCCTTGTGGGTGCGGGCGATGCCGACGACTTTGTGGCCCAAAGACTCGACCATCTGTTCGATGTCCATGGCGATCAGGGGTTCATCCTCAATGATCAGGATTTCGGTCGCTACCTGACGCGAGATTTCGCGGGAGGCTTCGGCGAGAAGCTGGGTAAATTCCTCGTCAGAAACGTCGAGGATTTCGGCCGCCTGATCGTTGGTGAAGCCTTCGACCGAAACCAGCAGGAACGCCTGACGCTGCCGCGGGGCCAGATTGGAGAGGTTTCGCGCCGTGCGCTGTTCCCACACAAAGTGCGGCTGCGGCGTCGGTACCGTCACGGCCGAGGATGAAAACAGCTTGGAAAACAACTGGTAGAGCGAAATGCGGTCGCTCGACGACTCTGGGAAGATGGAGACATCGGCGATCAGTGCTTCGAGCGTCGCTGCCACATAGGCATCACCCGAAGTCTGCGATCCCGTTGCCGCGCGAGAAAAACGCCGCAAATACGGCAGGTGCGGAGCAATCCGCATCGACAGAGACATTATTCGCTCCCTTTGACGCTTGGTAACCTAACCAGCACACGCAACGACCCAGAGTCGAATTCGTTCCGATGCCGCGGAACTTTTAGAATGTTTGCTCATTTATGCTAGCACGTCAGAGCTTAGCGTCACTCTGCTTCAAGGTCCCGTAGTGAAAGACAAAACCAAGATGAATGACATGAGTGTACCGCGATCGCGGCGCACCGATGACGGTCTGGGCTCCAATTCCGATATTGGCGCCAAGCTTCGGGCCTTCTACGGCGCCGTCCAGGATCAGCCTATTCCGGATAAGTTTCTGGATTTGCTTGAGAAACTGGACGAGGTCGAACAGGCCGGCAAGCGGAAGGGCGGCTGAAGTGCAGGAAACGCCGTCGTTTAAGCGCGAGCTTCTGGCCACGCTGCCGTCACTGCGCGCCTTCGCCGTCTCGTTGAGCGGCCGCCACGACAAGGCGGACGATCTCGTGCAGGACACCATGATGAAGGCCTGGGCGAAGCAGGACAGCTTCCAGATGGGCACCAACATCAAGGCGTGGCTGTTCACGATCCTTCGAAACGAATTCTACAGCCAGATGCGCAAGCGCGGACGCGAAGTGCAGGATAGCGACGGTGCATTCACCGAGCGCCTGTCGGTGCATCCGTCGCAATACGGTATCCTCGACATGGCTGACTTCAAAAAAGCCCTCGATGGCCTGCCGCCGGACCAGCGCGAAGCGATAGTGCTCATCGGTGCCTCGGGCTTTTCCTACGAGGAAGCTGCCGAAATCTGCCACTGCGCGGTGGGCACCATGAAGAGCCGCGTCAGTCGGGCCCGCACGCGCCTCCAGGACGTTCTCGGCATTGCCGGTGAGGCCGATTACGGCCCCGACGCCGTGTCCGCCCAGGTCACCACACAGAGCCTCTAGCCCAACTAGTTCCCAAGCGCCTCCTCGCAGGCAAGGAGCAAATCCTTGTCTGCGAAGGGCTTGGTGAGCATCCGCGCGTCCGAAAGCGCCGTACCCTCCAGCGACAGCCGCGCCGCGGTGCACACCACGATCGCCCGGCATCCGCCCGCCAGCCGGGCAGCGATATCGGCATCCGCACTTCCCCCGACCGGCGGGTTGATAATCGCCAGATCGAACTCACCGAACCGGTCCGCCAGCGCCTCGGCCTCGGCGAAGTTCCGCGCCAAAACCGTCTGCGCGGCATTTGCCTCCTCGACCACCCGCTGGATGTCGAGAGCGATGAGGAACACCTCCTCGACGATCAGTATGCACTTGCCCGACAGCATGAAATCCCTCGTCTTGAGGGCCGAAATGACCGGGCGCGACCTGAATCGTCATTTAAAAAAGACATCCCGCACACCGTGCAACCAGCAACTTAGCCGTGGCGTTCAGCCACACACGGGTAGATGGTCGAGGTCCCCAGAGCTGTGAGCGATTTCCTGCCCGTATCCACTCGACGTGTCCCTTGTGAGCATTGTCCGCTCCGCGCCATGACGCAGTTCCGTGCGTTCACGCCCGAGGAGCTGAAATTCGTCTCCAATTTCAAGCGCGGCGAGCTGGTTGCAGAAGCTGGCGCGATGATCCTCGCGGAAGGGGCGCATAGCGCGCAGCTCTTCACCATCCTCAGCGGCTGGGCCTTCCGTTACAAAACGCTTGAGGATGGCCGCCGCCAGATCCTCAACTATTGCCTGCCCGGCGATCTGATTGGCCTCCAGGGCTCGGTCATCGGCACGATGGAGCATTCGATCGAGGCGCTCTCGCCGGTCGTGCTCTGCGTCTTCCAGCGCGACCGCATGAGCGAGTTGTTTCGCAGCCAGCCCGGCCTCGGCTTCGACATCACCTGGCTCGCCTCGCGCGAAGAGCGGATGCTCGACGAGAATCTGCTAAGCATCGGCCGACGCAGCGCCATCGAGCGGGCTGCCTATCTCGTGGCCTTCCTCTATCAGCGGGCCGCCTCTGTTGGGCTTACTGGACAGAAGGCACTGCTGATCCCGATCAGCCAGCAGCACGTCGCCGACACGCTCGGCCTGTCGATCGTCCATACCAACAAGACGCTCAAGAAGCTCGCCGAGCAGAAACTGATCCGCTGGCACGACAGGGTGTGCGAGGTGCTGGACCCCGAAGGTCTGATGGAACTCGCCGCCTGGGACGGCCTGCCGGAGCGGCTGCGTCCGTTGATCTAGGGAACCTCGGCGCCCTGCCGCCGTTGCTTTGATCGAACTGGGGCATCAGTCACATCATGCGCGTCATCGGCGTCTTCAATCGCGACGGCGGAACCTTCAAGACCACCGACATGGCGGACTATTCCGCGCGGGCGGTCGCGATATTCACCGCCGCGGGTCACGAACTCGACGTGCGCGTGGTCGAGGGCAAGGATCTGATCGCCGAGCTCAAGCGCGCCGCCAAGGACGCCGAGATTCTCCTCGCCGGCGGCGGCGACGGCACCATCTCGGCGGCCGCTGCCATCGCTTACGAACGCGGCGTGCCGCTGGCTGTTGTGCCCGCGGGCACGATGAATCTGTTCGCGCGCAGCCTCCAGATGCCGCTCAACACTGTGACGGCGCTCGAAGCGATCGCTACTGGCGCGATCAAGGACATCGATATCGCCACTGCTAATGGCCGTCCGTTCGTCCATCAGTTCTCGGTGGGCATCCACCCCAAACTGGTGAAGCTGCGCGAGTCGCTGACCTATCGCAGCCGCATCGGCAAAATGGTCGCATCGGCGCGGGCCTTCGTCGGTGCCATCAGCAAGGCGCCGAACTTCAACGCCGATCTCACCACGCCGCGCGGTGTGGAGCATCGGCGCACCGCCGGCATTTCGGTGTCGAACAATCCGCTCGAGGGTGCCTTGCCGCATGCCGAGCGGCTCGATGCGGGCGTGCTCGGGATCTACATCATCGCGCCGCTTACCCCTGCGATCGTCGCCAAGCTCAGCCTCGGGCTGCTTCGCGGCAAGTGGAAGAGCCTGCCCGAAATCATGGATCGCGAGGCGCGCGAGGTCACGATCCGTTTCCCCCGCAAGAAGAGCGGCGCCATGGCGGTCATCGATGGCGAGCTGGTGAAGCTGGCCGACACCGTCGCCCTCAAGATTCATCCGGGCGCGCTCAAGGTGGTAATGCCCAAGGCCGCAGTAGAGGCGCCGGCCGAGACGATCGACGCAACACTTACCCCTGCATGAGAAAGCCCCGCCCGGGATCACCGGGCAGGGCTCCAAATGGTTTCGCTGTGTGGCTGTACTAGAGGCTGGCCGCCCCGCCTTCAACAGGCTGCTGGCCCATCTTGCGCAGGGCCTGTTCGATGGCCTTCAGGTCCTCGCCATCGTCGCCATCGATCGGGGTCATCCCCTCTGTCGCACTGCGCTCCTTGCTGAGCGAGTCGGCTTCAAGCTGGCGCAGGACCTCAACCTTTTCGGTATGGTCCAACTGTTCGTCCTTAAGGATAGTCACGATCCGCCGTTTGATATGAGACATGGCACATCCTCGCGGTTGGTCTCGGCCATGCGCGGGTTAGCGCCGGGCCCTTTTTATCAACGCAAAAGTGCAATCGAGGTTCCTCAATCGCGCTTGAGGGAATTGGATCGCATAAGCGAAAATATCGCTGCCGCGGCGCCGCCGGCGGGTAATCCAACCTTCCGCAGTGTCGGAAGGATCAGGGGGATCGCTGTGATCGCAGCCGTCGTGAGCAATGCAGTGACTTCGGCATTGTGCTGCCGCTCCGCTTCCCGATGACGGGCGACGCTTTCGCGGAACTGGAAGATCAGAAAGACCACGACACCGATCAGCAGTGCGGCGCCCGCAATGATCAGTGGCGCGACGACGGGGCCGACCGCAAAGGTCAAAGCATTGTTGACCGCAACGAGCAGAAAAACGACCGCAACCAGGCCCAAGATGCCGATCAAGCCCCAAAACAACGCCTGACGTTCCAGGCGTTGTTTGAGGGTCGATATTTCGGTGCCCAGCAGCGCGGTGAGAGGCGCCAGCAATGCGAGCATGATGTTACCGGGTCACGACCGCGAGGACGAAACCCACGGCCAGAGCACCAAGGACCGCAGTCAGCGGCTTTTCGCGGATGGTGTCCTTGATCTGCTTTTCGAACGCGCCGAATTCATCCTGCGCGCTCTCGATCATTTCTTCACCCTTGCCGCGGATTTCGGCGGCGCGAGCTTTGGCGGTCGAGCGGACTTCGCCCACTGCGGATTCACCGAGATGGCCTAGCGTGCCGGTGATGGCTTTGATGTCTTTCTGCAGCTGCGCAACCTGGGCTTCGAGATCGTCGCTGTTGGCGCGAACGCTGGCACGGGTTGATCGGCGCGGGCGAGTGGCGCCGTTTGCGGCAGCTCGGGCGGGGGAGGTTTCGGTAGCTTCAGCCATGGTCAGTGCTCCTGGTTTGATTTGGCGGAACAACGCTCCAGCCGCTCAGGCGTTCCAAACGAAACACCCCGGTTCGCGGGGGGCGAACCGGGGTGATTAGCGGACCGAGAGGGGGGCGACCTCAGGCCCGCGTGGCTCAGATCATTTTCATCAACACTAGGATGATGACGATCACGAGCACGACGCCGAGAATACCCGATGGGAAATATCCCCAGGAGCGGGAGTACCCCCAATTCGGTACAGCGCCGATCAGCAAAACGATGAGAACTACAATGAGAACAGTACTGAGCATGTGAGGCTCTCCTGACGCTTCGCGTTCTTAGAAGACAATGAAGAGCACGGTGAAGGCGGCGGCCATAATGCCGATTGCCGGGATCATCGCACCCAGTACAGCGCCGAAATGCACCTTCCCGTCATAGCCTTCCGGCGACCACGCCATGGCCGAGCGACCGGCATGCTCGAGAGCGGTGATTTCCACATGTGTCATCGCATTGATCCTTGGGTCTCTAACCAGCAGGGAGGAGGGCCGGTCTGTGCTTGGACAGCGCGTGACTGCGCTGGCCAAACAACGGGGCTCGCGCGAAGTTGGTTCCAATGGGGAAGAGGGCGAATAGCGAATAGCGAGTGGCGAATAGAGAAGGGCTAGCGAAGCAGCGGCGGGACTTCCCCTATTCGCTACTGGCTATTCGCTATTCGCCCTACTCGACCCGGATCACATCGACCGACTGCTTGGTCTCGTGATTGCCCGAGGTGCGCAACACACCCACGATCGGGGAGATATCGGCGTAGTCGCGGCCATGCCCGATGGTGATGTGGTCGCCCCCCGCCAGCATGGCATTGGTGGGGTCGAACTCCAGCCAGCCATCATGCGCACCGCACCACACCCGCACCCAGGCATGCATCGCATCGGCGCCTTCGAGGCGCGGTTTGCCCTTGGGGGGGATGGTACGCAGGAAGCCCGACACATAGGCGGCTGGAATGCCGACGCCGCGGAGGCCGGCGATCATCACGTGGACAAAGTCCTGGCAGACGCCCTTCTTCAGATTGAACGCTTCCAGCGGCGCCGTGTCGACGTCGGTCGAGTCCTTGTCATACTGAAAGTCGCGATGGATCGAGAGACAGAAATCCATGGCTGCGGCCCGCACCGACGTCGTCCGGTTGACGCTGGCGCGCGCATATTCGGTAATCTGTCTTGAGAGCGCGATGCGTGGTGAGGGCGAAAGGAAGTGATGCGGGGAGTTTGCATCCAGCGTCCAGAGCGAAGCAAGCTCACGCTGCAACCCTGCAAGATCGGGTGAGAGATCCGCCGGCGCGTGTTCGTCCTCGACACCGACGCGGGCGCTAAGCCGTACGTCGAGCCGATCATGATAGCCGATATAGGAAATCGTCGTGACGAGATTGCCGAAGAAATCGACGAACGTCGTTTCGGTATCGGGCCGCGGATCGAACGAGATCGAGGAGGCGATGACCCGCTGGACTCCGGGGATCGAAGCCGGCGCCACACGCACCAGATGGCGATCGCCATGCACGAACCCCTCATAGTCGTAATGGAGCTCGAGGCGGATGTCATAGAGCATGGGCGACACCCAGATCGCGGTTCCTGCGCACCCTCCCCCCTTGCGGGGGAGGGACGGGGAGGGGGGCAGAGTGCGCCGGCGTCAGTGCATGCGGCCCCCACCCCCCACCCCACCCCGC